>JBPPMC010000278.1:0-5052 GCA_051305835.1 Sphingobium sp.
GTGGTCATTTTCCAGCTTCACGCGGAACATCGCGTTGGGAAGCAATTCCACAACGGACCCGCGCATTTCAAGCAGTTCTTCTTTCGCCATAATATCCCGATAGACCTAAAAATTCGCGCCGCCATAGCGCCTAAGTGTGCAAATGAAAAGCTATGCCGTTCCCGACGCTGTTTGCGCGGGTTCAGGCGAAATGCGTGCCAGCCTCGACAATGGCGTCAAAGATGCGGGCCAACTGTCCAGCATCGGTGCAATAAGGCGGCATCACGTAGATAGTGTTGCCCAGCGGCCGCAACAATAGCCCGCGCGCCAGGAAAAAGGCACGTAAATCGGGCGCGAGCGACGAGAGATAGCCGCTGTCCTGCGTGACCAGATCGACCGCGCCGATCGTGCCGCACTGGCGGTGATTGGCAAACATCGCGCCATCGAGCCTGGCAAGGCCGTCGCTCACACCCCTTGCCAGCGCACCGATCCGCCCAAGCACATCCTCTTCCGCCCAGATCGCCAGGTTCGCAACAGCGGCCGCGCAGGCAATCGGATTCGCCGTATAGCTGCTGGAATGGAAGAACATGCGCGCCCGGTCGGTGGACCGGTGCGCCTCGAAGATCCGCGCGCTGGCGAGCGTCACGGCAAGCGGGATCGTGCCGCCGGTGATACCTTTGGCGAGACAGAGGATATCGGGCGCAACGCCAGCCTGTTCGCAGGCGAAGAGCGTCCCCGTGCGGCCCCATCCCGTCATCACTTCATCCGCAATGAACAGCACGTCATGCCGCGCGCAGATCGCCGCCATCTCGCGCAGCACCCACGCCGGATAGACCAGCATGCCACCCGCCCCAAGGATCAAGGGTTCGACGATGAACGCGGCGGGTTTGGCGGCGCAGGCGGCGTCCAGTGCATCCAGCGTCGCCTGTTCGCGCCCGGCGACGGGGAACGGGATCGTCACCACGTCGAACAGCAGCGGCTCGTAAGCGCGATTGAATGCGCCACGCTCCCCCACGGACATCGTGCCGATGGTATCGCCATGATAGCTATGCTCCATGACGAGGATCGCCGTCCTGCGACTATCCACGACATTCCAGTAGCCCAGCGCCATCTTCAGCGCGACTTCGACTGCCGTCGATCCGCTGTCGGAAAAGAACACATGGTCCAGCCCCGTGGGCGCCAGGTCCACCAATGCCCGCGCCACGGTCTCCGCCGGCTCATGCGTATAACCGGCAAAGATCACCTGATCCAACCTCGCCGCCTGTTCCGCAATGGCGGCGACGATGCGCGGATGGCAATGCCCGTGCGTCGTCACCCACCAGCTCGAAATGCCGTCGATCAGCGTACTGCCATCCGCGCAATGAAGCAGCGAACCCTTGGCCAGCACCACCTGCGGGATCAGTTCATTCAGCCCATGCTGAGTGAACGGGTGCCAGACCGGAGACGTCACAGCGCGGCCCTTATCGTTGCAAGATCGATATTATCCGCGAACGCCGCCGCCAATGTTTCCGGCGAGAGCACGTCCAGCATCGGCAACCGTCCCAAGGACGGCACCTTGCCAAGCAGAGGCACGATCCGCTCATTCTCCTCATGCACGTCGCCGATGAACGTGATCCCGAGCAGCGGCACGCCTCGCGCCCGCAAAGCCTCTATGCTGAGCAGGCTATGGTTGATCGTGCCGAGGCCGGTCCGCGCACAGAGTATGACCGGTGCGCCCCAGGTCGCAAACACATCGGCATAGAGCAATGTCTCCGACAGCGGCACCAGCACGCCCCCTGCGCCCTCCGCCACCAATAGGCCATCGACCTGCGGCAAAGCGAGCCGCGCCGGGTCGATCGTCACGCCATCGATCCGCGCGGCAAGATGCGGCGATGCAGGCGTCGCCAGTGAATAGGCTTCGGGCAGTACCCTAGCGCCCAGATACGCTGCCGTATCGGTATCGCTAACCGGATCGGTCCCGGCCTGCACCGGCTTCCAGTACGCAGCACCGAGCGCGACCGCCAGTCCCGCTGCGAACACTGTCTTGCCGATGCCCGTGTCGGTGCCGGTGACGACCACGGCGCGCGTCACGCCAAAGCCGCCTGCAAAGCCACGCCCAATTCATCGACATCGTCCGGCCCGACATTCAGCGTCAACGAAATGCGCAGCCGCGACGTGCCTGGCGCGACGGTCGGCGGCCTGATCCCCCGCACGTCGAACCCTGCGCCCTGCAACGTGGCGGCAAGGGCCATCGTGCGTTTGTCGTCACCCAGTATCACCGGCAGAATCTGGCTCTGCGGCATCGGCAAGCCCAGGGGCGCACAGATCGCCTGCCCCGCCCGGTCCCGCAACAGCATCACTTGCGCGCGCAGATCATCCGCAGCCTCAACCCGCCGCAACGCCGCACCGACCGCCACCGCCATCAGCGGTGACGGTGCCGTCGAGAAGATGAAGGGCCGCGCCCGATTAATGAGCCAGTCGATCACATTCCGGGTGCCGCACACCAGAGCGCCCTCAACGCCCAGCCCCTTGCCGCACGTATGCAGCGAAACGACATTCCCCTGCCCCTCCAACGCCGCGCCGATGCCACGCCCGCCGGGACCGAATACGCCGGTAGCGTGGGCCTCATCAATCAGAAGCATCGCGTCATGCTGCACAGCGATTTCGCTCAACGCGTCGAGCGGCGCGATGTCGCCGTCCATGCTATAGAGCGTCTCCACTGCGATCCACACGCGCCCGGCGCCGCCTTCCTGCCGCCAGCCTGCGATCAGATCGGCAAAGGATTGCGGGTCATTGTGCCGCGCGAACAGATGCGCCGCCTTCGACTGCCGAATGCCATCATGTGCGCTGGCATGCACCAGTTCATCCGCGACGATCAGGTCGCCTCGCTGCGGCAGGCAGGAAAGCAACGCCATGTTCGCCACGAAGCCATTGGCGAAATATAATGCCGCCTCGCTGCCGAAGAACGCCGCCGCCTGCGCCTCCAGCGCCTCGTGCTCCGGCGCATTGCCCCGCAACAATCGCGAACCGCCGGAGCCTACCGGCACGCCGCGTAGCGCCGCCCCGGCCACCGCGCGCGCAATCTCCGGATCGGCCGAAAGCCCGAGAAAGTCGTTCGATGCAAAATCGCGCCCCCTGCGCGGGATCAACCGGCGCAACCGTCCGCGCGCTTCCAGCGCGGCAAGCGACGAGGCGAAAAGATCGGGCGTGGACATGGTGCCGCTATAGGCGGACATGCGATTTCCGCAACATGCTGCCGCGTGTCGGACGCAAGGCGTGAAGGGGCGAGCCTTAGCCCGCCCCACGCCTATGTTACCCCGCGCCGTGCGCCAGTGCCGCCAACAGCAGCAGCGCGACGATGTTGGTGATCTTGATCATCGGATTGACCGCCGGACCCGCCGTATCCTTGTACGGATCGCCCACCGTATCGCCGGTCACGGCTGCCTTATGGGCGTCGCTGCCCTTGCCGCCATGATTGCCGTCCTCGATGAACTTCTTGGCATTGTCCCACGCGCCGCCGCCGCTGGTCATCGAAATCGCGACGAACAGTCCCGACACGATCACACCCAGCAGCAATGCACCCAAGGCCGCAAAGCCCTGTGCCACGCCCGCGACCCACGAGATCACGAAATAGACGACGATCGGCGCCAACACCGGCAACAGGCTGGGCACGATCATTTCCTTGATCGCCGCCTTCGTCACCAGATCGACGGTGCGGGCATAGTCCGGCTTGCTCGTGCCATTCATGATGCCCTTATTCTCCGCGAACTGCGCGCGCACGTCCTTGACGACATCGCCCGCAGCACGGCCCACCGCCGTCATGCCCATCGCTCCGAACAGATAGGGCAGCAATGCGCCGAGCAGCAGCCCGACGATGACATACGGGTTGGACAGGCTGAAATCGACGGGATCGGTAAGGCCGAGCGCCGAGTTGTAGAACTTCAGATCCTCCGTATAGGCGCCGAACAGCACCAGCGCGGCGAGGCCAGCCGACCCGATGGCATAACCCTTCGTCACCGCCTTGGTCGTGTTGCCCACGGCATCCAGCGCGTCCGTGCGTTGGCGCACGTCCTGCTCCATGCCCGCCATTTCGGCGATGCCGCCCGCATTGTCCGTCACCGGACCATATGCGTCCAGCGCCACGACCATGCCCGCCAGCGCCAGCATAGCCGTCGCCGCAAAGGCAATGCCGATAAGCCCCGCAAGCTGATGCGACACGATGATGCCCACGACGATCACCAGCGTCGGCAACGCCGTCGATTCAAGGCTGATCGCCAGCCCCTGTATGACATTGGTGCCATGGCCGGTCTCCGACGCCTTGGCGATGGAGCGCACCGGGCGGTAATTGGTGCCGGTATAATATTCGGTGATGACGACCAGCAGCCCGGTGACGCCCAGACCGACCATCATCGACCAGAACAACGCCATCCCGGTATAGCCACCCGCGCCATCCAGATCGGCCCCGAACACCGCGTTGAGGTCACCCAGCACCTGACGACACACATAATAGATTGCGCCGATCGACAGGATCGCGGTGCACCAGAAGCCCTTGTACAGCGCGCCCATGATCGACTGGCTCTTGCCCAGCCGCACGAAATAGGTGCCGATGATCGAAGTGATGATGCAAATTCCGCCCACCGCCAGCGGCAGCGACATCAATTGCATCAATTGCGCATTGTCGACGCCGGTAATCAGCAACGCAATCAGCACCATCGTCGCGCCGACCGTCACGACATAGGTTTCGAACAAGTCCGCCGCCATGCCCGCACAATCGCCGACATTGTCGCCCACATTGTCCGCGATGACCGCAGGATTGCGTGGATCGTCCTCCGGTATGCCCGCCTCGACCTTGCCGACAAGGTCCGCACCCACATCCGCCGCCTTGGTGAAGATACCGCCGCCCAGCCGCGCGAAGATCGAGATCAGCGACGCGCCGAAGGCCAGCGCCACCAGGCTGTCGATCACGAGCCGGTCATCCGGCGCATGTGCTGCCGGACCAGTCAGATACCAGAAGAATACCGATATCGCGAGCAAGGCCAGACCCGCCACGAGCATGCCGGTAATCGCACCCGCGCGGAACGCGACCGTGAGGCC
>JBPPMC010000288.1:0-5598 GCA_051305835.1 Sphingobium sp.
CGCTCATCAACGCGCGCGGCACGATTGGCGCTCAACCGATCGTGCTGGGCGTCCAGGACTTCGCCTTCATGGGCGGATCGATGGGCATGGGCGTCGGCGCAGCCTTCGTGCAAGGCATCGAGGAAGCCATCACTACGCATGCCCCCTATGTCATCTGCACCGCAGCGGGCGGCGCGCGGATGCAGGAGGGCATCCTTTCGCTGATGCAAATGCCCCGCGCCACCGTCGCCATCCGAAAGCTGCATGCGGCGGGCCTGCCCTATGTCGTCGTGCTCACCGATCCGACCACCGGCGGCGTCACCGCCAGCTATGCGATGTTGGGCGACATCCAGATTGCCGAACCCAATGCGCTGATCGGCTTTGCGGGCCAGCGTGTGATCGAAAATACGATCCGCGAAAAACTGCCCGAAGGGTTCCAGCGCGCCGAATATCTGCTGGCGCACGGCATGATCGACATGGTCGTCCATCGCCGCGACCTGAAGGCAACGCTCGCGCAAGTCGTCGGCTACCTCGCCTCGGCGCAAGTGGCCCCTGAGGCGGTAGCATCACACTGAATTTTTCGTCGCCCCGGACTTGATCCGGGGTGACGATAGTATTTCGATGGCGACAATAGTCTCCAGATGATGCCATCCAACTTCAGAAACGCGCCAACATCAACCCGTCCCGGAAGGCCTCATAACCGCGATGCCGGACAATGCTACTTCCACTGATCCCGCCGTCCAGGCGCAACTGGACCGCCTGTGGTCGCTCTCGCCCGGCGCGGATATTCTCGGCCTCGAACGCATCACGCTGCTGCTGGCAAAACTCGGCGATCCGCACCTTGCCCACCCCCCGGTCTTCCACGTAGCGGGCACCAACGGCAAAGGCTCGACCTGCGCATTCCTGCGCGCCGCACTGGAGGCGGACGGCAAGAGCGTCCACGTTTTCACCTCCCCGCATCTGGTCCGCTTCAATGAACGCATCCGCATCAACGGCACCCTCATCAGTGACGCGATGCTCGCAGAATATCTGGGGGATGTGCTCGATTGCGCAGGCGACATCGGTGCGAGCTTCTTTGAAGTCACCACCGCCGTCGCCTTCCTCGCCTTCGCCCGCCATGCCGCCGACGCCTGCATTATAGAGGTGGGCCTGGGCGGAAGGCTGGACGCCACCAACATTCTTCCCGCCCCCGCTGTCTGCGGCATCGCGCAACTCGGGATCGACCATCAGGCATTTCTCGGCAACACCCTTGCCGAAATCGCCGCCGAAAAAGCAGGCATTGCCAAGCCCGGCGTCCCACTCGTGACCGCCCGCTACGCCGCCTCCCTCGCGCCGGTGATGCAGGCCGCCGCCAGCGCCGCGCAGGCGCCATGGTTCCCCATGGGCGAGCACTGGGACGCCGCCGTTTATCGCGACCGCCTCCACTATCGCGACACGTTCGGAAAGCTCGAACTGCCGCTCCCGCGCCTGCCCGGCCCGCATCAGCCGATGAACGCCGCGCTCGCCATCGCCATGCTGCGCCATCAGGACGCCGTGCCCGTCAGCGAAGCCGCGCTTAAGGCCGCACCGCTATGGGCGCAATGGCCCGCCCGCCTGCAACGTCTGGAGGGTGGCCCGCTTATCGCGCCGCTCCCCGCAGGCAGCACAGTCTGGCTGGACGGCGGCCACAATGCCGCGGCGGGCGAAATGCTCGGGCGCTTCTTGGAATCGCTCGGGGCCGGGGACAATCCGTTTCACCTCGTCATTGGCATGTTGTCGAACAAGGATGTCGAGGCGTTTCTTGCTCCCCTGCATGGCAAGCTATCCCATATTCACGCGCTGCCCGTGCCCGATCATGAATATCATCCCGCAGATCGATTCGCACAGATCGCGCAGGCGTGGAGCATCGGCTGCTCTGCCCATGGCGACGCCACGCGGGCCATCGCCGCTATTACCGCAACCGGCCAGCCATCCCGTATCCTCATCGCCGGCTCGCTCTATCTCGCAGGCGATGTCCTGCGCCGAAACGACCAACGGCCTGACTAAATCGCTCAATGGATATTATTGCGATTGACTCGCAATAGCTAATCTATAGTCTTGCCTCTGTCGCTACAGGAGCCAGCCGATGTCCAGCCATAATCCCGCTCAATCCCCAACGTTCCCCGATACTCAATCGCTTCCCGTGGCGGACCGGCCGCTGCCGCGCACCACGGGAAGTCGCTTGTTCCTGTTCGTGATGCGCCGTATGGCCTCGACGGGCGTAAATGATGCGCACGCGGCAAATGCGCTGCTCGGCAGCTTCGGCAAAAGCTACCGCCGCCCGCTCGTGCTGATGCGCGCCATGATGCTGGAATTGTCCCGCGTCTCCACGCGCAAGATACTGGTCGCACCCTGCTGTTGCAGCCGCATGACGACCGATGAAGCGCGCCTGACTTATGCCATAGGCTGCGGCCAGAGCGACCCTCGGCAAGCGCACGAACAGCTCGCCACGCTGCTCGCCAGCTCAGCGGCCCTCGGCGCCCTCACCTGCGCGCAGGCCGTCGCCCAAAGTTTCGCGGACCTCGGCTGCCCGATCGATATTTACGGCGCGGACTGATCTGCGGGTTCCTCGGTCCCCGCCGTTCCCACGCTGGCATCGATCAACCCCGCTCGCATCATCAGCCAGAACAGCACGATGCCCGGCAGCGCCAGCGCCGTCGTCAGCAGGTAGAAGTCGACATAGCCGAACCGTTCGATCAGCGCGCCCGCGCTCGTCCCCGTCAGGAAGCGTCCCACTATGCTCGCCGCCGCCGATATCAGCGCATATTGCGCGGCGGTGAAGCGCAAGTCGCACAGCGCTGAGAAATAGGCGATCACGGTGACGCCGCCGATCCCACTCGCAAAATTCTCGAACCCGATCGCACTCGCCATGCCGATATTGCTATGCCCCGCCGACGCGAGCGCCGCGAAGCTGAAATTGGAAACCCCCATCAGGATCAGGCTGAGCAATACCGACCGCTTCATCCCCATGCGCGCATACAGGATGCCGCCCACGAATATGCCGATCAGATAGGCCCAAAAGCCAATACCCACGTCATAGATCGCAATCTCGTCATTGCTGAACCCCAAGTCGTCGAACAACAACCGGAACGTCAGGTTCGCCAGCGTGTCGCCGATCTTGTGCAACAGGATGAAGAGCAGGACGAGGAACGCCCCCTTACGCTGAAAAAATTCGATCAGCGGCCCGACGATGGACTGCCACAATTCCCCTGCCGCGCGCTTGGCGGGCGGTTCGCGATGGCGCTCCGGCTCGCCCATGATCAGACCGGTCAGCATCGCGGGCAAGGCGAACACCGCGCAAGCCATATATGCGCCCTGCCACCCGATCCGCGACGCCAGCACCAGCGCCAGTGCGCCCGCCGCGACCGAACCGATACGCCAGCCATATTGCGTCATGCCAGAGCCGACGCCCAATTCCTCGGGCTTCAGTGTCTCGATGCGATAGGCGTCGATCACGATATCGAACGTCGCGCCCGCAAATCCCACCAGCACCGCCGCATAGGCCGTCGCGAGCAGGCTCGATCGCGGGTCGACCAGCGCCAGATTGGCGACCGCCGCCATCACCATCACGCCCGCCAGCAGCAGCCACGACACGCGCTTGCCCAGATGCCCGATCAGCGGCAGTCGAACGCCATCGACCACCCACGCCCACAGCCATTTCAGATTATAGACCAGAAACGCCAGCGTGAACGCCGTCACTGCCTTCTTGTCGATGCCATCCTGCGCCAGCCGCGTGGTCAGCGTCGCGCCGATCATCGCATAGGGAAAGCCCGACGATATGCCGAGGAAGAATGCCGCCACCGGCGCAGGCTGCGTATAGGGCCGCACCACTTCGGGCACGCTCGCCCGCCAGCCGGTCGTCTCGCTCTGTATGGCCATGCTCGCTTCGGTCCCCGCTTCTCGGGCACAACCCTAGTCAAAATCCCGGCGGTGGCTAGTCCCTCATACTCAACTCGCCGCGCGGCCCTCGCCCGCGGCATCGCCGAACAGGCTGAGGCCCACAGGCAGGCGCGGCAGCCGCTTGCCCCGGATCAATGCATCGATTGCCTTGATCGCGGAGAGCAAATCGCGCTGCGAATAGGGCTTGGCAAGGCACCCGACCGCCAGATGCCGTGCGTCGATCGGGCATGCGCCGGTCACGAACAACACCGGAATGTCGCGCGCTTTGGCAAAGCCCGCGACGTCGATGCCATTCTTGTCGCCGGACAACCGCACATCGGCAATCACCAGGTCGATGTCCTGGCTTTCGATCAGCGCCACTGCCGCGTCGTGACTATCGACCGTACCCACTACGACATAGCCCGCGTGCACCAGAAAATTCTCATTGTCGAACGCGACCAGCGCCTCATCCTCCACCACAAGGATGCGCTTGATTGCCGGGCCACTTAGCGCCGATGCGTCTTTGCCGAAAAACATTTGCCGTTTTGCCCCAATTCCGTCATCACGCCGCGAGAAAGCACGCGGGTATAACGCCCTGCTACCGTCGGCAGTTGCTTGGTCTACCAAGATCACTCTGCAAATTAGCTGTACGTCGGCACCGTTCATCCATTTTGCACTTCGGTCCGTCCGACAAAAGGAACTTCTCTCTGCAACCGCCCAAGAAAACCTTCCGCACTGTCGGCCCTGCGCGCGGACCCCGCCGTCCCCGCGCCGGCGCGCTGAAGACGCCCGGTCCCGCCAACCCGCATCCCGCCAAGACACAGGCGGCGAGCGACGGCAGCACCGAGCCGCAGCGGATCGCGAAGCTGCTCGCCCGCGCCGGAATCGCGTCCCGCCGGGAGATTGAGCGGATGATCGACGAAGGCCGCATCGCGCTCAACGGCGAAGTGCTGACGACTCCCGCAACGCTGCTCACTTCGCTGGAGGGCGTCACCGTCGATGGCAAGCTGGTCGACGCACCGGAGCCGACTCGCCTGTTCCTGTTCCACAAACCCGCAGGCTATCTGACGACCGAGCGCGATCCGAAGGGCCGCCCGACGATTTATGATCGCCTGCCCGCTGGCCTGCCGCGCCTTATGCCGATCGGGCGGCTGGACATGAGCACCGAAGGGCTGCTCCTCCTCACCACCGACGGCGAGTTCAAACGGCAGATGGAACTGCCCTCCACCGGTGTCGAACGCAGCTATCGCGCCCGCGCGCATGGCACCGTCAGTCAGGCGCAGCTTGAGGAACTGGTGATGGGCGTGGAGATAGACGGCATCCGCTATGGCCGGATCGACGCCAATCTGGAGCGCCGCACCGGCACGAACCAGTGGATCGAAATGACGCTGACGGAGGGCAAGAACCGCGAAGTCCGCCGCGTTCTCGAATATCTGGGCGTCGAAGTGAACCGCCTGATCCGCACGCGCTACGGCGTCTTCGAACTGACCGACCTGCCCGTCGGCGAAGTGTTTGAAGTGCGTCAGCATGATCTCGCACAATTCCGAAAGACGCTGAAGAAATGAGGATCATCGCCGGGCAATGGCGCGGCCGTCCGCTGGTCGCGCCCAAGGGCGAAGTGACGCGCCCGACTGCCGACCGCACGCGCGAGGCGCTCTTCTCCATGCTGACCAGCCGCCTCGGCAGCTTCGAGGGGATCGCCGTCGCGGACCTGTTTGCAGG
>JBPPMC010000315.1:0-3641 GCA_051305835.1 Sphingobium sp.
CCCTATTATGATCCGATGATCGCCAAGCTGATCGTCGCTGCGCCCGCCCGCGAAGCGGCCGCAGCAAAGCTCGCGGCGGCGTGCGGCGCTCTGCAGGTCTGGCCGGTCAGGACGAACGCATCCTTCCTTGCGCGAGCCGCCGCCGATCCCGCCTTCGTTTCGGGTGATATCGATACTGGCTTCATCGAACGGCATCTCGGGCAACTCGTGCCCGGTGGAGAACCATCGGAGGACGTGCTCCAGGGCGCTGCCGCCGCTCTGCTGCCGACCGGCGCCAAAGATCCCTGGACCGCGCTTTCGGGCTTCCGCTCGGCAGGCGAGCCTGATCGCCGCGTCGCCGTGGACGTCGCGGGACAGGTGCATCTGGTGACGCTGAACGGCGCGCCGGCATCCGGGGTCGTGGAATGCGTGAAGGGCGAGACGCTGCTCTTCCTGAAAGGCGAAGCCTGGTCTTTCGGCCCCCCTGTGGCGGACGATGTCGCGGGCGGAGGCTGTCCATCCGATGGCGCCATTCTTGCGCCCATGCCGGGCCGCATCGTTTCGCTCGATGTGGCCGCGGGTGAGGCCGTGGTCGCCGGGCAGCGCTTGCTGGTGCTCGAAGCGATGAAGATGGAACAGGCCCTGCTCGCCCCGTTCGACGGGATCGTTGCCGAACTGTCCGCCCAGGTCGGCGGTCAGGTGGCGGAAGGAACGGTGCTGGCGCGGGTCGAGAAGCGGGCAGAGAAGGACAGTTGATGGCGGGACGCTATTATGACGAGTGGCAGGTCGGCGATCGACTCGACCATGAGATCCGGCGGACGGTGACGGAAACCGACAATCTCCTGTTCTCGACGATGACGCACAATCCTCAGCCGCTGCACATCGACGTGGAAGCGGCAAAGGCGAGCGAATTCGGCCGCATCCTCGTCAACGGTACCTTCACCTTCGCCCTGATGGTCGGTCTGTCCGTCGGCGACACCACGCTTGGTACGCTCGTCGCAAATCTCGGCTACGACAAGCTGGTCATGCCCAAACCTGTCTTTCTCGGTGACACCCTCCGCGCCCGAACGGAGTCGTGGACCTGAAGGATTCGAAGTCGCGCCCCGGTGCCGGTATCGTCACATTTCGTCACGAGCTGATCAACCAGCGCGACGAAATCGTCTGCCAATGCCTGCGCTCCGCCTTGCTGCATCGGACGCCGGCGTGAGATTGCGGTCGCTCCTGTTCGTCCCCGGCGACCGGCCGGAGCGAATGCACAAGGCGCTCGGATTGGCTGCGGATGCGCTCATCCTCGATCTCGAGGATGCGGTCGCACCCGAGAGGAAGCCCGAGGCACGACAAGCGGTCGCCCGGTTCCTGCGCAACGCCGACCGCAGCATGAGGCTGTTCGTCCGGATCAACCCGCTCGACAGTGGGCTCGCGCAGGATGATCTCGCGGCTGTGCTGGACGCCCGGCCAGATGGCATCGTGCTGCCCAAATCGGAGAGCGAAGCCACGGTGACGGCATTGATCGCGCTTCTGCCGGATCAACCCGATATTGCGATATTGCCGATCGCGACCGAAACGCCGGCGGCGATCTTTGGTCTTGGGAGCTATAGAGACGGCAGGGAGCGCCTCGCCGGACTCACCTGGGGAGCGGAGGACCTGCCGGCCGCCATCGGCGCAACCACCTCGCGCGAGGAAGACGGCAGTTTCACACCGCCCTATCAGCTTGCCCGATCGCTGACGCTGTTCGGTGCGCACGCGGCAGGCGTCGATGCAATCGAGACGGTCTTTCCTGCATTCCGCGATCTCGACGGCCTGGCCGCCTATGCAGCGCGCGCAGCGCGGGACGGCTTCACCGGCATGATGGCGATCCACCCATCCCAGGTCGCGGTGATAAACGCCGCGTTCACGCCGAGTGACGCCGCCGTCGCGCATGCGCGCGCTGTGGTTGCAGCCTTCACCGCCAATCCAGGGATCGGGACGCTTCAGCTTGATGGCAGGATGATCGACGCGCCGCATCTGAAACAGGCGCAGGCAATTTTGGCCAGCGTGCGAAGCGATGGTTGACCCTTCCCTCCCGATCAGGGTTTCAGGCGCGAATACGATCCACGAACTTCGCGGGACAAGTTCCGACATGATACCGCTGCTTGGGTCGAGTGAATTTGCACAGATTCGCGCAGAGCGAGATATGATCGTGAAACTACCACCTGCCCCAGTCAAATGCAGAGAATGAAGATCTCAGAACGGAGATTTGCCGCTTCCGATGGCGTGGTTCTGGTCGGCGATGTTGCCGGCCCTGAGGACGCGCCAACCGTGATATTGCTGCATGGAGGTGGCCAGACACGGCATTCGTGGGCCGGTGCCATGAACAAATTGGCGGGAAACGGCTATCACGTCGTCAACTACGATGCCCGAGGCCATGGCGATAGCGACTGGTCGGAGGATGGCGATTATTCTCTCAAGGTGCGCGCTGATGACCTACGCACCGTCCTGTCAACGGTGAAGGGTCCGGTAGCCCTCGTGGGCGCGTCAATGGGGGGCATGACAAGCTTCTATGCGGTCGGAACCAGTGATCATCCTATCGCGAATGCCTTGGTCATGGTGGACATCGTGCTCCGTCCGGCGCCCGCCGGCGTGGTCAAGATACAGCAGTTTATGCGAGCCAACCCGAACGGATTTGCATCGGTTGAGGAAGCGGCCGATGCGGTCTCCGCCTATAACCCTGACCGCCCTCGGCCAAAGGATCCTTCGGGTCTCCTTAAAAATCTGCGTCTCCGGGAGGATGGCCGCTTCTACTGGCATTGGGATCCCCGGATGCTTGAAACACGACCGAGCGCGGAGCCGCCGGCCTTCAATAACGAACTCGTCGATGTCAGCAGCCGGGTGGCACTTCCTACACTGCTTGTCAGAGGGGGGAACAGCGACATTGTCGATGATCACGGGGTCGCCGAGATGCGCTCGCTGGTACCTCAGACCGAAGTCTATGAGATCCCGGGGGCCGGCCATATGGTCGCTGGGGACAAGAACGACCCGTTTATCGAGGGCGTGATCGGATTCCTCGCCCGCCATATTCCTTTGGCGAGGTATTGATACGTTCGCCTGAACGGATGTGGGTAATTGAAAGCCTCACCGGAACGGTACGCTTGATCTGACACATCCGCGCATCGGAAGTCGGCGTTTCATCGGGCAGCAAGCCGGCGCTGTGGGAAGCTCGTCACCGATCTGGACGGTGCCAGATCACGACCTCGACTCAGCGATTGAGAAAATACGGTGGTGTTCTCTGCGCTGGAAGATCTATATCTTTCATAAGATCCTAAAATCAGGATGTCGCGCCAAGGATACCAAGCTTCGCACCGCTCCCGATGCGAGCCCAACAATAGCATTACGGCGACAGAATCTCTATTCTGATTGCCTAATTTCCGATAGCGGAAGCCGCGGCGCAAAACCGGGGACGCTTCAGTTCTATCTCAACAAATTGTCGCGACTCGGTGGCTATCTCTCGAGGACGCCCGATCCACCACCGGGAAACAACGTCGTCTGGCCCGGACTCAGAGCGCGTTTGAGAAGGCCGTTCGGTCATGCCCAGCGGCGTAGTAGGGTAGCGGAGGCGGCGATGGTGATGAGGGTCTCGGCGACGGCGGTGAGCTGCTCATAGTCGCGGACCAGGCGCCGGTTCT
>JBPPMC010000061.1:0-2799 GCA_051305835.1 Sphingobium sp.
GCAACAGGCGCGAGAAAATGTCGAAGCTGCGTTCGCCGCGATTCGACTGTTCGATAACGATAGGAACGAGTGCTGCGAGGGGATCGGAAAGGAGGTCTCTCATTGTGCTCTTTCGCTGAGTGCTTTTGCCCTGCACTACATCGGTGCAAAGCGGGGCAGGTTCAAGGGGCTTAACCCTTCGGTGCGGATGCGCGGCTAACGATCGCGCGCAAATTCGCTCGGCGCGCGATAAGCAAGGTACGACAGGCGGCGTACTTCGCGACGACCGCGCACCACCGTATCGAGGATCAGGCCGCACATGCCGTTGAGCACCGCAATGATCATAAGACCGGTTATGAGGATCGCGGTCGGGAAGCGGGGTACAAGCCCTGTCTTAAGAAAGGTCAGAAACAGCGGCACGGCGAGAACCAGGCCGGCCAGTGCAAACAACGCGCCGATGATGCCGAAGAACAGCACGGGCCGCTCCAGCCGGTAAAGCTGGACGATGGTGCTCAAGATGCGCCAGCCGTCGCGATAGGTGCTGAGTTTGCTCACGGAGCCTTCCGGTCGCGCGGCGTAAGCCGTAAGCTCCTCGGCCACTGGCATGGCAAGTTCCAGCGCGTGAACGCTCATTTCGGTCTCGATCTCGAATCCGGCGGACAGGACAGGGAAACTTTTGACGAAACGGCGAGAGAATATGCGGTAGCCCGACAGGATATCGGTGAAGCTGCGACCGAACAGGCGACGGAGCAACCCGGTGAGCAGAAGGTTGCCAAACCGGTGGCCACGGCGATAGGCGGCCTCCACTTCCGATTTACGCGCGCCGACTACCATGTCCAGATTATCGGCCAGCATTGCCGCAACCATGCGGGGGGCAGCGGCCGCTTCATAAGTCGCGTCGCCATCGGCCATCACGTAGATATCGGCATCCACATCAGCGAACATGCGGCGGACGACATGGCCCTTGCCCTGTTGCCGGACCCTGCGCACCACGGCGCCCGCCGCCGCAGCAAGGGCGCGACTGTCATCAGTGCTGTTATTATCATAGACGTAGATGGTAGCGTCAGGCAGCGCTTGCGCGAAATCACGCACCGTCTGCGCGATCGCGCCTGCCTCATTATAGCAGGGCAGCACGACCGCCACACGCAGGCCGGGGAGAAGCGACGATGCCTCGCCTGAGGCAGACATGACTTCCCCCCGCCCGGTCAAATGTTATTCTGCTTTAGCGGCAGCCTTCTTCGGCGCGGCCTTCTTGGCAGGAGCCTTCTTCTCTTCGGCTGCAGGAGCTTCCTCAGCAACGGCGGCCTTCTTCGCCTTCTTGGCGGGCTTGGTCTCCGCTTCGACCTCTACGACTTCGGCAGGCTCAGCGTCCTTGGCGGCGGCCTTCTTGGAAACAGCCTTCTTCGCCTTAGGCTTTTCGTCATGGTCATGACCGCAATCGGGGCCGTGGACGTGCGGCTTGAGGTCGCCATCTTCTTCCTCAATCGCCGCTTCCAGATCGGCGCGGCTCACGGCGCGCTCTGAAATCTCGGCCTTATCGAACAGGAAATCGACGACCTTGTCTTCATACAGCGGCGCGCGAAGCTGGGCAGCGGCCATCGGCTCCTGCTGGACATATTGGATGAAGCGCTGGCGATCTTCGGGGCCATATTGCTGCGCCGCCTGCATGATGAGGCGGTTCATCTCGGCATCGCTGACCTGAACATTGTTCGCCTGGCCGATCTCCGACAGGAGCAGGCCGAGACGGACGCGACGTACCGCGATGTTGCGATAATCGTCCTTGTCCTTTTCCATTTCGGCCAGCGCCGCGGCGGGGTCTTCATCATGACCCGCTTCATGCTCAAGCTGCTGCCAGATCTGGTTGAACTCGGCTTCCACCATGCTCGGCGGCACATCGAAATCATGCGCCGCGGCAAGCTGATCGAGCAGCTTACGCTTCATGTGCGTGCGCGTCAGGCCATTATGCTCCTGCTCGATCTGGCCCTTCAACAGCTCCTTGAGCTTGTCGAGACCTTCAAGACCCAGCCCCTTGGCGAAATCATCGTCCAGCTTGGGTTTAGACGAATCGAGGATCGACTTGACCACGATATCGAATGTCGCCGCCTTGCCCTTGAGGTTCTCGGCATTGTAATCTTCGGGGAAGGTGACGTTCAGAACCTTCTCGTCACCGGTCTTCACGCCGATCAACTGGTCTTCGAAGCCGGGGATCAGGTTGCCCGATCCGATTTCGACCTTCATGTCTTCGCCAGTGCCGCCTTCAAAGGCTTCGCCATCGACCTTGCCGACAAAATCGACGACGACGGTGTCGCCGGTTTCCGCCTTGTGGTCGTCTGGAAATGCTTCATACGCGCCCTGCTGCGACGCGATCTTGCCAGCGGCCTCGTCGACCTGTTCGTCGGAGACTTCGGCGGTCAGGCGCTCCAGCTTCAATCCATCAATGTTGGGGGCCGCCACGTCGGGCAGCACTTCCAGCTCTACCTTGATCTCGGCGTCCTTGCCGAATTCGAAGTTCTCGCCCAGTTCGACCGCTGGCTGCATCGCAGGACGCAGCTTGTTGTCGGCGAGGATCTTCTGCACGCCTTCCTGGATGGAGTTGTTCAGCGCATCGCCCTGGAGGCGTTCGCCGTGCATCTTGCGGACGAGATTCGCGGGCACCTTGCCGGGGCGGAAGCCAGGCATACGCACCTGTGGAGCCATGGTCTTCACTTCCTGCTCGACGCGGGCGTCGATGTCGGCAGGTGTGATGGTCAGGGTGTAGGCGCGCTTGAGGCCTTCGTTCAACGTCTCGACAATCTGCATTTCTTATCAACGCTTTCTAAA
>JBPPMC010000067.1:0-8838 GCA_051305835.1 Sphingobium sp.
GCGGCGGTCACTTCGATCAAGATCGAAAACGTGCTGCACGAATTTTCGTCGCTTGCCGGCGTTCGTGAAGACGTGACCGATATCGTTCTCAACGTGAAGCAGATTGCGCTGCGCATGGAAGGCGAAGGCCCGAAGCGGCTTCAGCTTTCCGCGACCGGCCCGGCCGAAGTAACAGCCGGTGACATCGCGGTTTCCGGCGACATCGAAGTGATGAACCCGGACCTCATCATCTGTCATCTGGATGAAGGCGCGACGCTGAATATGGAACTGACGGCTGACATCGGCAAGGGCTATGTCCCCGCCGTTGCCAATCGCCCGGTCGATGCGCCCATCGGCCTGATCCCCGTAGATGCGCTGTATTCGCCGGTTCGTCAGGTCGCTTACAAGGTGGACAACACCCGCGTCGGCCAGGAACTGGACTATGACAAGCTGTCGCTGACGATCGAAACGGACGGCACAGTAACGCCCGAAGATGCCGTGGCCTATGCCGCCCGCATCCTTCAGGACCAGTTGCAGCTATTCGTCCACTTCGAAGACGCGCTGCCGACTGCTGCGCCATCGTCGGGTGGCCATGCTGTTGCGACGGCTTCGGAGAGCGAGAGCGACACGAACCAGATCAACCGTTACCTTCTCAAGAAGGTCGACGAGCTGGAATTATCGGTGCGTTCGGCCAACTGCCTCAAGAACGACAACATCATCTATATCGGAGATCTGGTTCAGAAGACCGAAGCCGAGATGCTGCGTACCCCGAACTTCGGTCGCAAGTCGTTGAACGAGATCAAGGAAGTGCTGTCTTCCATGGGTCTGCGCCTCGGCATGGATATCCCGGGCTGGCCGCCTGAGAATATCGAGGAAATGGCCAAGAAGCTGGAGCAGGAACTGCTCGGCTGATTGGTTATCGCGCCGGTTCAGGCTGGCCCGATGAAATAGGGTTTTGGGCGGTGACCCTTACAGCACCGCCTGGTCCGGGGTTCCGTGAAACGGCCCCTGAACGAACGAAAAGGAAGTTACCATGCGTCATCGCGTAGGCGGCCGAAAGCTGCAACGTACCTCCAGCCATCGTACGGCTCTGTTCCGTAACATGGCCGCTGCTCTCATCAAGCATGAGCAGATCACGACCACCGTGTCGAAAGCCAAGGAACTTCGCCCCTACGTCGAAAAGCTGGTTACGCTCGCGAAGAAGGGCGGCCTGTCCAACCGTCGTCTGGCGCACGCACGTCTTCTGGACGACACCCAGTTGATCAAGCTGTTCGATGTTCTGGCGGAGCGCTACAAGGATCGTGCTGGCGGTTACACGCGCGTGATCAAGGCAGGTTTTCGTGCGTCGGATGCTGCGCCAATCGCGATCATCGAATTCGTCGATCGCGATGTGAGCGCCAAGGGTCAGGATTCCGGGCCGGTTCAGACTGCCGATGAGGACGAATACGAAGCAGCATAACTGCACAACGCCTGGTTCTGCGGATGCGGAAGCGGGAGTTGAAGAATAGCAACGGCCGTGCCGGGGATCATCCTCTGCGCGGTCGTTTTGCATTTCCGGACGCGGCCGATCCGGTTGCCCAATTTGTGCCACATTCTGGCGCTGCCCTATTGTCTACCGCAGAAATAGAATTATGTCTGAGCTTCGCATAACTAGGTGTGGAGCAGGACGATGGAACGATTCGCGCAATCGGGATGTGCACAGCAACCCGTCATCTTGACCGTGCCGGGCCTGAACAACAGTGGCGTGGGCCATTGGCAGAGCGTGTGGGAAGAGACCCGCGGTGACTGCCATCGCGTGGACCTGGGTAGCTGGGCCAGCCCCACACGCAACACATGGGTAAACCGCCTTGATGCGGCGATCCGTGAAACGGCGCATTCGCACGGCGCGCCGATCATCCTGGCTGCTCATAGTCTTGGTTGCCTGGCGGTAGCGTGGTGGGGAGCACTGCAAAGCCAGCCTTATGGTTGGCCGGTCGCCGGCGCCTTGCTGGTCGCCCCGCCGGATTGCGATCGGATGGAAACGCCGGAAACCATCGGCGGGTTCGGCCCAGTTCCGCGTAGTTCCCTGCCGTTCCCATCGATCCTGGTGGCCAGCAGGAACGATCCTTATATTTTCTACGAACGCGCGCACAGTATCGGGAAGAACTGGGGCAGCAGGATCGTAGATGCCGGGCATAGCGGCCACATTAACGCCGAAAGTGGGCTGGGTGACTGGCGTTTCGGCCAATCTTTGCTCGACCAACTTGTAGCGCAGGCGGAGGACCAGATCCCCGGTCAGCAAACCCGCCCGCTGGCAATGAATGTCGCTTCCAACGCCCCGTCGCACCGGAGGGCATAACGTAAAGTTTATCTTGGCTGACCCCCAGCATTGCTTTTTTGTCTATTTCCAAAGTTGAGATATGAGGAAGCGGAAGAGGGACATCATGAGCAACAACGAACCTGAACGCTTTGCATCTTCGTCACGCGCAACGCCTATCCGGATCGATATCGAGCGCAGCATCGCTGCCGTTCGATCGGCGCTTGAGGCGTTACGCTTCGGGTCGATCACGCTCACCATTCACGACGCGCGAGTGGTGCAACTGGATGTGACCGAGAAGACGCGGTTCACTGCTCAATAAAATGTTCCTGATGCGCACCGCCAGGTTCTGGCGCCATCGATCAGGCTTAAAGAATTATCCGACAACGGAATATATAAGGGGGATCTAATGAACATCCGTTTCCTGCTGCTCGCCACCGCGGCGAGCGCATCTATCGCTGTGCCTGCGGTTTACGCGCAAGAACAGGCCGCGCCTGCGGCTGAAGCGGCGGGTACTGAAGCAAATGCCGAAGCCGGCGCTGGTTCCATCGTCGTTACGGCGCGCCGTCGCGCGGAGAATGTTCAGGAAGTTCCGCTTGCAGTGTCGGTCGTGAGTGCTGCTACGCTGGAGGCGCAGGGCACGTACAATATTAATCGCTTGACCCAATTGCAGCCTACGCTTCAGTTTTATTCGACCAATCCACGCAATACCTTCATCAATATTCGAGGTATCGGCGCGCCGTTCGGCCTGACCAACGACGGGTTCGAGCAGGGCGTCGGGATCTACATCGATCAAGTATATTATAACCGCATTGCCTCGGCGACTCTGGACTTCGTGGACGTGGATCAGATCGAGGTTCTGCGCGGTCCGCAGGGAACGCTTTACGGGAAGAACACAACGGCGGGCGCGATCAACATCACTACACGACCCCCAAGTTTCGAGTTTGAAGGCAAAGGCGAAATCTCGCTCGGCAATTACGGCTTCAAACAGGGTAAAGCGTCGATTTCGGGGCCACTGACAGACAGTCTGGCAGCCAGGATCAGCGTCTCCAATACTGACCGTCGTGGAACGATCTATAACGTCGCGACCAACCAGCATGTAAATTCGCAAGATAATCTTGGTGTGCGCGGCTCGCTGCTCTGGAAGCCGACGGATACACTCAACATCACCCTGTCGGGCGATTATAACCTCCAGAACCCGATTTGCTGCGCACAGATCTACGCACGCGTGGGACGTACTCAGCGTGCATTGAACCGTCAGTATGCAGCGCTAATCGCGCGTTTTCCGGGATATGCCGTGCCCAGTACCGATCCGTTTGATCGCCTGACCGACGTTGACGCTGCACTGGCGGCGCGGAACGAGCATGGCGGCGCATCCGCACGACTGGAGTGGGACATCGGTCCTGGCACCCTGACGTCGGTCACGGCGTGGCGCTATTGGGATTGGGGTCCGAAAAATGATCGCGATTTTACCGGTCTACCCATCTACACCAAAGTCAATAATCCGACCAAGCAGAACCAGTACACGCAGGAACTGCGCTATAATTACGAAGGTAAGAGCCTGAACTTCGTGGTTGGCGCCTTCGCATTCCATCAGAAGATCCGCACAAGTGGTGTTCAGGAAACCGGTACAGCCGCCAGCGCCTGGCTTCTTGCGCCCAGTAGCGCGCTGTCGAACAATCCCGCGGTCCTCAACGGCATTCTGGCAACCAATGATATCCGCCTGGATAATACCAGCCTTGCTGCCTTTGGTAAGTTGAACTGGAAACTGACTGACAGGTTGACTGTCTCTCCGGGCATCCGGATCAATTACGACAAGAAAGACGGATATTATGATTCGGTCGTGGTCGGCACCGCATCAAACGGAACGCGCCAGGTCATCAGCAATGATCCGACCAGTGCGTCCTATAACGATCCCTGGACCGCCGCGCAGCGCGGCGTGCAGGCATCGCAATTCTTCGAAGTTCCCTACAGCAAGTGGAACCTGTCCTACGACATCAACCTTGCCTATGAAATCGCGCCCGACATCCATTCCTATGCGACCTATGCGCGCTCCTTCAAGACAGGTGGCGTGAACTTGAATGGCGTTCCCAGTCAGGCGAACGGCCTGCCTCAACTTGATGTGGCGATCATCAAGCCGGACAAGGTCAATCACTTCGAAGTCGGTCTGAAAACGCAGTTCTGGGATCGTAAGGCGACGCTCAACGTCTCGGGCTTCTGGACGGAGATTAACGATTTTCAGGCCAGCGTGATCAGCAACGTCAGCGGTAGCAACGTCCTGCGTGGCTATCTTGCCAATGCCGACAAGGTGCGAACACGCGGCATCGAAGCGGATTTCTCGGTTCGTCCTTCCGAAAGATTCAATGGCTATGTCAGCGGCGCTTTCACGGATCACGAATTCACGAAGTTCACCAACGCGCCATGCCCTCCGGAACTGGCGGGCGGGGGTACAGGTACGCCCCCCGGTCCGGCAGCGACTCCAGGCGCCAACAGCCCGGCCAATTGCGATGTGTCGGGAAGCTGGCTTCCAGGTGTGTCGAAATGGGCTTTCTCATGGGGTGGCGAATATAACGTGCCTACCTCGTTGCTGGGACGCGACGGCCAAGTATATATCGGCTATGACGGCAATTACCGCTCAAAGTTCTCGTCTAACGCTTCGCGGTCGATCTACACCGATGTGGCTGGTTATTCGATCCACAACTTCCGTGCTGGCTTCCGCACGGATAGCTTCGATGTGTTCGGATGGGTCCGCAATGCTTTTGACGAAGATTACTTTGAATCACTGGCGGTCACGCCGGGTAACACCGGCCTGATCTCGGCGCAGTTGGGCGACCCGCAAACCTGGGGCGGCACTATCAAGTTCTCGTTTTAAATCCGGAATCGGGATGCCTCACAGCCGAGGCATCCCGATCCGCCGGAGCGAACTATATTGCTGCACCGCCGGTTGATTACCCGATTTGCGCCAACACGGTGCCTAGGGTACAGCGCTGCCATGTCCACGACCTTCACCATCGACACCTCGACCAGCCGGGCGAACCCCACCCCCGCTCCCATGAAGCGCCTGACCGTGCCCGCGATCCGGGCGCGCAAAGTTAATGGCGTGACGGCCGATCCCGTCGTGATGCTCACTGCCTACACTGCGCGGATGGCACAGTTGCTCGACCCGCATTGTGATTTGCTGCTGGTGGGCGATTCGCTTGGCCAGGTTGTCTATGGCTTGCCGTCGACTGTGCCCGTCAGCCTTGAGATGATGTGCGCACATGGCGCGGCGGTCGTGCGTGGCAGCTATCACTCGGTCGTCATCGTCGACATGCCCTTCGGCAGCTATGAAGCGTCGCCCGTGCAGGCTTTTGAGAGCGCAGCGCGTATTCTCAAGGAGACCGGCGCGGCGGGTGTAAAGCTGGAGGGCGGCGAAGCGATGGCCGAAACGATCGCGTTTCTCTCTGCCCGCGGGATTCCGGTTTGCGCGCATGTAGGACTGACGCCGCAGGCCGTAAATGCATTGGGCGGCTATGGAGCACGCGGCCGTAGTGATGCGGAGGCCGCCAACATACTGCGCGATGCCGTTGCCGTGGCGGAGGCGGGTGCCTTCTCGCTGGTGATCGAAGGCGTGATGGAAGAACTGGCCGATACGATTACGGCGGCCATTCCATGTCCGACGATTGGCATTGGCGCATCGGCACGCTGCGACGGGCAGGTGCTGGTGACGGAAGATATGCTGGGCATGTTCGATCGCGTGCCCCGCTTTGTGAAGCGATATGAGGGGTTAGCCGACACGATCTCCGAGGCTGCTGCCCGCTATGCCAGTGACGTACGGGACCGCAGCTTCCCGACCGACGAGCAGGTCTATCGCCCGAAAAAGTAAGTTGCGCAAAGGCGGCGGATCGCTAAGGTCCGCGGCCAATTCCCCTGTTTTACTGTAGTGCCCGGAGAGTGATGTTGGCCCTAACGCCACAATCGAACGAAGTGTTCATGCGTGAAGTCGATGACGCTGTCCGGCAGGACCGGATGCTGCGACTTTGGCAGAACTATGGGCGCTGGATCATCGGTATCGTCATCGTGGCGCTGGTCGCGTTTGCGGGCTGGCTTTACTGGGAACATCATAGCACGCGGAAATCCGAGGAGACTTCCGAGCAGATGTCTGCGGTGCTGGATACTATTGCTGGCGGCGGCACGCCCGACGCTGCGAAGCTGGAAGCCTTGAGCAACGCGGATCAGCCTGGCTATCGCGCCGCGACCCAACTGGCGAAGGCAGCAATCGCCGCAAAGAAGGGCGACACCGCTGGCGCCCTTGCAACATACAAGGCGATGGCGGCGAACAGCGATCTTGACCAGCCCTATCGTTCGCTCGCTTTGGTGCGGCAAACGTCGATCGAATTCGACAAGCTCAAGCCCGCCGACATCGTTGCACGTTTGAAACCATTGGCGGTTGCGGGCGATCCGTGGTTTGGTAGTGCGGGCGAAATGACGGCGATAGCCTATATGAAGATGGGCAAGCCTGATCTTGCAGGGCCGATCTTTGCGGCGATGGCGAAAGACAAAGCGGTGCCGCAGACCATTCGTTCACGTGCGCGACAGATGGCGGGTTTATTGGGGATCGACGCGGTAGACGCGACGGAAAATGAAGGTGGCGGCAATAATGCGGAATAAGTTGATCCGGAGCGGCGTCCTTCTGGCGGGCGTTGCGCTGCTTGGCGGGTGTGGCATCATCGGCGGCAAGAAGGGCGGGCCTAAGACGCCTGTCGTCGGTAAGCGGACCTCGATCCTGTCGACGGAGCAGGGAGTCGAAGTCGATCCTGCGCTTGCCGACGTTGCAGTGACACTGCCCGAGGCGATTGCGAACGACGAATGGAGTCAGCCGGGCGGTAACCCCTCCAAGGCTATGGGTCATGTCGCATTGAGCGCTTCGCCCGCGCAGGCCTGGACCACCAGCATTACCGGCAGCACGCCGCGCGCGCGGCTTGCCTCGTCGCCTGTAATCGCAGGCGGCAAGCTGTTCGTGATCGACGCGGACGCGCATGTGATCGCCATGGATGCGCAGAGCGGCGCGCGGCTGTGGCAGACGCCTATGCCTGCGGAGGGCAATGGCCGGTCGCTGTTCGGTGGCGGCGTCAGCGTAGTTGGCGATCGTGTCTATGCCTCGACAGGTGTCGGTGATGTTGCCGCGCTCAATGTGTCGGATGGTGCGATCGTGTGGAAGAAGCGTCCAGGCGGTCCTCTCCGCGGGGCGCCTACGCTCGCCAACGGCCATGTCTATGTGATGAGCCAGGACAACCAGATTTTCGCGCTCAACCAGACCGATGGCGAAACGCAGTGGACCGAGTCCGCGACGTTGCAGGTTACAGCCGTGTTCGGAGTCGCTGCGCCGTCCGCTGCGCAGGGCACGGTTATTGCGGGTTACAGCTCTGGTGAACTGAACGCCTATCGCTACGAAAATGGCCGCACTTTGTGGGGTGATGCACTTTCGCGAACTAGCATCTCCACGGCTGTTGCTTCTCTGACCGACATTGATGCCGATCCGGTGATCGACCGTGGCCGGGTGTTCGCCATCGGGCAGGGCGGTCGCATGGCCTCCTACGAACTGGTGAGTGGCCAGCGGCTTTGGGAAATCAACATTGCGGGTATCTCCACGCCATGGGTCGCCGGGGAGTGGGTGTTCGTTGTGACGGACGATGCCAAGCTGCTCTGCGTGGCACGCGCTACCGGCAAGATTCGCTGGATCAGCCAGCTCGATCGCTGGCGCAAGGCGAAGAAGAAGACCGGCACGATCCGCTGGACCGGGCCGGTCCTCGCGGGCAATCGCCTGATCCTCGTATCGACGCAAGGTGACATGCTGTATGTCGATCCGGCGACGGGGACGGTGCAGACTACGCAGGATCTGGACAGGCCAATGTCCCTCTCTCCGGTGGTTGCCAACAACACGCTGTATATCCTTGCCGATGACGGCAAGCTGACGGCATTGCGCTAACAGCCGCAAAGCCCCTATATTCATGGCCGTCCGGTCGATGCCCGCAGGATAATCTCCAGACGGCATCGACCGGGCGGCATTTGCTTTTTTAAGGATTACCAGCGGCCATGTTGCCCATCGTAGCCATTGTCGGGCGACCCAATGTGGGCAAGTCCACGCTATTCAATCGCCTTGTTGGCAAACGGCTGGCTTTGGTGGACGATCGTCCGGGCGTGACGCGCGATCGGCGCGAGGGTGAGGCCTCACTGGTTGGCATGGACTTTCGCGTGGTCGATACGGCGGGATATGAGGATGAAGATCCGCACACACTTCCCGGACGCATGCGGCAGCAGACGGAGGCCGCCGTATCGGAGGCCGATGTTGCGCTGTTCATGTTCGATGCGCGGGAAGGAGTGAACCCGCTGGACGAGGAAATTGGGCGATGGCTGCGCAACGGCAACACGCCGGTGGTTCTCGTCGCCAATAAAGCGGAGGGTAAAGCGGGGGATAATGGCGTGCTCGAATCCTTTGCTTTGGGCTTTGGTGCGCCTGTCGAACTGTCCGCCGAGCATGGGCAGGGGCTGGTCGAATTGTTCGAGGCTTTGCGCCCACATCT
>JBPPMC010000097.1:0-6511 GCA_051305835.1 Sphingobium sp.
CCGGCGCGCCGTTCATCAAGGGCGTGCTGAAGATGCCGGGAAGAATGGTGTTCACCCGGATGCCCTCGCCCATCAGGTCGCGGGCGACCGGCAGCGTCAGCCCGACGATTCCCCCCTTCGACGCCGAATAGGCCGCCTGCCCCATTTGCCCGTCCTCAGCCGCCACCGACGCCGTATTGACGATCGCGCCGCGCGCGCCGTCCGCGAGCGGCTCCAGTGTGAGCATCCCCGCCGCGGACTTGGCGATACAGCGGAAGGTGCCGACCAGATTTATCTGGATGATGCGGTTGAACTCCTCAAGCGGGAAGTGCTTGATCGAGCCGTCCTTGCCGCGCGACGCGGTCTTGAAGGCAACGCCCGTCCCCGCACAGTTAATCAGGATGCGCTCTTGTCCGATTGCTGCTCGGGCTCTTTCGAAGCCTGCGTCGACCGATGCGTCGTCGGTCACATCGACCTGGCAGAAGACGCCGTCGATTTCCCTCGCCACGCGCTCGCCGGTCCCGGCGTTAAGGTCGAACAACGCAACCTTGGCCCCCTCGGCCGCAAGCGCTCGTGCGGTCGCCTCGCCCAAGCCGCTCGCGCCGCCGGTTACCACCGCTGAAATGCCAGAAAAATTCATCATCGTTCCCATTGATTGAAAGAGTGAAGTGGAAATAGTCGGGTGATCATATGGCCCGCATCTCGCGCTCGGCCTGCTGTCGTGCGCGCGCCGTGAGCAGCGGCAGATTGTCGAGTATCTCGCCGGGATTGTCTGTGGAGGCCGTGCCGCCACGATAGCGGCCCTTGATTCCGCGGATGTCCAGGTCGGCGAGGCATCCGGCTTCGTATCCGCGCGATATTAGCGGGTCCAGCGCGCCATCTGCCGCTCGGTGCACAACCCATCGACGTGGAGGACGGGGAAGCCGGCGGCTACCAGCGCCGCCAGCAACGGCATCGCGAACAAAAAGTTCAGGCATCCGGCATATCCTCTTAGCTGTACAGGGGTTCTTCCCACCAGGGGAAGTAATCTGGCATGTCCTTTGAGACCCTGTCTGGATAAACTGCGGCACGCTTCTCGAGGAAGGAACTCACGCCTTCCGCCACATCGGCGCTGTGGCCGCGCGACAGGATGCCGCGGCTGTCGACCTGATGGGCTTCCATCGGATGCGACATGCCGAGTCCGCGCCACATCATCTGCCGAATCAGCGCGACTGACACCTGTGCGGTGTTCTCGACAATCTCGCGCGCGATCGCTGTGGCGGCGGGAAGCAACTCCTCCGCCGGGAGCACCTGGCTGACGAGGCCGCCGGAAAGCGCTTCCTGCGCCGGGAAGACCCGGCCGCTGAAGCACCATTGCAGCGCCTGACTGATACCAACCACGCGGGGCAGGAAAAAGGATGACGCCGCTTCGGGAACGATGCCGCGCCGCGAGAAGACAAAGCCTATGCGGGCATTCTCACTGGCCAGGCGGATGTCCATCGGCAGCGTCATCGTCGCGCCGATGCCGACTGCAGGCCCGTTGATGCAGGCGATGACCGGTTTGAGGCACCGGAAGATGCGCAGGGTCACCCGGCCACCGCCATCGCGCGCGGACTCCTTCGAATAGTCGAAGGATCCGTCGGCTCTCACCGGCGAATCCTCGCCACCCGCATGGAACGCCGCCGAGCCTGCGCTAAGGTCCGCCCCCGCGCAGAAGGCACGCCCCTCGCCGGTAACGATCACCGCGCGAACCTCGTCATCGGCATCAATCCGGTCGAACGCGTCGATTAACTCGTCCATCATTTCAACGGTAAACGCATTGAGCTTGTCGGGGCGCGAGAGCGTGATCGTTGCGATGCTGTCCGCGACTGCATATTTGATACTGTTGTAGCTCATCTCTGTTCCTTTGCCGCGAGGCCGCTGTGCGCGATCAGGCACCGCTGAATACGGCAGGGCGCTTGTCCCGGAAGGCCAGAATCGCATCGCCCGCGTCGCGGGTGCGGCCAGCGTTGTTCTGCTCGCGTCGCTCGGTCAGCAGCGCATCCGCCCAGTCGGCGTCGACCGCGGCCCACGCCACCTTGCGGATCAGTCCGAGCGTCTTCGTCGGCCCCTTTGCCAGGCGCTCGGCCAGTTCCAGCGCCGTCGGCTCCAGCGCGTCTTCGGAGACGAGGCGGTTGATCATTCCCCACTTTAAGGCCAGTGCGGCTGGAATCTTCTCGCCGAGCATCATCACCTCCATCGCCCGCACCCGGCCGATGGTGCGCATAAGCAGATGGGAAGAGCCGCCGTCGGGCACGAGGCCGATGCGCACGAAGGCCTGGAGGAAGTAAGCCGATTCGGCAGCAATGATCAGGTCCGCGGCCAGCGCGAGCGAGCAGCCGACTCCGGCGGCGGGGCCGCGCACGGCCGAAATCCACGGCACTGGTAAGTTGCGCAGCTTGGTCATCAACGGGTTAATGTGGGTCTCAAGGATGAGGCCAAAATCCTCCTCGAGCGAGGTGTTTCCACCAAGGTTCGCGCCCGAGCAGAAAGCGCGCCCCTCCCCGGTGAGCACTATCGCGCGCGATGATCCGGCGAGGTCGTCAAATGCGGCGCTGAGCTCATCGAACGACTGGATCGACACCGCGTTCAGGCTCGCCGGATCGTTCATCCGGATGATCCCGATGTCGCCACGCTGTTCGACGATGATCTTTTCGTAAGTCAAGGCTTCGTCCTCAATAATAGCTCATGGCCGGGACCGGCCGGTCCTCGGCGACCCCTGGGCGACATGATCCACCACCTTTGTCCGCACCGGATCCGTCACACCAATCCTCCCTTCTGGTCCCCGTTTGCAGCCGCAGCCGCCCCGAGTCAATTGTTAATTAATCGCTTAATATTGGCGCTCTTGTTTGTTGGGGAAAGCGAGACAGGAAGGTGCCGACCTTGCGTATCTAGATCTCCTTCTACGATGGGTAGGGGCAGCAGTGGCGGTAGATGTGCTCGAGCGGCTTGTGCAGCCAATGAACCAGCGACGAGGACCGAGCGGGACTTCACCTTCGAAAATCTCAAGGCTCCCTTGGGGCGCCTACCGGTCCACATCGGCAGCGGCAACCTCGCGGGGAGCTTCATCCCTGGGATGGATGCTGCAGTGAAGCCGGTGCGCCAGCTCCGCAGCGACCCGCCCGCTGCCCCGAGCACGAACAGCGTCGCTCCGACTTGAGCCGCGCACGATCCTTCAGCGCGTGGTGCGAGGTGCTGTAGGTCATCAGCAGTGCGGCCGCCTAACCCATCGGCATCGATTATAGGGAGGATAGCAGCGGGCAGCTTCAATCACCTGCAGCTCGGCTAGCCCGCCCCACCCGCGTCGCCGAACACGCAGTCGCCCGGCTTGAACAGCGTCACGCCTTCGCCGACCAGATCGACGGTCGCGGCCCTCGGCGCCCGGCGAGATGGCCGCTTAGTCCTGAATTGATGCCGGTCCCGATAATCAGCACGTCGACATAGTATATCCCGCACGCCGCCACCCAGGTCCGGATCTCCCCGGGGCGGGGAAGCGAATCCGGCCGGGTGGCAAGCGTGAGGGACTCGGGCGCACCCGGGCTATGGCGGAACGGTGCCTTGGCGCCCGCCGCGCGATCAAACGCGTTCGATGATGATGGCGGGCGCCATACCGCCTGCGGCGCACATCGTGACAAGGCCACGCTTAAGGTCGCGCCGCTCGAGCTCATCAAGAACCGTGCCGATCAGGATCGAGCCCGTCGCGCCGATCGGATGTCCGAGCGCGATCGAGCCCCCGTTCACGTTCACCTTCGAGCGGTCGAGATCCAGGTCGCGTATGAACTTCTCGGTGACGACGGCAAACGCCTCATTGATCTCCCAAAGGTCGATGTCATCGACGGTGAGGCCGGCTTTCTCGAGCACCTTCTTGGCGGCGGGGACCGGCCCGTTCAGCATCAGCGTCGGGCAATCGCCGACGTTGGCGAACGCTACAACCTTGGCGCGCGCTTTGAGACCGTGCTTCTCTGCATAGGCCGGCGAGGCGAGCAGCAGCGCAGCGGCGCCATCGACCACGCCCGAGGAGTTGCCGGCGTGATGGATCGGCTCCCACTCAAGCCCCGGGTAGGCCTTCTGGATAAGCGACCGGTAGGTCGTACCGCCCTCGTCGAGTTCCATATCGGTCAGCGTAGTGAAGGCAGGCTTCAGCGCCGCGAGCCCCTCGGCGGTCGTCTGCGGTCGGGGAAATTCCTCCTTGTCGAGCACGAGCGCGCCCGTCTCGTCATAAACGGACACGATGCTTTTGTCGAAACGGCCCTCTTCGATCGCAACTGCGGCCCGACGTTGGCTCTCGAGCCCGAGCGCGTCGACGTCCGCGCGGGTAATCCCCTCCATCGCCGCGATCGCATCGGCGCAAACACCCTGATGCGATTGCGGAACGGTGCCGCGCAGGCGCAGGTTGCCGCGATCCATCATCGGCGGCCCCGAGGCCGGGAGCGAACTCGTCAACGACATCATCTCGGTGCCACCTGCGACGATGAGATCCTCCATGCCAGACATGATCGATGCCGCCGCCAGACTCACTGCAGTGATCCCGCCACCACAGAAGCGATCGAGCGTCACGCCGCTGGACTTGCAATCGTAGCCCGCGTCGAGCGCCGCCATGCGCCCTAGATCGGCACCCTGCTTGTCGACCTGGGCGCTGGTGCTCCAGATCACGTCATCGACGTCTGCGGTGTTGAGCCCGCTGCGTTCGGCGATCGCCTTGAGCACGGCGGCGCCGAGATGCTGCGGATGCATATGCGCGAGCGCACCCTTTCCAACCTTGCCCACTCCTCGGGGCGTGCGAACGGCGTCAATGATCAAGGCTTCGGGCATTCCAATTTCTCCTCGGGCGTACGGCAATCGGACGCGGCTAAAATTCAAGAGTCGGCAGACTGCCGACTCCGCAGAGTCACTCATTCAATCGCTTAATGTAGCGCAGGTGCACCGCGTATTCCAGTCTGGATGCAGCGCGCCGGAGGACTATTCGGCAATGGCCGTCACGCCTGGCTATGATGGCACCGCAGCCTGAGGCTCCGACAGTGATGAATGTCGTCTTGCGGGGACGTCAATAGCTTGCCGTCCATCAGCCGTGCATCCCTCCAATTTGTCGAACTTCAATCGGTCTCTTAAACTTCGTCTTCCGGGATCCAAGCGCTTATTGACACGGGCACGACGCCTGATGTACGCGACGCCGATCAGCCGGGAGGGGTAGGTGAGGGGTGCAAGTCTGGTGACCGAGGTGGATACCCTGCGATCATTGCTGAGCCGCCGTCGATCGGTGCGGGGCTTTCGCCCGGAGCTTGTTCCTGCGGATGTCCTACAGCAAGTCTTTACCATGGCCGCACAAGCGCCATCCAACTGCAACGTCCAGCCGTGGATCGTTCATGTCGTGTCCGGCGACACGGCGGAGCGGCTGCGTGCCAAACTTTACGAGTCGGTCAAGGCGGGTGCGGTAGTCGCGCCGGATTATCCGCTCACCGGCGCCTATCCCGGCGAGTATCGGACGCGTCAGGTCGATGCGGCCAAGGCGCTGTTCTCCGCCACCGGCGTGGCGCGCGACGATGTTGAGGCGCGCACCGAGTCGTTTCTGCGCAACTTCCGCTTTTTCGATGCGCCGCACGCCGCCTTCATCATGATGCCCGACTGGGCGGAGATTCGCGAGGCCGCGGATTGCGGCATGTATGCGCAGTCGCTGATGCTCGCGATGGCGGCGCATGGCATCGGCTCCTGCGCGCAGGGCGCGCTGGGCCACCACGGCGCGATCGTGCGAGATCTGCTCGGCGTCGCCGACGGAGTTCGGGTCTTTTTCGGGATCGCCTTCGGCTATGAGGACGAGGCGCATCCGGCAAACGCCGCGCGGACATCGCGCGTCGCTCTAGACCAGACGACCCGATTTCACAACTGAGCGCCGTCCGGTCGCCTGCCGAAGATTCTCCATGTCCGCCGATCTGCTTTCCAACCCACTTCAGATTGGATCCATGGCGCTCGCCAACCGGGGTCGTGATGGCGCCGATGACGCGCATGTTCACGCCCGGTGGCCTGCTCGCGAGGACGTGTCGGCTTATTTACGCGCGCCGCGCCGCCTGCGGGAGGCCTGATCGTCACCAAAGGAACAGTGGTCGATCACGAGGTGCGACCTCGATGTAGCGCTGCTGTATCTTTGCTCCCGCGCGGCGCGCGGTCACCGGAACGTCGCTGAGCATCGATGACGGCCAGTCGCTTTAAGGCGGGTTTGGGAGCGGGTGCTTGCCCCTTCCCTTTGCCTCAGCTGGCCATCCCATCGCGCTGTTGATCGCGCCGCACGTTCTTGAGCACCTTGCGATCGTCGACTTTACTTGCGCGGCTGCGGCGTTTTCACGGAGAACATCGCAGCCGATCGCAGTCAGCCGCGGGTAAAAGTCTCTCCCGCCGCCGCCTTCTGCTCGAGTAACGCTGAAGGCTTGAACTGGTCGCCATATTTGGCCTGATAGTCCTTGAGCTTGGCGACGATGGTGGGGAGGCCAACCGTGTCCCCCCAGAACATTGGGCCACCCAT
>JBPPMC010000106.1:0-22610 GCA_051305835.1 Sphingobium sp.
ATGGGTGCTGTCGTTCCGGCTGCGACGGGCCTGCGAACCGAGCGCCGCATCAGCCATGCCTATCTGCTGGACGTCCCCGGGCATCCAGCGCCGCTCATCATCACCGACGCGGCGATCAACATCGAGCCGAGCCTGGAAGACAAGGCCGATATCATCCGCAATGCGATCGACCTCGCGCATGTCATCGGCATCGCCTGTCCGAAGGTTGCGATCTTGTCTGCCGTGGAGACGGTCAATCCGGCGATCCGCTCGACGCTCGATGCGGCCGCCTTGTGTAAGATGGCCGATCGCGGGCAGATCATCGGCGGCGTCCTTGACGGCCCGCTCGCCTTCGACAACGCCATCAGCGAGAAGGCGGCAAAGGACAAGGGCATCGTCTCCCCCGTTGCAGGGCGCGCCGAAGTCCTCGTCGTTCCCAATCTGGAAGCCGGCAATATGCTCGCCAAGCAGCTGACCTTTCTCGGCGGCGCGGACGCGGCCGGCGTGGTGCTGGGCGCGCGGGTACCCATCATTCTTACCAGCCGGGCGGATTCGCTCCGCACCAGCGTAGCGTCCTGCGCAATCGCGGTGTTGCTGGCGCGAGCCACTCCCAAGGCCACGCCCGGCCCGATCGCGAAGCGTTCATGAAGGCGATCGTCAGTCTCAATGCCGGCTCGTCGAGCATCAAGTTCGCGCTCTATCGCTTGTCGGGTGGACAGCTCGACTTCGATGCGGGCGGCAAGATCGAGGGTATCGGCACTAGCCCCCGGCTCCTCGCGCGCGACTCGGGTGGCGAGACCATCGTGGAAAAGACGTGGCCGGGCGGGGACGCACTCTCCCACGAGAATCTGCTTGAGGACCTCTTTGCCTGGGCGGTAACCCAATTGGGAGACCGCAAGGTCACCGCGATCGGCCATCGTATCGTCCATGGCGGCGTCTGCTTCGCCGGGCCGCAGATCATCGATGATACTTTGCTGGATGCGTTGGAAGCCCTCATCCCACTGGCGCCGCTCCATCAGCCGCATAACCTCGCCGCAGTCCAGGCCTTGCGCGTGCTGGCGCCTTTGCTCCCGCAGATCGCCTGCTTCGATACCGCTTTCCACCATGGCATGCCGCCATTGGCGACGCGCCTGCCGATTCCGCGCGCCTTTCACTGCCAGGGCGTGCGCCGGTATGGCTTCCACGGTCTGTCCTACGAATACATCGCGGGCCGCCTCCGCGAGATCGACCCTGCTCTGGCCGCAGGCCGCGTCATCGCGGCGCACCTAGGCAACGGTGCGAGCATGTGCGCAATGCGTGCCGGCGCGAGCGTCGATACGACAATGGGCTTCACGGCGCTTGACGGATTGATGATGGGCACGCGCTCGGGGGCGATCGACCCTGGCGTGGTGCTTCATCTTCAGACTCAGGTCGGTATGGCCGCACAGGCGGTGGAGACGTTGCTCTACGAGCAATCGGGCCTGCTCGGTGTGTCCGGGATTTCAGGCGATATGCGTACGTTGCATGCAAGCGACGCGCCGGAAGCGAAGGAGGCGGTAGCCCTCTTCGTCCAGCAAGCCGGCCGTCAGGCTGCCGCTCTCATTCCCGCGCTCGGCGGTCTCGACGGCCTCGTCTTTACCGCCGGCATTGGCGAGAATGATTCGATGATCCGGGCTGCGATTTGCGAGCGCCTGGCCTGGGCTGGGGTGATGCTTGATCCCGACGCCAATGCGACGAACGCGCCTGTCATCAGCGCGCCGGACAGCAAGGTGATCGTACGCGTCATCCCAACCGATGAGGAACGCGTGATCGCCGATCACGTCGTCGCGCTTCTCGAACCTGGTGCAGGGGCTCAGCTATGAAGCCGCTCGTCGACCTTTCGGGCAAGCGCGGGCTGATTGTCGGGATCGCCAACGAAAGCAGTATTGCGGCCGGGTGCGCGGAGGCTTTTGCACATTGCGGCGCGCGGCTGGCCGCAACGTATCTCAACGAGAAGGCGAAAAGCCATGTCGCCCCCCGTCGCCGAACAGCTCGGCATCGAGTGGATGGCACCATGCGACGTGCGGGTTCCGGGTGAGCTGGAAGCGCTGTTCGAACAGGTCAGATCGCATTGGGCGGGCTCGACTTCCTGCTGCACTCGATCGCCTATGCGCCGCGCGAGGATCTTCATGGCCGCGTCGTCGACAGTTCGGCCGAGGGCTTTGCGACCGCGATGGACGTGTCGTGCCACAGCTTCCTGCGCATGGCACGGATTTCCGAACCGCTGATGACCGATGGCGGCTGTCTGCTTTGTGTCACCTTCTACGGCTCGGAACTGGTCGTGGAGAATTACAACCTGATGGGGCCTGTGAAGGCTGCCCTGGAAAGCGTGACGCGCTATGTGGCGGCAGAACTCGGACCCAAGGGCATCCGGGCGCATGCGATCTCGCCGGGGCCGATCGCCACGCGCGCGGCAAGTGGCCTGGAAAGGTTCGACGAACTGCTCGAACGCGCCGCCGCCAGCGCACCGGCCCGCCACCGCGTCGATATCGCAGACGTTGGCGCGCTGGCGGCGTTTCTGGTCAGCGACGCCGCACATCGCATCACCGGCACCATCATCCCGGTCGATGGTGGTCAGCACTTGCTGGCATGACGGTCATCGACAGTGGGGCGGGCATTTGGCGGACTATCGATGTGCAGCCGGCCGGTCAGCCGGCGAAACTGGTGCTATCGCGGCCGTCGAAATTGGTTCCGTTCGAAGTAAACGTTTCCGCAGTTCCATGAGGGATCGTTCCTCGGGCTGCGTATTAGAAATTATGTGCTGGAGGCTACATGGAGGATTTGGATCCGTTGCTGGCGCTCCTGAGGAGCGGTCGCGCACGCTGCGATAGCCGTCGCCGTTGTCGAGACGCTGATCTACCGCGCGGGATCCACAGCATCAGACAGGCGCCGTACCGTGCGAGGCCTCAGGGAATTGCGGTAGACCTCTTTTTGCCGATCGGCTTTGGTTGCTAGGGAGCGAGACTGTGGAGGCGACCGTTCTGGTGATTATACACCAAGGCGCGGAGTTCATTACGATCCACGACAACCATGCGGCGGCGCACGCCGCTCTCGTGGAGTTCGTCGTCAGTCGATGGCCCGAACAACTCGGTGAGAGGCCCGCCCTGATGGCTTCGCGAGAGGAAGACCATCTCCATCGATTCTTCGCGGCGGAGGAAGACTTTTATATCATTGCCGAGACAGAATTGGCTGATCTCGAGGCGCAGCTCGAATCACTTTGTCGGGGTAAATGTGCCAACTTTTGAGCGAACCCATAGGAGCGGCGCGGCGCCTGGCCCTGGGGCATAGAGAAATGTTCGAGTGCCTCATTCTCGGCGACAGCATCGGTGTGGGTATGGCGCAAGCGATCAATGCGCGTCGTGCCTTGCACTGCGATGTCATGGCAGTCGAGCGCGCCTCCGCCGAGCAGATTCTGGCATGGCGTAAACCTGCAAAGAACTATGGTATGACCATCATGGCAATTGGCTCCAACGACCCACCAAGACGGACATTGCAGCGCGGTCTCGCCGAGATCAGGCGACGCATCAGCACAAGGCGCGTGATTTGGCTGCTGCCATATTCTCGGCCTACGGCTTATGCGGTGACTTCGGTAGCACTCATATTCGGCGACGAGACGTTGGATCTGGGTCGCTTCCCAACGCGAGATCGGGTTCACCCCCTTCGCTATGGTGACGTGGCCAGCGCGTTGCTAAAATGAGGTTGTTACATCGGTCAGGCTAGCCGAGATGTTGCCGTCTCGACGATCGCCTTCGGCGGAATCGATCCTCGAATGAGAACGTCGAGGCATTACGCGTGTGGAGATTGGAGTTTTGCTTATGACAACTCTGTCTCAAGCAGAGATCGCCAACTGGCTCGCGCTTTACGCGGCGGCAGGTGTGTGTTGCGGCCTGGCCGTGATGCTGTCTGTCGCAACGTCAATCTATGATCTGTATCGCGAGCGGGCCTGGCTCGGGCTGAAGTCGACCGGCGATGTGCTGCGCTTTCTGCCAAGAACCTGGTGGCGTTGGCAGAAGAGCTACTTGTTATCGACGCCCGTGACGCTGCTCATCGTCGGATCATTCGCCGCGACGCTGACTTGGAACTGAAGGCCGCGGCCGTCCTCGCTTCAACCTAACAGCGCGTAGGCCAGAATACTTCCGACGTGTCCGGCTTCCAGATCCTCCGGCGTGATACAGACGACGGGGGCGATCTGCGCCATTCTCGGGTGGGTGGCGGCCTTGGAGGCCAGATATTCCTCGTTGGAAAATCCCATCGCCTCAACGATGAGCGTCCGGATTTCGCCTGTGCGTCGCGAGCGCGCCTCAAGCATGAAATCAGGCCGGCAAGAGCCGAGCGGTGTTAGTCTGTCGAATACCGGCTTCTCGATCGCAATGTCGATGCCTTCACGGTCCAAGGCGTAGCGCGCACCAAGAAGCGCCCGCAACATGCTTCGCTCAAATTCTGAATCGACGGGGATGAAGCGGTTGCCGGAGAAAACGGGCTGAGCATAGGCTCTCAAAGGCGCATAGCCATGGGCCTCGGGATATTCGCCGATCACCACGATGATGAGAAAAGGGCCCTTGATGTGATTGCCACGTACCGACGGTGACTGAATTCGGTTTGCAACGGAAATCGGATCCGACCCAGCTGGAAAGATGGTCGATCCCCGAAACCCTTTTGCGAAGACCGTCAGAAAGCCTTGGGGTGCATGCCCGCGAGGCCATGTTCGGGCGAGCTCGCGGATGCCAGCGTATGCGCGCTTGCTGTGAAGAGCCTTGGCGTGTGTCCACAGTGCCCGGCCGAGTTCGATGCCTGGCGCGATCTCGACCTTTCCCGCCGCCGCGGTCAGTGCTTCGAATTCATGCGTGATCGAGCGTTCCGTCGACTCCTCTGAGATCGGGGCGGAGAAGTTGAGGCCGGAGACGTTCAAAAGGCGCCAGAGCAGGCGCGCCAACCTGGGCATGGAGGCGTTCCGGGTACGATCGTCACTGCTCTCCTCGTCCGGCCGTTGAGCAAGCTTCTCGGGAGCGGGCCGCAGGACCTCGAAGTAGCCGACGGGCGGGTCGACCGGTGTTTCGGGATTGCGGACTTCGCTGATGCGGTTGGTCGCCTGGTCACGAAAGAAGGGGCAGGTTGGAAGGTGTTCGGCGCGCTTCGAGCCGGTAAGCCGGCGCAGATAGTAGGTTTCGGCCTCTGAAAGGAATGCAGGCGTGAGCATCGGGGGCTCGCGATCGCTGCCAAGGCAGTCGCATGCGAGCCATTTCTCGCCGATGCGCGCCTGCTGGACAAGCATGATGCCGGCCTCTTCGTCAGGCCGGGAGCCCTCGCCGGCATACCACCGGACTAGCGCTTTCCGAAGCGGGCCGGGGAGGGGGATACGGGCCTTGCTAAGCCCGTCGCTATGGCGATCGATCAACCACATGGACGCGCCTGTCGGTACGGGTTTCGGTGATGCTTGCCGAGCCGGGATGCATTGACAACCCCATTCGCCGGATCTCAACTTTTCAAAATCGCGGTTTTGGAGGTTGAGATGCGATCACTTCTACTGAGATGCGTGGTGCTTTGGGTCGGTAGCATGGTTGCCTCTTATGCTTCCGCAGAGCCGGTGAAGCCGACAAGAACGGCGCAGCTCATCGTGATGTCGGCCGGCCGGCCGCCACCGACAGAGGTCGCAGAAGGCCAGCAGGCGCTCGCGAGTGAAGAGAAAGGCGGCGGGGCGAGGTCAACAGGCATTTCGGAGTCCAATGCTCCCTTTAGGGTCCATGATCTGAGCCGCGGATGGGTCGAATTCGAGATGAGGAACAGCTTTGCGTCCGCTGGCCTGTCAGCGGTGCCCGCTGATACCGAAATTGACCCCTTTGCGCATGTGGGCGTCGCCCGGGTCGGAGTTGCATCGCTGCAGACGGCCGCACCAGCACCGCCAGCAATTCCAATTCCTCCGTGGATGCGGAGCGGAATGGCCTTTGCTGCCGCTGCGACGCAATACGCACCAGGATGTGGTGTGAGCGCGTATCGCCCGGCTGGCTTCCTGAGCACCGCGGCCGAAAACCGGCGGTTCGGCTACTATGCGCTGATGAGCAGTATCGCATGCGAGTATGGGATTCCGACGGGCCTGTTCGACGCGATGATTATTAGGGAAAGCGGCTACCAAGCATCCATCTACTCCTCGAAGAACGCATTTGGATTGACGCAGCTGATGCCGGATACGGCGCAGGGCCTGGGTGTCGATCGCTACGATCTCGAGCAGAATCTGCGCGGCGGAGCCAAATATCTGAAGCAGCAACTCGACCGCTTCGGTCAGGTGCACTTGGCGTTGGCCGCCTACAATGCTGGTCCCGGGCGCGTGCGCAACGGCTTCGTGCCGCGCATCGCCGAGACCCAAGCCTATGTCGAAAGCGTGCTGCTGAACTGGCGCCGTTTGGCCGGCGTTCCAGAAGCGGCAAATCTTGGGATGGACGCCTCGCAACAATCCAGGCGCCCGATGCCCGCAGTTGGTCGTGCCGTCAGAGTTTCGACCTTTTGAAGACCATGCGCGCTATAGTCCGATACGGCTGGTCTCGGTCAGCTCCGCCCTGCGGGCCAGAATCCTCGTGACTTCCTTTACCAGCTTTTCGACCACGGCCTCCTTGAGGGGAGTCGCCCATTCGCGTCGGATTTCGGTGCCATCGATGCCCTCGATCTCGTCAAGAGCCTGGATAAGCCTGGAAGGCAAGCCACTGAAGAGTTCAGACAGCATCAGGAGGAGCGTCGTAAAGCGTTCGTCGTAGAGCATATCTGGATCGATTTGCGATTCGACGCTGATAATCGCTTGGATGATACTGATGCCCATCGCCGCAAGGATCTTTTGAAATTCCACCAGGGAAATGTTCGGCCGCTTTCTGGGATCGCTATGCAACAGCAATCCAAGCCTGCTTTTGCTGATGCCCGCCCTTAACGAGAGCTCACGGATATGCAGGCCTCGCTCAGCCATCGCCTTCCGGATCATCATGACATAGTCGCGCGGCTCCTTATCCTCGAGACGATCAGAACTGTCGGAAACCGCGTCCGTGGCAAGTGACGACTTCACACTGCCCCCCGATCCAAGTGCTTGGGATCAAGTGAGCAAATCATAGCACCCCAGCATTAGCAAGGCGTGGTGGACGTGAGAAATTGTGGTTTCTATAAATTAACTATTTGAAAGGTAAAACATTTCCTTCTCGGGATTGGCCGGAATGCTTATCGTCTCCATTCTGGTTGAATTCGCCAAGACCCATGCGATCGAGCACTTCAGCGGCCTTTCTCTCGGCGACATAGTCGAAGAGCAAGACTGACAATGCGTCGCCGACCGTCATGTCTGATCCGAGCTTCCGGCAGAGATGCTCGCGCGTTTGATCCAGACTCTCGGCGCTGGTCTTCAGGATGTCGAGGCTGATGTGAATATCCCCATCGGTCGGTATGGCATGAAAGTGCTTTCGCAGCGTGTCGGGCCTGTGTTCCTCCCCGCAATTTTTCGTTTCAGCGCGACAGTTCACGAGGTTCGCCAGCGTCTGGTACTGGCGTGTCTCGTTCGAATGAAGGCGCAGGCTCTCAGTCGTCAAACGGAAGAGATCGATGGAAATATCCAGAACGTAGTTGCGGTTGTCCGCACTCATGTTCTCACCCATGACGTTCGATCCCCGCGCTAACGCGAACCCGTCCAGCGCCCCCACCGTGAATGATACGCAGAAACGCGCGCAGCATCGAGTCCAAACAGCGACTCGGTGAAGTGGACACCAAATGATCGTCCGTTCGGCCGTCCCTGCATCGGGACATGGCTTCCTGGAAAGCTGGACAGGACGTCCCGGGATCTGGGACGCGCCGTCCCGTTGCGGGGTCGGCGCGTCTCGGAGTCGCAGGCTCAACCATCATTCCTCCCGGAATCCCCGCCTCGGTCCGAGGGCATCGTTGCCGCCCGGATTTGATTGGCCTCACCTTTCAATCGGGCGCGGTTCCGTCGCGTTCGAATTGAAGGGAAACTCTCATGCAGTCTGTCCTCAAGTACAGCGGTCGTGCGGAGCTGGCGGTCTTCGCCCTCATCGCACTCGCGCTCGCTCTGTTCCTGTTCGCCGGTCCGGCATTCGCCGGCGCCGATACGACGTTCGACACCGCCCTGACGAAGTTCACCGACTTCCTCGAGGGCTCGGGCGGCAAGATCATCACCGTCCTCTCGCTCGCCGGCGGCATCGTAGCGCTCGCTTCGGGGCGTTTCTCGATGGGCCAGATCGCCATCCCGGTCGGCGTCGGCGTCGGCGCGGGTACCGGCATTCCGATCGTCACCTCCACCGTCACGGCAACGATCTGAAGGGTCCGACAGTCGGTCGGAATAGCAGATCCGGCCGGCTTTTGGAGAGGGTGGTGCAATGGCCGCGGACAAGTACGTCATACCGTCTCATCTAGACGACCCTGAGCTAATCGGGCTGTGGACGCTAGATGAATTCCTGGCGATGGTTATTCCGTTCGTCTGGGGAATCCTGTCTCAGCACATTCTCATTGGCGTCGTTCTTTCGGGTGCGGGTTGGTGGGGACTGAAGAAGGCTAAGGCAGGGCGGGCGACGTCTTGGCTCCTCCATCTGGCCTATTGGCATCTTCCTGCCGGCTTCACCGGCATGAGGGCCACACCACCCTCCTATCTCCGATTGATGGCCGGGTAAGATGGAGATCTCCCACACTCACGCTCAAAGCCAACGGGTCCTGCGGCAGCGCAATCTCCTCGTGATTGTGTCGGTGGTCCTGGGAGTCCTCGCCGGGATCCTGTTGCTGGTCACCGCGACCCGCGACCGCGAGATCGTGCTGCAGCCTGTCCTGGCGCGGCCCTTGGCCGTCAGCAGCTCAGGGGTCTCTCGCGAGTATCTCGAACTGATAACCCGCGACACAGCGGTGCTGACCCTGGACCGAAGCCCTGCCAACCTTGAATATTGGATGAAGTCGGTCCTCGAGATCACGGCGCCGAGCGCGCAGGGGAAGATCCGCGGCGACCTCATGAAGATCGTCAACGAGCAGCGCGGCTCCTCGATCGCGCAGTTCTTCACGATCCAGACGATGGAAATCGATCCGAAGAACCTGTGGTCCACGGTCACTGGGGATCTGCACACGATCGTCGGGAACAAGGTCGTTTCGAGCGAGCGCCGGACCTTCCGCTTCGATTGGCAATATTCCGGACTGTCCCTGAAGCTTGTCGGCTTTGGAATGGTGACGACCGGCAAGGAAAAGGATCAGTGATGTCGGTCTACGCCATTGGCAGCGCCGCGACCGGTGCCGTCTTCCTCTCCCGCTATTACTGCTATCTGAGCCGTATCATTGGCGCGTCACTGGTCGCGTTATCATTCTTCCTCATCGCGGGGCCGGCATGGGCAGACCAAACGGTAATGGCGTCCGACGGCAGCCAGGTCGACTGCGCCGCCTCGGCAAAAGACCTCACCAGGATCAGCCTCGTCGAGGATGAATTCGCCTCGGTCTCGAAAATCTCGACGGGCAATCCCGCCGACGACTTTTCGGTCGTGAACGAGCCGGTCCGCGGCGACATCTATCTGTCGGTGCCGGAAGGGTTCGGCCGTCAGGCCCTTTCCTTTTTCGCGACCAGCAAGCGGGGTTATGTCTACAAGTTCGTCTGCCGCATCGCGGGCGAACAGGCGGTCCAGGTATTCATCTCGAACCCGACCATCGCGAAGGACAAGGCGGGCGATGCGACACCGCAGTTAGCAGCGGCAAATCCGCAGGAAACGGCCGTCGAGCTCGTTCAGGCCATGTACTCGAACAGCGTCGTCGATGGCTATGAGATGCGCCAACGGGCGCTTCGGCCGGTCTATGTCGGCACGCTTAAAGTCCAGATGATCGCCGAATATCGCGGCACCGATCTCACCGGCCGCGTGCTTCGCATCGAGAACAAGGGCCCGGCGCCGGTGACGCTGACCGAAGCGACGGTCGCGCCATCGAGCGCGCTGGCAGTGTCGATCGCAGAGCCGAAGCTCGATCCAGGGAAGGTCACGACGGCCTACCTCGTCTCGCAAAACGGGAGGCAGTGACATGGCTTTGGCCGATATCTTCCGGCGCAAGCGCGCGCCTCTCGATGGAGGACCAGAGGAGGAGGGCGTCTCTCCGGTCTCTAGCGATCTGACCGCGAACGAGAGCGTCCGCAAAAAGCAGCGGCTGTTGCTTGCGGGCGTCGCTGGCGCCGGGCTCATCGCCTCCTCGTTTTGGATCTTCGGCGACGACGGCGGAAAATCTGCTTCCACCGATAGCGATCCCGCCAAGGTCGAAGTCTCGACCAAAGACATGGTCAACAAGAACCTCAACCAGCAGGAGTGGATGGCGCTCTCGGAAAATCAGATGCAGTCGGTCGAAAACCAGCTGAAATCGGTCAACGGGCAGCAGCAACGGGTCGACCAGCTCGCCCAGCAACTCGAACAGCTGAAAGGCGAGAATCAGGCGATGCGCGCCGATGGCGCGCGGGTGCTTTCAGCTTACCAGGCGGAGAATGACCAACTGAGGCGGCAGGTCGCCTCCAAGACTACGGCTCTCCCGCCGGCACCCGGGCCCTCTGGGATGTATGGTCCGAACGGCGTCCAGAATTACCAACGCCCCGATGCCAGCCCCGCCGGACGGCCGATGCCCATCGGCAGCGGCGCTGAGGTCAAGATGGTCAGCTTTCAGACGGCCGACACCGGCACGGCCACGCGCGTCGCGAAGGGAACCACGACTTACAGCGATAGTATCAACTATCTGCCGCCGAACAGCTTCGCGAGCGCCAAGGTCATCGTCGGCGTCGACGCGAGCGCCGGGGTCAACAGCCAGACTGATCCGTTGCCCGTAGTTCTCCGCGTCACAGGGCCTGCGCGCTCGGTCTACCAGAATGGCAAGCTGCTCACGACCAAGATCGAAGGCTGCCTCATCAACGGCGCGGCGCGCGGCGATCTGTCGAGTGAGAAGGTCTACGTAAAGCTTCAGAAGATGACCTGCCCGCAACCTGGCGGTCGCTACGCGGTGTCTGAGGTCAAAGGTTTCATTGCCTTCGGCGGCAAGACCGGAGTCCGCGGCCGCGTCGTCAGCCGCGAAGGATCTCTCGCGATGCAGGCCTTCCTGGCCGGTCTGGTCAGTGGCGGCGGCAACGCGCTCAACACCGCCTTCAACCAGCCCTTGGCGACCATCGCCCGCGATGGCGAGGGCAGCATCAACCGCACGCCCAATTTCGGCAGCGTCGGCCTGCGCGCGCTCGGCGGCGGTGCCGCGGAGTCCGGCAAGGACGTCTCGAAATATCTGATCGAGCGCGCCGAGCAATATCAGCCTGTGATCGAGATGCCGACCGGCATCGATGTCGAAATCGTCTTCCTGGAGGGTGTGTATGTCCGCAATTGATCGACTGCGTAAGCTGCGCCTTTTCACACGGCGGGCTCCCGTCCTGGCGGCGATCGGCGCGATCGGCGTGGCTAGCATCGCACTGGCCGCCGATGTGGCGGGTCCAGACGAAGCAAAGGTTACGGGTCTCCTGAAGGCGCGTCTGCCGAAGACGGAAGTCTCCAAGGTCAATTGCGAGAAAATCGAAGGGCTCTGCGAGGTCACCGCGGGCGCGAACCTCTTCTACGTCAATCACGGTGCTCGTTATCTTATCATCGGCCGCGTCTACGACATGGAGACGCGCCAGGATCTGACGGCGGCCCGGCTACTCGAGATCAACCCCGACATGTTGGTCGGCGGGGCTGCGAAAGCAAATGCCGCGGCAGCTGCCGGCGGCGAGGAGGGCGGGGGGGAAGTTACGAGCGCTTCAGCCAGTGCCGGGCGGACTACGGTCCCCACGCGCCCTGCCATGCTTAACCTGACCGGCTTGCCGAACGAGGGCGCGATCGTCTGGGGTAATAAGACGGCCAAACAAAGCGTCACCATCTTCACGGATTTCCGCTGCGGCTATTGCCGCGCGCTCACCAACGTCTTGCGCGGTATGGACGTGAAGGTCGTGGAGCGACCGATCTCGGTCCTCGGCAGCCGAGACATTGCCGATCGCGTCTACTGCTCCAAGAACCAGGAACAGGCGCTTTATGCCGCTTACGCGGGAGAGCCGTTCAAAGCGCCCGCGGCCTGCGACACCAAGGGCCTCGATGCCAATGAGAAGTTTGCCCAGAAGCACGGCCTGAACGCAACGCCTATCATCGTCCGCAGCGACGGTGCAATCCTCGAAGGCTATCGGCCGAAGGAGTTCCTCGAGGCCTGGCTCAGGGGAGCGAAGTCGTGAGCCGGCGGCTGGGTCGATCCCACCGATCACCGCTCCTACTCGGATCGGCCGCTCTGGCAGCGCTGGCTCTGCTCAGTGGCTGCGCGACGTTCGGCAGCAATGTGCGGGGCAGCTTCTCTTGCGCTGCGCCCGATGGCATCTGCGCGCCCTCTTCATCGATCGACGACCGCGCGCTGGCGATGATCGCAGGTGAGAGTGCAGGCGGGGACGCAACGCCCGCCGGACCTTATATGGAAACCCGCCCGAAGGCGCGGGCGTCGCGGACGGCTGCGACCCGGAAGATCGTGCCCGTCGTGCCCCGCGATGCTCGGCGTACCCAGGAGCGGGTGCTTCGGATTGTCTTCCAGCCCTATATCGATGAACGCGGGCGCTTGCACGAGACGAGCGCGGTCCACGCGGTCGTGCAGAGCGGTGAATGGCAGCAACAGTCGCTGGCATCTGCAACGCTTATTCCTGATCGCAATGCGTCCTCGATGAGCGCGATGCCGGAATCGCTCGCAGACGCCGTCGATCGCGCCGACCCTGCGATCGTCGATGTCGCGGCGATCGATCCAGACCTTCCTGATCCTGCGGCGGTGGCCGCCGCGCGGGCGCGCAGTGCCGATCCGGTCGCAGCGATCAAGTCCGACGTTGCGGCTCGTCTAGCCCCCAAGGCGGGCCGCAACGCCCCGGGCCCCGTACCGACCGCGGGAAGGGGCCGGTTGCAGCCGGCGAAGGCACCCACACCAGCGCGGGAGGCCGCTGGCCCAACGGGTAACCCAGGCGCAGCGCCAGCCTTGTCGAAAACGACAATTGCCACTCCGTCCGGTGTGGCGATGGCGCCCAAAACGACCATCGGTGCCGAAGCGATCGCGCGGGTGAAAGCGAGTCCACAATATCAAGCGCAGGCAACCGAGGCTCAAGACGGGGCACGAAGCGCGGTCGGCGCAGGAACGCTGCCGGCAGCCAAGCCAGACGCCAAGCCAGTCGTCCGAGCCGCAGGATTCCCCGCGTCCGTGCCGCAGGAGAATTGAGATGGCGCGGCGCTTTTTCGACGATCTCCTCGCCGGCGTGTTCGGTGACAGCAAGCGTCCCGACGCGCAGCAGCCGGATCTCGCGGTCCCGATGCTCGCGCATTGGCTGCCCTATCGCAGCTACGATCCGAAGACGGGTATCTTCTACAACAGCGCGTCGCGCGGATTTGTGATCGAGGCGGCGCCACTGGTTGGAGCCGACGAGCGCACCGGCGAAATCCTGGCACAGTTCCTATCCGAGGGCATTCCAGCACCGGGATGTTTGCAGTTCCACCAGTGGATGTCACCGCGCATCGGCGAGCGGCTCTCGAAATGGTATCTGCCGCGCTATTCGGCCCGCGGCGTCTACGAACGGATGGCCAAGCACCGCGTCGATTTTCTGACGGACGGTGTCTGGGACTCGTTATCGGCCGACGCGCCATTCTGCCTCCGCAACCACCGTGTCGCAATTTCTTACTCGACCCCAGAATCGTCGAGCGTGTCTGTCGAGCAGATCGTCTCGGTGATGGAAGGGATCATCTCTTCGCTTGCGTCGATCAACGTCGCGGCGCGCACGATGGACCCGGTGGCACTGATCGGATGGATCGACGACATCACGTCGCCGACCACCGCCGCCGGCGATGACGCCGTCAGCTACAATCCGCTCGATCCGATCGCGGACCAGGCGATCCGCCGCGACATCGAGTTGCAGGTCGAGCCGGACCGGATGTTGCTACGGACCGAGCGCTTCCGGCCGACCGGAAAGACGGTCAAGGGCGCGCCGGAGATCGGCGAAATCTATCCCGACGTGTTCGATGTCCGGTCGTTTTCTGTCCGCAATCTGCCGACGCGCTGGGCGCCGTGGGACGTGGCGCGTCTGATCGGTGACATGTTCACCGACAAGCTCCGCATGCCGTGTCCGGTCGCGACGACCCTTTGCATCGATTTCCCCGACGCCCAGGCCTCGACCAACAAGGCGAGCTACAAGTTCATGCGGACGACGAGCCTCGCCGATTCAAAGTCGTCGAGATTCCTGCCACAGTTGCGCGACCAATCTCAGGAGTGGCGCTACGTCAACGAGGAGATCCGGCAGGGTCGCAAGCTCGTCCGGGTATTTTTTAGCGTCACCGCCTTTTCGCCCAAGGGCAGGGGTGACAGCAACGAGCGCGTGCTCAAGTCGGTATATCGGGCTGCAGGCTGGGACCTGCTCGACGACCGCTACCTGCAAGTCATGGGGCTGCTTTGCGCGATGCCGATGACGATGGCCAACGGCCTGTCGAAGGACCTCGAGCGCATGAAGCGGATGCGAACGCTGCTCACCACGACGGCGGCCAATCTGGCACCGATTCAGGGCGAATATCTGGGCGGCCAGATACCCCATTTGCTGTTGATCGGCCGGCGTGGCCAGCCCTTCTTCTGGAGCCCGTTCGAGAATGCCGCCGGCAACCACAATGTCGCGGTCTTCGGCAAGTCGGGTTCAGGCAAGTCGGTCGCGCTCCAGGAGCTGTGCGGCTCGCTCTGCGGCGCCGGTGCGAAGGTGGTCGTGATCGACGACGGCCGCTCGTTCGAGCACTCGGCAAAGCTGCAGGGCGGCGCCTTCGTCGAATTCACAATGAGCTCGGGCTTCTGCCTCAATCCCTTCTCGATGATCGACCAGGCTCAGGCTGCTGAGGACGAAGACTATCTCCTCGACTGCATGGCGATGCTCAAAGCGATCATCAATCAGATGTCGCGCCACATCAACGTGCTCGATGACACCGAGCGAGGCCTGATCGACGGTGCGGTCAACCAAGTCTGGGAGGAGCATGGCAGCAAGGGCTCGATCGATCTGGTGATCGCAGCCCTGGAGGCGACCGGCAACGTGCTGGCATCCAATCTCGGGATCGCGATGCGGCCCTTCTCGTCGGGAGGCACGTACGGGCGCTTTTTTCAGGGTGAAGTCTCGTTCGAGCTGCAAGCGCAGCTCACCGTCTTCGAACTGTCTGACCTGTCGGCGCGCGAGGAACTGCGCAGCGTCGTGCTGACCGCGATCATGTTCATGTCGCAGCAGATGATGCGCAAACTTGATCGCTCGATCCCCAAGGCGCTTCTGCTCGACGAGGCGTGGCAGATGCTCCGTGGCGGCGCGATGGCCGACTTCATCGAGACCTATGCTCGCACTTGCCGGAAATACGGCGCGTCGCTGGTCACCGCGACCCAGTCACTCAATGATTACTACAAGTCGGCCGGCTCGATCGCCGCGCTCGAGAACTCGGACTGGTTCGTCATCCTCCAGCAAAAGCCGGAGACGATCGCGGATTTCAAGAAGCACGATCGCTTCGAGATGGACGATTACACCGACGCCTTGCTGCGGTCGCTGAAGCGCAATGGCTTCGAATATTCGGACATCATGATCAAAGGGCCCGATACGCTCGCTGTCGGCCGCCTCGTGCTCGATCCCTATTCGGCCACGCTCTTCTCCTCGAGCCCGAGGACATTCGCTGCGATCGACGCGCTGATCGCAGAGGGCATGAGCATGGACGAAGCGATCGAGCGGATCGCCTTTCCCGACAATCCCGAAAAATGGGTGAGCAATCTCGTCGAGGCGGACGAGATCGCGATCGCCGCGGAGTAGGATCATGGCGACGGACGCTGACGATGTGACGACCTCCATTACGCGCAAGGGCAGGTTGACGGCGGCCGAGTGGCGGTCCGTCCTCTACTTCACGCTCCATGGGTTTGGATTCTTAGGTAGCACGTTGCTGATCACCTGGGGGCTGTTCTTCCTGTTCTTCCTCGCGATCGGGGGCTTCTCCTTCGACGGCTTCATCCACCAGCTCAACAATTTCACCACGCGCTATGTCGCCGCCGATCAGGCCCGGACCGGCGCATTTCTCAACATTTTCGCGATCGCGCACATGATCCTCTCGGCGGCCATCATCACCTTCCGCCGGGATCGCATCCTGCCCGACCGCACGCAGGAAGGGACCCGCGATCATGGCTGATCAACCCGAACTCGACCTCCCGCCCGCACCTCCCGCGTCCCAAGCCGCGCTTCCAAAGCGCCGGGTTGGCTTTGGAGGCTTCACGCGACAGCAGATCATCATCGGCCTGGTCATGTTGGCGCTGTTGATCTGGGGGATGTGGGTCACGCGCGCTCTCACGGCGCCGAAGCAGGATCACATCGTCTCGGCCAGGCTGTCGGCGCTGGTGGGCGATTATGTCGAGGCCCAGCGATTTTCGGGCTCACCGCCCGATCGGGTCCAGGCCGAGATGAGGGCTTTCATGTCTTCGCTCGACAAGGAGCTGCAACGCCGGAGCGAGGGCGGGCAAGTCGTGCTGGTCGGCGAGGCGGTCCTCACCAAGAATGTGCCGGACATCACGGAGAGCCTGAAGAAGGCGGTGTTCGCGTCCGGGGTTCCGGAGCCGAAACGCGTTTCCGTCGAGCAGCTGCAGCGCATGCAGGAGCTGTCGGCCGCTCAGGCTGCTCTCATCGCCGCGCGGCAACCGCCCTTGGCACCGTCGGGACAGATCGACCCTATGGCTGGTGCGCAGGCGATCTCTCCGCAGGATCCGTCCGCCAGCGGTTCGTTCGCGCAACCGTTGCCGCAGCCGGCGCCTGGGCAGGTGTCCGGACCGTCGGTCTCAACCTTTGGAGGCCCCGATGGCAACGGCGGTCAGTGAGCTCTCCGCCCCACGCTGGCGGCCGCGCAAGCGCCTGTGGGCGATGCTGGTCGTTGCGCTCGTCGGAACGGGGCTAGTTAGTGCGATGAGCTCATGGCGCGACGGCCACGTCTTCCTCATCAACGCGAGCGATTCCCTCCCCAATTGGGCTTTCCTCATCCGCCGGCACCAACCGCCGGCGCGCGGCGACTACGTGTTCTTCGATCCGCCGCAGAGCGCGCTTCTGCGCCGCCATTTTGGGACGAAACCTCAGATGTTCGGCAAGATCGTCTATGGCATGCCGGGCGATGTGGTCGCGCACCGCGGAATGGTCGTGACGATCAACGGCAAGCCCATCGGGCAGATGAAACCGCTCACGCGCTTTGGCGAGCCACTGACGCCGGGCGCGGAGGGCGCGATCCCCTCGGGTTGCTATTATGCCGGGTCTCCCCACCGCGATGGGTTCGACAGCCGTTACGCCGAAATCGGTTTCGTCTGCGGCCGCCAGATTGTCGGTGTCGGGGAGCCCGTGCTGTGAAGCGGCTGCTCGGCGTTGGTGGAGCGGCCGTGCTCCTCGGTATAGCCGCCTTTGCCATGAGCCCTGCGCGCATCGAGGCGCGTGACTATGGGCAGACTGGCCAGGCCTTCCCGGTCATCGAGCCGGATCTGCTTTCGACGATCGAAGCGCGGTTGAAACGCGCTGAGGCGACCGGCGAACTCGCGCGCACCAACGAGATGTTCGCCAAGCGCGTCGAAGCGAAGGTTCGGCGACCCACTCCCGTTGCGGGTCTTTCACCTGCGACCGAGACCAGAGACTGGACCTATGACCCGACTGTCCAGCTCGAGCACGATATTCGTGACCAGAAGGGCAACCTCATCGGCCGCGCCGGACAGCGCATCAATCCGCTCGACTTCGTCGCGATCAAACAGGCGCTCGTGTTCGTCGATGGCGACGATGCAAATCAGATCGCCTGGGCCACGAGCCGGTACACCGATCTCAATGCCAAGATCATTTTCGTCAGCGGCTCGCCAATCGAGGAGATGACGAACCGGAAACGCCGCTTCTACTTCGACCAGGAGGGCAAGCTCACCTCACGTTTCGGCATCGAACACACGCCCGCGGTCGTGCAGCAGAACGGTCGCGTGATGCGAGTGTCCGAGCAGGTGCTAAAGAAGGGGAGGGCCGGCTGATGCCGCTTTGGCTCGATCTTCTTCGAACGCCGATGGCTGCACCGGAGACCCCGGTGCTTCGTCGCATGCGGTTCACCTGGCAGGCGCTATGCCTCACTAGCGCGCTCGTCGTTGGTCTCTTCTCGCCGCTCCGCCACGCGATTGGCCGCGTGGCGCCAATCGGCGCCGCCCTGATCCTGTTCGCGACCGCCGCACACACCTGTCTTTACCTGCTCCGAAAGCAGCGCGCCGACCGAGCTTTCCTTGAAAGCGTGGGAGGCGGCGAATGACCGGGCTGCCTCGCCGCCTGTTCGGCCTCTTCGCGTTCTTGCTTGCGATGATCGCTCTGGCGCCCCCGGCAACCGCGGCCGGGCCGACCTGCAGTGGCAAGTTCGTCAATCCGATCACCGATGTCTGCTGGTCCTGCCTCTTCCCGCTGTCCGTCGGCGCCTTGAGGATTTGGCCGAGCAGCCGTCCCGATCCCAGCAATCCCGCGTCGCCGATCTGCGCCTGCGCCGACCCGCTCCCTCGCATCGGCATATCGGTCGGGTTCTGGGAGCCGGCGCGCCTCGCGGATGTGACGATGAAGCCGTGGTGTTTCCCCAACCTTGGCGGCATCCGGATCGCGCCCGGATTCGATATCGGTCAGGGCTATCTGACCGGGCCGTCCATGGTCGGCGGCCGCTCTCAAAGTACGGCAAAATGGCACGTCCACTGGTATGTCTATCCGCTTCTCTACTGGATGGAGATCCTGACCGACTTCGCCTGTTTCGAGCAGGCGTCGTTCGATATCGCCTACATGACCGAAGTCGACCCGCTCTGGCAGGATGACTCGCTGGCAGCGCTCATCAATCCCGAGGCGATCGTCTTCGCCAATCCCATCGCGCAGGCTGCCTGCGCCGGCGATTGCATCGCCGGCACCGTCCATCTGCCACTCGATCCGCTGTTCTGGTGCGCCGGCTGTCAGGGCTCGATGTATCCGCTCAACGGGAACATCCCGTCCTCGATCGGGCACGTCCAGTCCTCGCGGCTCGCGCTCTCGCGGTTCGCTTTCAAGATGCACCGTGAGGCGCTTGCCTGGGGGACGATGGGATCGGCCGGGCTCTGCAAGAAGTATCTGATGCCGATCATGCGCAAGCAGCAATATCGCTTCCAGATGGTCAACCCGATCCCGACCGTGAGCGGGCGCTTCGCCTGCTCCGCTATCGGTGCTTCCACCATGCCGCCCGACGCTGGACGTGCCTATCCCGCCGGCGGCGAGGACATGGGCGACCTCGTCTGGCGCAAGCGCAATTGCTGCGTGCTCTAGGGGGTCTGACGATGCGCTATCTCACCATCGGCATCCTCGCAGTCCTTGGTGCCGCTGGCGTGTCGGCGCTGCTCGCGCAGACCGTCGACGGCGTGGACGTCCAGGCGATCAAGAAGCGTTCGACCGATCTCGCCGCAGAAGCGCAAGCCTTCGTCGACCAGGTCAAGGACAGGGGCGACCAGTTCCGGGAAGAAGCCGCTCAGGTTCGCGAGGGCGGCACCGAAAATATGCGCAAGGTTGCGACGATCGATCTTCCAAAGGGTCCGGCAGGACCGGTCGATTTCGACGAGATCGTGAAGGGCGCGTCCCAGAATGCGAGCGCAAAGGGTGGGGAAGCGCCACAGTTCATCGTCTTCGCAAGCCTGTCGATGCCCGACGCGACGCTGAAACAGCTCGTGCGCGACACCTCAAGCGCAGGCGGCGTGGTCGTGTTCAGGGGCTTTCCGAACAATTCGGCGAAGGAGTTCGTGACGCGGCTCGGCAAGGTTGTCGACAAGGGGCAGTTCGCCAGTATTGGCATCGATCCCCGACTCTTCCGCGCGTTCGATGTTCAAGCCGTCCCAACCTACATCACGGTCTCGTCCGACTTCGACCTATGCGCCGGCTTCTCCTGTCAGACCAAGGTGCCGCCTTATGACCGCATGATCGGCAACGTGACGGTTGAATATGCTCTTTCGACCTTCGCCGAGGGAAGTGGCCCCGGCGCGCGTGTGGCCGCGGTGGCGCTCTCGAACATGAAGCGCGATCGGCAATGATCGCGCGGCGCCTCTTGGGAGGATTGTGCGCGCTGCTGCTCACGACTGAGCCCGTCGCCGCGCAGGAGATGACGGTCGACCAAGCCCGTGCTGAGGGCAGGGCGATGGCCCAGGAGAAGAGGAACGACTCCTCGCTGGTTCCTTCGAGCGACGCGCAGGCTGCGGCCGTTCCTGGCTACACAGGCACCAGCCAGCCACAGACGACCTATTATGACGACCCTGACAAGCTCGTCGCAGACGCCCAGGCGCTGAAGTCATCAGACCAAAGCTACCGGGTCACAACGGACGCCGATCACACCCGCGCGACATTCAGCAACGCCGAGATCCTGGCGACGACGAACCGCGCAACGACCGTCGAAAGCGACCCGTCGGCCTATCTCGCAGGCGAGGCGTATAGCAGCACCAGCGGAAGCTGCACGCCGCTTCCGCCGGGCTCAGGAACGAGCGGATACTACGAGGCCACATGCAACCAAGGAACTAAGATCGAGCAGGAGTCCCGATCGTGCTCGATCACGATGGTGCCCGAGACCACGACAGTCGACGCGTACAAGTTCTTTGTCGTGCCTAATGGAGCGTACGGCACCCCCTTTGCGCGATATGATGCGATGGCGCCGCACCTGGCTTCTGGTGTCTGCCGGCCGACGGGCATCGTGATGCAGGCTTGTCAGGCTCACAGGATTTACGGCGTTTCGACGAACAAATTCTGCGACGATTATAACGCCACCGAGTATGTCTGCTCTGAGAACCTGACCGATCTCTCCCTTCTTCCAAGCCCGATCACGGGCCAAGGCTGGCACGCCAAGACGACCGAAACCCAGGTGACCACCAAAAGGGTCGATGGTTGCGGAGCCATGGCCGGCGATACGATGTGCACGGCCGATGCCGCCGGGGAAGTCTGCACCGAAGGCCCGGAGACCCGGATGATCGACGGCGTACCTGTCACGCAATCGTGCTGGGCGTGGAAGCGCAACTTCACTTGCAATGTCATGTCGGCGGGCAACGATTGCGGCGATCTGGAGAGCAATCGGTCCTGCACGTTCCTTCGTGAAGATTGCCTTGATGATCCGCAGAGTGGGGCCTGCAAGGTCGCGGAGAAAGTGTATCGCTGCCCGACCCCATCGAGCACGGTCGGGGGCGACAAGCAGTATATATGCGGGGACGACGTCTACTGCATCAACGGCGATTGCGAGCCGATCGTCCGCGAGGCGTCGACCGAGTTCAGGGACGCGCTCGTCGGCCTTCATGCACTCGATCAAGCCGGCAAGGAGTTCAACGAAGCCGATTTCAAGGTTTTCACCGGCACACGCGAGACCTGCCACAAACCCGTATTCGGCTTAATCAATTGTTGCGCGGGAAAGGTGTCCGGTCTCGTGCCGCTCGGTGCTGGTGCAGCCGCGCTCGCCGGCGGGCCGGCCGCGATCGCCGCTTTCGCCACGCCGTTCCTTGTCCTGTTCGCATGTAGCCAGGACGAGATGAAGCTCGACATCAAAGATCGGATGGGCCTTTGCCATAATCTCGGCAGCTATTGCTCGTCGAGCTTCCTCGGGATCTGTTCGACCAAGCGAACCGCCTATTGCTGTTTCGAGAGCAAGCTTTCGCGCGTCCTGCAAGAGCAGGGCCGCCCACAGCTCGGCAAGCCTTGGGGTAGCGCGAAAAAGGAGCAGTGTCAGGGCTTCACCGTCGACGAGTTCGCGAGGCTCGACCTGTCGGTAATGGATTTCACCGATGTTTATTCCGACTTCATGGATGCAGCGAAGCTGCCCGATGAGGTCCAGACCATGTCCGAAATTCAGGACAAGATTCAGGACTATTATGATCTTCACGGCAAATGACCGTCGGCCGGCCGCGTCAGGCGCCCGGCACGAGTGGGACATGTCAATCTTCGAGCTGGCGATTTTCGTTGGCACCGATCGCGCCAAGACGCCCGCGCGCGCTGACTTCTTGTCGGAGTTCCTAGCCGGCTGGATCGACTGCAAGATCGCGGTCGAAGACATCGATCGGGCACTTTCGAACATGATCGATAGCGGATGGCTGGCGGTGGTCGGAGAGCGGTTGATGCCGACGGAGAAAGGCCGCCGCGCCGCCGGTGTGTTGCTCAATGGAGTGATCGGGATGGTCGACCAGGCGGATGCTGCTGAAAGGCGCTTCGCCAATGTGGATCGTGCAGAGGCTCGCAAAAAGGGAATCGGATCATGGTTTTGACGTTCGTTCAGCTGCCGGCGCTGATCGCACTTCTGTCAGCTTTGCCGCCCGCGAAGCCGGCCACATCACGCGGCTGTGGAGCCGCTGCCGTCCCCAGTGATGTCGATTGCTGCATCCACCTTGCGCTCTGGGACGGCCAAGCTGCGCACCCACAGCATCCTTCCACGCAATCCGCTGTATCCAACGAAAGGACGTCCAGCGATGCCAAGATTCGCTAGGCTTTCGATGCTCCTGCTGGGCCTGCCGCCGGTCGGCACGGCGGTTCCGCTCCGAGCCCAAGAAACTACCGCCGCTCGCGATGCGATTGAGCAGGACATGCCCGA
>JBPPMC010000161.1:0-24938 GCA_051305835.1 Sphingobium sp.
AACCTGCCCAACGTCGACAATATGGACATTCAATATGCTCAAAGCTGCATCCTGACGCCATGTGATCTTCCCTTCGCCCGCGACGGCATTGCCGCCGAAGCCAGTGAAAACGTCGAAACCTTGACGATCGCGGACGTCAACCTTGCAGACCTCAGTTGGGCGCGGGCGGAGGGTACAGTGCGCAATCTCCGCGACAGACGTTTCGACCTTTATCATATCGAATGGGACAGTACCCTGGGCGCCCATGACCATGCGCCAAGTGGCGGGCCAGTGCCGACCGGCGGACACAACTCACCCGGCGGTGGCTGAATCGCGGCATTAAAGCGCTGACAAATGCGTCCGCCGGTGGTTAAGGTGCAATATGGCAGCAGAACTTAATCACAATGGCATCAGCGACTCCCTCGTCATACTCGGCGCGGCGGGATTGGTCATCCCAGCCTTTGCCCGCTTCCGTATCAGCCCCGTCATCGGGTTCATTCTCGTCGGCCTGGCAGTCGGCCCGGCGGGACTAGGCGCGCTCGTCAGCCAGTATCCCTGGCTGTTTTACATCACGATTTCCGACCCAAAGGCAATCGCGCCCTTTGCGGAACTTGGCATCATCCTGCTGCTGTTTTCCATCGGGCTGGAACTCAGCTTCCGCCGGTTATGGACGATGCGCACACTGGTGTTCGGCGTGGGTGCTGCAGAATTGCTGATCAGCGGCGCGCTTATCGGATTGGCACTCTATTTGATCGGGCAATCCGTTGCGGGATCGGTCGGACTGGGCCTGGCCCTCGCACTGTCCTCCACGGCACTCGTGCTGCCGATGGTAGGCACGCAGAGCGCCGTCGGACGCCCCGCTTTCTCCATGCTGCTGTTCGAGGATTTGGCGCTCGTCCCCATCATCTTCCTGCTCGGCGCGCTTGCGCCTACTGCAAGCGAGGCTGGATGGAGCGGATTGGTCAACACGCTGCTGAAGGGCGGCCTCACGATCATCGTCATGCTGGTGCTCGGTCGCTTCACTTTACCTCATATTTTCCGACAGGCCGCCCGCACCAAAAGCCCGGAAGTATTCTTGGCCGCAAGCCTGCTGGTCGTGATCGTGTCCAGCCTTGCCACCGCGCTGGTCGGCCTGTCGCCAATCGTCGGAGCCATCCTGGCGGGCATATTAATTGCCGAAACCGACTATCATGGCGAAGTCGAAGTCATGACCGCGCCCTTCAAGGGGCTGGCGCTCGGCGTGTTCCTGATCACTGTGGGCATGAGCCTTGATCTGCGCGTGATCATGGCGAATTGGTCGGTGCTATTGTTGGCTGTCGTGGGCGTGGTGATAGTCAAGACGGTCGTCACTGCCACTTTACTGCGATTTTCCGGGGTCGCGCGCGGCACGGCGCTCGAAGTCGGCGTGCTGATGTCCAGTCCATCGGAAACCACGTTGATCGTCCTGACGGCAGCATCGGCAGCACAATTGATCCTGCCTTCGACCGCCGCCTTCTGGCAGATCGTTACGGCGGTCGGCCTTACCATTACGCCGTTGCTTGCGCGGATCGGGCATGACATTGCGCGTCGGCTGGAGCTTGCCGGGTCCGAAGAACCAGTGCCGATGGGCGAAGACGGCGCCTTGCCCGCCGCTGTCGTCATCGGCTTCGGACGTGTCGGACAGATGGTGTGCGACTTGCTGAAGTCCCACAATCAGCCATTCATTGTCGTGGAATCGGATGCCGATGTCGTCGCCGACGCGCGGCGTAAAGGCTATCCGATCCTGTTCGGCGACGTTTCGCGCGCCGAAATGCTCGACAAACTTCGGTTGGGACACGCCCGCGCGCTGATCCTGACAATGGACGATCCTGTCCTGTCGATCCGCATCACGAGCAGAGTGCGTGGATGGGTGCCCGACCTTCCGATCATTGCCCGCGCGCGTGACACCGATCACGCCGCCGAGTTATATAAGGCCGGAGCGAGCGACGCAGTGCCGGAAACCCTCGAAAGTTCGCTGCAACTTGCCGAAACCGCGCTGGTCGACCTGGGTGTCGCGATGGGGCCAGTCATTGCATCGATCCACCAGATGCGCGAAGATCTGCGTGAAGAGATTAAGAAGGCGGCGAACCTGGACACTGCGCCTAAATTACGAAAGCTACGCGCGGAGGATGCCTAGGCAGGAACGGCGGCCAGCGCTTTCTTGACTGCCTCCAGCGCCGCCGCGGCTTGTTCCCCATCCGGGCCGCCGCCCTGCGCCATGTCTGGACGCCCGCCGCCGCCCTTGCCGCCAAGCGCCTCCACCCCGGCCCGCACCAAGTCGACTGCACTGGTCGTGTCCAACAGATCGCTGGTCACACCGACGGCAATGCTGGCACGTCCATCCAGGATTGCCACGATCGCGGACACGCCACTGCCCAGCGTGCCCTTATTCTGGTCGATCAGGCCACGAAGCTCCTTCGGGTCCAGCCCATGGATCACCTGACCCAGAAACTGGATATTGCCGACCTGCTCTGGACCGGCAGCACCCGCATTGCTCTTGCCGCCGCCAAGCGCCAACGCTTTCTTCGCTTCGGCCAATTCTCGCTCCAGCTTTCGGCTCTGCTCCACAAGGGCCGCAATCCGCGCAGGTACTTCGTCCGGGGCGGTGCGAAGGGTGGCGGCTGCTTGCTTCAAGCGATCTTCACGATCCGACAGCCAGAGCCTTGCCGCTTCGCCCGTCAGTGCCTCGATCCGCCGGATGCCGCTGGACACCGCGCTTTCCGACACGATCTTGAAAAGACCAATGTCGCCCGTGGCGCGCACATGCGTTCCTCCACATAGCTCGACCGAATAGTGAGTTTCGTCACCACGTCCCATCGAGAGGACGCGCACCTCATCACCATATTTCTCGCCGAATAGCGCCATGGCACCGGCAGCGACAGCATCGTCGGGCGTCATCAACCGGGTGGTGACTTCTTCATTATGCCGGATCTGCGCGTTAACATCCGCCTCCACTGCCGCAATCTGCGCGGCCGTCAGCGCCTCCGGATGCGAGAAGTCGAACCGCAACCGGTCTTCCGCAACCATGCTGCCCTTCTGCGTCACATGTGACCCCAGATGGTGACGGAGCGCCGCGTGCAGCAGGTGCGTGGCACTATGGTTGGCACGCACGCGGTCACGGCGATCCGCATCGACGGACAGATGCACGGTATCGCCCACCTTGATGCTGCCTGCTTCGATGATCGTCTGGTGGGCATGCAGGCGGCCGAGGGGCTTGGATGTTTCCTCAACGGTCGCAACCAGACCATCGCCTCCGGTAATAGTTCCGGCATCGCCGTTCTGGCCGCCACTCTCCCCGTAAAAGGGCGTCTGGTTGGTCAGGATCACGACTTGTTCGCCTGCCGATGCGCTCTCGACCTTCGCACCGTCCTTGACGATGGCGACGACCTGCCCCTCGCCCTGGGTCGACATATAGCCCGTAAATTCGGTGCCGCCTTCGCTCTCGGCAATGTCGTACCAGATGTCTTCGGATGCCTTGTCGCCCGATCCCTTCCAGGCGGCGCGCGCCGCTGCCTTCTGCTCGGACATAGCAGCATCAAACCCGGCACGGTCCACCGAAAGACCCTGAGAACGCAGCGCGTCCTCGGTCAGATCATAAGGAAAACCAAAGGTGTCATAGAGCTTGAATGCCGTCTCGCCCGGAAGCGTGGCACCCTGCGCCATGCCGGATGTTGCATCCTCCAGCAGCCGCAGACCCTTTTCCAACGTCTGCCGGAACCGCGTTTCCTCGCGCAGCAGCGTCTCCTCGATCAAAGGCTGAGCGCGGGCGAGTTCGGGATAGGCGCTACCCATCTCGCTTACGAGGCTGCCGACGAGCCTGTGCATCAGCGGGTCTTTGGCACCAATGATATGCGCGTGCCGCATTGCCCGGCGCATGATCCGGCGCAGCACATATCCCCGGCCCTCATTCGCCGGAAGGACGCCATCAGCAATCAGGAAGCCGGTCGAGCGCAGATGATCGGCAATTACGCGATGGCTTGCGCCATGTTCGCCATCAGTGGCGGTACGGGAAATTGCCCCGCTTTCCGCAATCAGCGCCTTGAACGTGTCCGTATCGTAATTGTTATGGACGCCCTGCATGACGGCTGCGATCCGCTCCAGCCCCATGCCCGTGTCGATGCTGGGCCGCGGAAGTTCGGAAACGATTTCATTGGCTTCCTGCTCATACTGCATGAAGACCAGATTCCAGATTTCGACGAAGCGGTCGCCGTCCTCCTCCGGCGATCCCGGAGGTCCGCCCCAGATGTGATCGCCATGATCGTAGAATATCTCCGAACATGGGCCGCATGGGCCACTGTCGCCCATTGCCCAGAAATTATCTTTGGTCGGGATGCGAATGATCCGCTGCTCCGGCAGACCTGCAATCTTCTTCCAAAGGTCAAATGCCTCATCGTCCGTATGATAGACGGTCGCGGTCAGCCGGTCAGGGTCAAGCCCCCACTCCTTCGTCAGCAGCGTCCACGCGTGAGTGATCGCCTGCTCCTTGAAATAATCGCCGAAACTAAAATTCCCCAACATTTCGAAGAATGTATGATGACGGGCCGTGTAGCCGACATTATCCAGATCATTATGCTTGCCGCCGGCGCGCACGCATTTCTGGCTGGATGTCGCCGTCTTGTAAGGACGTGCCTCTAGGCCGGTGAACACATTCTTGAACGGCACCATGCCCGCATTAACGAACATCAGCGTAGGGTCGTTATGCGGAACCAGCGGCGCCGAATCGACAGGCGTGTGCCCTGCCCCCGCGAAATAATCGAGGAACGAACGGCGGATGTCATTGGTCGATGTCATCCACCGGACTTAGAAGGTCGCGGAGCGCTTCTCAAGGGCGTTGGCGCGTCAAAGCGAGCGGCAGTGGCGATAAAATGGCGGTATTCACCTCAGCGGGGCATCCAGCGACGTTGGCGGCTCGGAAAACCATTTTGGACCGCTGGCTGTCATGTGGAAGCAATCTTCCAGCCGGACGCCATATTTCCCCGGCAAATACAGGCCGGGTTCGTTGGAAAAGCACATGCCCTCGGCCAGTTGCGTCGTCTCTCCGTGAACCAGATTGACTGGCTCATGCCCCTCCATGCCGATCCCGTGCCCAGTGCGATGCGGGAGGCCTGGCAACTGGTATCCCGGCCCATATCCCAGGCTCTCATAATAATGGCGCACCGCATCGTCGACGCTTCCCGCCGCAACGCCCAGGCGCGCCGCCGACATAGCCACTTGTTGCCCTTTCGCAACCTGGTCCCATACAAGCCGCTGATCCTTGCTGGGATCCCTGCCATGGACGAACGTGCGCGAGATGTCGGATTGATAACCCTCCACCGTGCATCCGCAATCCATCAGCACGATCGCGCCCGGCGTCACGACCTGAGGCTTATCGCTGCCATGCGGATAGGCCGCGGCCTCGCCCACGAGTACCAGAGAGAATTCAGGCTCACCGCCCAGCGCGCGCGTGGCGCCGTTCATGATCTTGCCGATATCTTGCGGCGTCATTCCCGCCTTGATGCGGGGCACGGTCCAGCGATAGGCGGCCAGTGTCACGTCGGTCGCGGCCTGCATCAGTGCTATCTCCGCGTGTGTCTTACGCATCCGGCATCCCCGCACCACGGGATTGGCGGACACGAGCCTAGCCATCGGCAATGCGGAGCGAAGGCCATCGAACGCAAAGAACCGCGCCGTCTCCTCGATTCCGACCCGGCTAGTGGCGAGGCCGCGCTCCTTAAGGAACTTCGCAACGACTGTCAGGGGATTTTCATGCTCCTGCCAAACGCGGATTTCGGCGGGAATATTCAAGGTTTGTGCGACGGAGGGCTTTTCAAAAAAGGGCGTGACGATCACTGGATCGCCCTCGGCAGGAATGATCGCAACGGTCAGCCGTTCGCTGCGCCACCATTTGACTCCCGTGAAGTAGATCAGGCTGGCCCCCGGCTCGATCAGGATCGCGCCGATATCATTGGCCTTCATCAACCGCTGAGCACGCGCTATCCGCTCTTGCCGTTCGGTGGTGGAAATCGGCAGCGCATTCTTCGTGATCGACTGTAGGCCGTCGGCGATATCATCCTGCGCCATCAGCTTGGGCAAGCCGCCCAGCGCAAAGACTCCAGCCGTGAAAACCGCGCCTTTAAGAAGGGTGCGGCGATCAGGCGTAGGCATAGGGTCCGCCTTCCTTGAGTGCCGCCTGATACGCCGGGCGTGCATGGATGCGCTGCAACCAGTCGATCAGATGCGGGCGAGAGCCATTGAGACCGGCACGAGAACGCGACGCCTCCAACGGAAAGCTCATCATTATGTCGGCGGCTGTAAATTCCCGACCGGCAAAATAGGGACGAGTCGCCAGTTCTGTTTCGAGCCAGTCGAGATGCGTGTCCATGAAGCCCTGAACCGCCTTGCGCGCCGGACGACCGAGCAAGCCAAGGCGTTGCACGACAAGCAGCGCAAGTAGGGGCGGCATCATCGACCCTTCGGCATAATGCAGAAAATGGCGATAGCGCAGGGCATCGGAAGCGTCGCTCGGCACGCCAAGCCGGTTGCCAGCTTTTGCAACGATGTACTCAACGATCGCGCCAGTTTCCGCGAGGACCACACCGTCGTCCTCGATAACCGGAGATTTTCCAAGCGGATGAATGGCTTTGAGTTCCGGCGGGGCCAGCATCGTTTTGGGATTACGGGCGTAGCGGATGACGCTGTAGGGAAGCTCCAGTTCTTCGAGCAGCCAAAGAATACGTTGCGAACGGCTGTTCTCAAGATGGTGGACGACAATGGCCATAGGGGTCTCCTTCGGTCGAAGGCTAGCAGAGTTTACGCCAGGTGGAAGCTGCCTGCATGCCCCGTAACTCGGAGAATGTGCTGCCAAGCGGTTCTGGAGCGATAGCCCTCACCAAGATCATGCATATGATAAAGGCCCGCAGCACTTTGGGTGCAGCGGGCCTTTCGGATCATGAAACGGCAAGCAGATGGCATTGCACAGAACACCGGGTTGTACGCGCCCGGTGCTATCCGCGCTTATGCGTCTCCATCTTCCGCTTCGTCAGGTTCGGGACCGGTCATCATGCCTTCGGCGACCTTCTCGGTCTTGGTGCGAATGGCTTTTTCGATTCTCTCGGTGATTTCGGGGTTTTCCTTGAGGAACGTCTTGGAGTTCTCGCGGCCCTGCCCGATGCGGATCGAGTCATAGGAGAACCATGCGCCCGACTTCTCGACAATCCCGGCCTTCACGCCGAGATCGAGGATTTCGCCGATCTTTGAAATGCCTTCGCCATACATGATGTCGAATTCGACTTGCTTGAACGGCGGCGCGACCTTGTTCTTCACGACCTTCACACGTGTCGCATTCCCGACGATATCGTCGCGATCCTTGATCTGGCCGGTTCGGCGAATATCGAGGCGCACCGAGGCATAAAATTTCAGCGCATTGCCACCCGTCGTCGTTTCGGGGTTACCGTACATCACGCCGATCTTCATGCGAAGCTGGTTGATGAAGATCACCATACAGCGCGAACGACTAATGGAGCCGGTCAACTTGCGCAGCGATTGCGACATCAGACGTGCCTGAAGGCCGACATGGCTGTCACCCATCTCGCCTTCGATTTCGGCACGGGGGACCAGAGCAGCGACAGAGTCGACGACCAACACGTCGATCGCGTTGGACCGCACAAGCGTATCGACAATCTCCAGCGCCTGCTCACCGGTATCCGGCTGAGACACAATCAACTCATCGATATTGACGCCCAGCTTCCTGGCATAGACCGGATCGAGAGCATGTTCCGCATCCACGAACGCGGCCGTGCCACCGCCTTTTTGCGCTTCGGCAATCACGTGCAGCGCCAATGTGGTCTTACCCGAGCTTTCCGGGCCATATATTTCGATTACGCGTCCGCGCGGCAGTCCGCCGACACCAAGCGCGATATCGAGGCCAAGGCTGCCGGTGGAAATCGATTCGACCTGCATGGTCTCTTTCGAACCCAGGCGCATTGCGGAGCCTTTGCCGAACGCACGATCAATCTGCGCTAGCGCGGCATCCAATGCCTTCTGTCGGTCCAGTCCAGTTTTATCCATGGTCCCCGTCTTCTTGTCGGAATCAATCAGTTTCAGCATTGCGGTCATCACATGGTCCCCTGTCAAGCAGCCTGGATCAAACCCCAAGCCGGAAGGTACGCCAAAACTGGCGATGGGCCAGCATGTATCGCATTTGTTCTTATAGAACAAGGGGAGAACAAGACGTTCAGAAATTATTTTACGAACGCGTCTGCACCATCCGCGAGCACCTTGTCCAAAGCCCGCTCGACCGCGCCTATGGTGAAAGGTTTGGCCAATGTCGGACGATTTTCAAACGTCGTAGGCACATCGTCGGAACTACCGCCCGTGGCGAACAGGAACGGTTTGCCGTGGCTCGCCAGCGCCTCGGCAACCGGCCAGGATTTTTCGCCCTGAAGATTGCAGTCCACGATTGCAGCATCGAAGCCACCCTGATCGACCAAAGCGCAGGCTTCACTGACCGTTGCCGCTACGGCATGAACGCCATAGCCAAGGGTTTCCAGAAAATCCTCCAGCATCATGCCGATCATCGCTTCGTCTTCAACAATCAGAATTGATTTACCTGCAGTCATGACTTCGCGATTCCCAAGAGAGCACATTGGCGTTTCGATGTCGAAAGGATGACCGTCGCTAACCGATACACCTGCGCTTGCCTAGTGTTTTTCCCTTGATGTGAAGCAAGTCGTTACGCGGAGTTTTCAACCGGCGCCTCGCGAGGGGGGGCATAAGCGATAAGCGTATCCCGCGCGGATTCAGCCAACTGACTGACGGAGAAGGGCTTCGGCAGGAAGTTCACGTTCGCGATGTCGATGGATTTGCGCAGCTGCTCTTCGGCATAGCCCGACATGAATAGCACGGGCAGCGTAGGATGCGCCTGACGCGCCTGGGCGACCATCGTAGGGCCATCCATGTTGGGCATGACGACATCGGAAATGAGCAAATCCACATGCCCGCCTGCTGCGTAGGTGGCCTCCAGCATCTCCAGCCCCTGCTCACCATCGGACGCGGCGATGACCGTATAACCCTGCCGGGCAAGCGCCCGCTCCGCCACGGTGCGGACCATGTCCTCATCCTCCACCAGCAGGATCGTTCCCGTTCCCCACACTTCGCTGCGTTTGTCGGGCAGCTTTGGCTTTTCCGGCTCTGCAGGCTTGCCCGTCGATGCGTATACCGGAAGATAAATGACGAAGCTCGCGCCCTGCCCCAGTTCGGACTCCGCGAAAATAAACCCGCCCGATTGCTTGACGATACCATAGACGGTGGAAAGCCCGAGACCCGTGCCCTTGCCAACATCCTTGGTCGTGAAAAACGGCTCGAATATCTTCGACAGCAGGTCCGGCGCGATACCAAGTCCCGTATCCGACACGCGCAGCGCCGTGTAGTCGCCAACGGGTAGCACTTCATGCCGCATCTCGCGCACTTTCGCGGCGGGCACGGCATAGGTCTGCACATTAACCGAGCCACCCTGCGGCATGGCGTCACGCGCGTTCACGGCCAGGTTGACGATGACCTGCTCCAACTGCCCCGGGTCGGCGCGTACCGCCCCCAGATTACGACCATGGCTAACCACCAGCTTCACCTTCTCGCCCAGCAACCGGTTGAGCAAATTCGACACATCGGCCACGATGTCCGGCAACTGCAGCACCTGCGGTCGCAGTGTCTGCTGACGGGAGAAAGCCAGCAGTTGCCGCGTCAGCCCTGCCGCGCGATTGCTGTTCGACTTGATCTGCTGAATATCGTCATAGTCGCTGTCGCCCGGCGTATGGCGCATCAACATCAAATCGCAATGGCCGATGATGGCCGTGAGGATATTGTTGAAATCATGCGCGACGCCGCCGGCGAGCTGGCCGATCGCCTGCATCTTGGTCGCTTGCGCAACCTGTCGCTTCAGCTTGCTCTCCTCGCTATTATCCTTGAGGCTGAGCAGCACCGCCGCCTCGCCTAGCCCGCGAACACCAGCTAGGCTGAGCGCCACCGGCTCATCGGGCTGCACACGCAAACGCACCGCGATATCCCCCGACATCTGCGGCCCCACGGCAAAGCGCCGCACGGAATCCGCCACCGCCGACTGGTCTTCCCGCGTGACCAGATCGCCCGGATAGGTCGGCTTTTCGCCGGGCTTCAAACCAACGGCACGAGAGAAAGCGCTGTTGAGGAACAGGACTCTACCATCCCGATCCGCCATCGCCAGACCGAACGGCAGCAGCGACAGCAACGTCTCGATGTACGAAAGGGCGGACGTGCCATCCAGGCTGCCAGTCTGCTCGTCCAGCATCAGGATAAGCATCGGCCCTTCAGCATCACCGCGGCGCAACGGCACTTGCAACAAGCGGATCGGCAGCGCGCTGCGTTCTTCGCGCGCGAAGAATACGCGACCCTTCTCGTCGATGCGGAGGTAACTTGCGAAATCGCGGCCGGTGATATTCGCGTCGATGCGACCGGAGGCGCGCAACAGAAACGCGCCATTAGCCGCTCTGATGCGCCCCTCGCCACCGATCATCACGGCCATGATTCCCGCTTCGGTAAGCTGGCGACCGGCCTCCCCGGTGAGCATCCGATTGAAGTCATCAAATATGCTGATTTGCCGCAGCGGCGTGAAGCGCCAGAGCAGATAATCCTCTGAGCGCCCGGTCCGCGTCACATCGACGTCAAGCCGCAAGGCGCCACGCCCGATGCCGGGCGCTCGCCCTTCGCCATCGGACCAGGCTTCCCTGCCAGCTTTTTTAAGGCGCTCTGCGTCGACCGGCTCAAGGGGCAAGTCGGGCGGGGTGGGAAACCCCGGGAACCATTCCCCGAAAAGATCACTGGCGCATACCAGTCGTCCTGAGCGGTCAGTCACGGCAATGGCCATGCTGGACGCGTCAGCCGCAGCGCGGGCCACGGTCCAATCGGGAACGGCATCGACATCCAGAACCTGACGCGGGAACAGCCGCATGAACGTGAATCCGAGCATGGCGACAGCAATCAGCGTAGCCGCAAAACCGGCTGCCAGCGCCAATTCGCCCACGGCAACATAAATCAGCCCTGCGCATGCAAGCGCTGCAACCGCCAGCATCGGCAACAGACCACGCATGGGCGATTGCGCCGCCAGCGCCAGTATTTCGTTCTTCTGCGATGTGATGCCCTGCGCCGCCATGGCGTCGCGTTCTCCCGTCAACCTGATCGTGTCAGGCAGCGCGGGTCAGACGGCTGCCGTTTCTTCCATTGAACCGGATTCGCGGCAGTTGCCAATCCTCAATTTACGCGCATGCCATTTCCGGCCCATCCTGATACGCCAAAAGCCTATGGCAATGAGGTAACCGACCAGAGCGGTGATGATCGAGATGATCAGCAGGCCGAACAGCATCGCCGGGGCTGCTTCGGAAAACAGCCATGCCATCCACTGCTGAACGCCCGCGTGATTATGGATCATTGCCATGAAGCCCGTCGCGTCTGCCGTGCGGCCCAGCATGAAGTTGCCGATATAGACTGACGCCCACAGGATGAAGGGCGTCGTGGCCGGATTACTCAGGAATGTCATCGCCGCCGCCACCGGAATATTAGCGCGGAACGGCAGCGCCAGCAGCGCCGCGCCAGCGATCTGAATACCGGGGATCAGCAGGAATATGCCGACGAACAATCCCAGCGCCACGCCACGTGGAACCGACCGTCGCGTAAAGCGCCATAGCGATGGCTCCAGCACCCGATGCGCGACCGGCGCGATGAAGCGATTATGCTCCATCGACTCGCGGGTCGGGGCATTGGCATGCCACCATCGCGTGAGGCGGCTCATCAGCCGCGCTCTTTCATGATGCGCGCGGCGTCGCGTTTCCAGTCACGATCCTTCATGACTTCGCGCTTGTCATGCAGCTTCTTGCCCTTCGCAATCGCCAGTTCCACCTTCGCCCGGCCCTTGCTGTTGAAATAGACCATCATCGGCACGATCGTCATACCCTGCCGCTCGACAGCGCTGTGCATCTTGTTGATCTCGCGCTCATGAAGCAGCAACTTACGCGGGCGCTTCGGCTCATGGTTTTCGCGATTGCCGTGGCTATATTCAGGAATGTTGCTGTTCACCAGGAAGACTTGGCTACCCTTCACTTCGGCATAGCTTTCCGCGATCGATCCTTCGCCGCCGCGCAGCGCCTTCACTTCGGTGCCCTGCAAAGCAATGCCCGCCTCAAACACGTCCTCGATATAATATTCGAAGCGCGCACGCCGGTTTTCGGCGACGATCTTCTTCTTGTCGAATGTTTCGGGACGGGGACGGGCCATGATTTCCTGATGTGGTGCGGCGCTATGCCATCACGATATGGGTATGCCGGACCTTCAAACCAGTCCTGCAATCTCCAGCGCGCGGTCGACAGCCGTGCGGCTGGCGTCCGAAGGCCATGTGATTGGCAGGCGGACATCCGTCGGCATATCCGGTCGTACGCGAGACAGCGCATATTTGACAGGCCCGGGTGAAGAATCGCTGAACAAAGCGTCGTGCAGCGGATAGAGTCGGTCCTGCAAAGCAACCGCTGTATCCCAATCCCGCGTCGCGCAGGCCGCCTGAAAGTCTGCGCAAAGTCGGGGCGCCACATTGGCTGTGACAGAGATACAACCAACGCCGCCCATTGCATTGAAGCCGAGTGCAGTTTCGTCATTGCCCGACATCTGGCAGAAATCCGTCCCGCAGGCGAGGCGCTGCGCGGTGACACGCCCCAGATTTCCGGTGGCGTCCTTTATGCCGACGATGGACTGGAATTCCTCGGCCAGCCGGAACATCACGGGCACGCCGATGTCGGTTATGGTCCGGCTCGGCACATTATACAGGATGATCGGCAGGTCGCACCGCTGCGCCAGATAAGCAAAATGCTGATACACGCCTTCCTGGTTGGGCTTGTTGTAATAAGGTGCGACGACCAGCGCCGCCGTCGCGCCGGATGCCTGCGCCGCATACATATGCTCCAGCGCGATCTTGGTGTCGTTCGATCCGCATCCGGCGATCACCGGCACGCGTCCTGCGGCCTGATCGACGCAGATCGCGACGACGCGATTATGCTCCGCGACAGTCATTGTCGCGCTTTCGCCCGTTGTGCCGCAAGGGACCAGTGCCGTGCTGCCCGCTTCGATCTGCCAATCGACGAAGGTCCGGAACGCCTGTTCGTCCAACGCTCCGTCGCGAAAAGGCGTCACCAGAGCGGGTATGGACCCGGAGAACATGAAAAATCTCCTTCAAAGCACCGGATTTCCGGAGCATGATATGATAAAGCCCACACAGGCATCGTATTCAGCGCCTGATAAGGAACCTGCCCCCATAATGTCCAGCATGGTCACGTCAACGCCTCAACTCCGCAATCGCCTTCTTCGGGCAACTCTCGTCGTCTTCCTCTCATCAACCGCCGTTGCAAGCGCGCAGACCGAAGCACCGACGCAGTTGCTTCCGCCTTCCATGCAGCAATCGTCACCGGCGCAACCCGCCATGGTGCAGCCGATTCCCGGCTCGACGGGCTGGAATGCAGCCCGGGCGCAGGTTGGCGTATCGCAAGATACGCAGATCGTGAGCGCCATCAACGAATGGCGGCGACTGCAACAAAGCGATGGCCTTGGCTTCTCCGTTTATGCCAATTTCATCACCAATTATCCTGACTGGCCCGGCGAGGACCGCATGCGGCGGCTGGCCGAAACGTCGATCAGCCCGAACGCCTATGAACCCAATCAGGTCGTGGCCTTCTTCGCGCGCTTCCCTGCGCGGACCGCAGTGGGACATGCACGTAACGCCGCAGCATTGTCGGCGATCGGGCGCATGGCGGAGGCAAAGGTTGCCGCGCGCTCGGCATGGATCACTGGGGCGCTGGCTCCGGACGATGAGGCGCGGCTGATGTCGTTGTTCGGCAGCAGTTTTACGACGGCCGACTATGACCAGCGTGCCGACGTGCTGCTCTTCGCCCGTGCCAATGCCGGCGCTGAACGTATTCTCGCCTACACCTCACCTGCCCGCCGCCCCGTTTTTGCCGCGCGCATAGCGTTGCAGCGCAAGTCGCCCGATGCAATGGCGCAGATGCAATATGCCGAAGCCTATGGCGCCAGCGATCCGGGCTTCCTGAATGACAAGGCGACGTGGCTGCGCGACAGCGGCAACAGCATTGCCGCGCGCACCTTGCTGTCCAACCGCCAGATGCTGTCGACCCGGCCAGGTGACCCGGAAAAATGGTTCGAAACGCTGCTCACCAACGCGAAAGCCGCGGCCAATGACACGCAATGGAGCTTTGCCTATGGCATCGCCAGCAAAGTCGACGACGCCTACCCAACCGGCGTCTCCGTGCGTGACCGCAGCATTGGCGAGCGCGACGATTATACCAGCCTGACATGGCTTGCGGGCACGGCGGCCTTCTATAATCTTGGCCGCCCGCGCGATGCCATCGGCATGTTCCAGCGCTACGCCACCGCCGCGCGCTCTCCGCAGACGATCTCGAAAGGCTATTACTGGGCAGGCCGCGCAGCGCTGGCCAGCGGCGACCCCGCCGGAGCCAATGGTTTTTTCCAGCAGGCAGCTGCCTATCCTGACCAGTTCTATGGGCAATTGTCGCTGGAGCGCCTTGGACGTCCGGTGCCTGCGCCTGCTCCTGCTGTCATGACAACAGTGACGGCCGCCGATCGCGCGACCTTCGCCAATCGTAGCGTTGTTCGCGCCGCACGGGCGCTGGGCCAAATGGGCTATTGGGAGGACCAGAGCAAATTCGTACGGGCCATTGCCGCAAGCGCCGACGACCAGCAAAGCCATTTGCTTTCCGCCGAACTCGCTCAAAATCTCGGCAGGCCTGACCTTGGCGTCATGGTCGGTCGGCGCGCCGTGTCCGACGGATTTTCAGGCTATGGCAAGGCAAGCTTCCCCAGCATCTCCGTTCCTTCGGGGCATCAGGCGAACTGGACGATGATTCACGCCATCGCCCGGCAGGAAAGCCAGTTCGACCGTGCCGCCGTCAGCCATGCGGGTGCGCGTGGATTGATGCAGCTTATGCCCGGAACCGCGCGCGAAACGGCAGGCAAGATCGGCCTCAGCTACAACATGTCAGCGCTGACGAGCGATCCGAGCTATAATATCCAGCTTGGCAGCACCTATTTTCAGCAGATGCTGAATTATTATGGCGGCAGCTACCCCTTGGCGGTTGCGGCCTACAATGCGGGTCCAGGCAATGTGAACAAATGGATGCGCGCCAATGGCGATCCGCGCATGGGCGGCTCGGACATGCTCCGCTGGATCGAGATGATCCCCATCTATGAGACGCGCAGCTATGTGCAGCGCGTGCTGGAAAATGCGGTGGTCTATGACGCGATCAACCCGACGCAGGCCCGTTTCAAAGGCACACCAGCCCCGCTGAGCCGCTATCTGGGCAAGAACACGCCGGGGTGACGAGCGCCTCCCGCCTGCTTATGGCACGCCGATGACGACGCCATACCCTAACTACATCACGCCGCAGGGCTACGCCGCCCTGCGCGCGGAATATGACCATTTGCTCGGCGTCGAACGGCCTCGCATCGTCGAGGTCGTAAGTTGGGCGGCGGGCAATGGCGACCGTTCGGAAAATGGCGACTATCTCTATGGCCGCAAGCGTATGCGGGAGATTGACGGACAATTGCGCCGCCTCTCGAAGAAAATGAAGGACGCAAAGATCATCGACCCCGCACAGCAGCCAGACAAGAGCCGCGTCTATTTCGGCGCGACCGTCACCATCGCGGACGAAGACGACAACTATCGCACGATCACCATCGTCGGCAACGACGAAACGGTGACCGATCAGGGTCGGATCGGCTGGGGCGCTCCCCTTGCACGCGCGCTGCGCTCGGCGGCGGTCGGCGACGTGCGGCGCGCCATACTCCCGTCCGGCGAGAAGGAATATGAAGTGCTGGAGATCAGCTACCCGGCGGCCTAGGCCATCTTCTTGGGCTTATACCCGAATGCTTCCTTCGCCAGCGCGACCACAGCCGGATCGGCTTCCGGCATGTCCATCGGCACCAGCTTCTCCAGCGTTTCCGCCACATAGGTCAACGCCGCGATTCGCCCAGCCTTGCGGCTGTTATTGTCGATGATCTTCCACGGCGCATGGTCCGTGTCGGTCTTCTTGAACATGTCGTGCATCGCGGCGAGATAATCCGCACGCTTGTTCCGGTTGCGGTAATCGTCCTCGCCCGTCTTCCACCGCTTCCATGGCGTGTCGAGCCGCTCCGCAAGCTGCTTGTCCTGCGTCTCCTGCGTGATGTGGATGAACAGCTTGACGATGTTCGTGCCCGAATTGACTTGCTGCGCCTCGAAATCGTTGATCTCGCCAAAGGACCGCTTCCAATCCGTCTTGGTGCAGAACCCCTCCACCCGCTCCACCAGCACGCGCCCGTACCAGCTCCGGTCGAATATCGCGATGTTGCGGCTGGCGGGCAGGCGGTTCCAGAAACGCCAGAGGTAATGATGCTCCCGCTCTTCGTCGGTCGGCGCGGAGATCGGCCAGACATGGAAGTAACGCGGATCCCATTCGGCCGTCATCCGCTGGATGATCCCACCCTTCCCCGCCGCGTCCCAGCCTTCGAACAGGATGACGCTGCGCTTGCCATGCACGATGTGCGCGACCTGCGCCTTGGCCAGCCGCTCCTGCAGCGAAGCCAGTTCCGCCTCATAGTCGCCCGTAAACTTGGCCCCTGTCTCATGATCTTCAAGTTTTTTGGTCATGGCCGCTGCCTACACGATAACAAGCCCGGCGAGTAGAGTCGCTATATGCCGCCGATGGTCGCCGTCGCACCGCCATCGACGATGATCGACTGCCCGGTCACGTAACGCCCGGCGGGCGACGCCAAGAATACCGCCGCCCCGGCAATCTCTTCCGGTTCGCCGATCCGCTTGAGCGGCGTACCCCGAAGCGCTTCGTTGAGATTGGCTTCATCTTCCCACAGGGCACGTGCGAAATCAGTGCGGATCAGGCCCGGTGCGATGCAATTGACGCGCACGTTCGAGGGACCAAGTTCCGCGGCAAGGTTGCGCGCCAGTTGAAAGTCCGCCGCCTTCGACACATTATACGCGCCGATAACAGGGGAAGCGCGATAGCCGCCGATGGACGAGACAATGATGATCGACCCATCGCGACGCGCCACCATTTCGGGTGCGACCATCTGCGCCAGCCAGTGATTGGACAGTACATTGTTGCGAAAGATCTTCTCGAACTGCTCGTCGCTGATCCCGGCCATCGGCCCATAATGGGGATTTGCCGCCGCATTGCAGACGAGGATATCGATCTGGCCGAACGCCCTGCGTGTTTCGCTGACGAGATTTTCCAGATCGTTCTTCGCTGCGATGTTCGCCGCAACTGCGATTGCCCTGCCGCCATCGTGCGCATTAATCGCGTGGGCGACGCCGTTGCAGGCATCCTGCTTGCGCGAAGATATAGCAACGTTCGCGCCATGCGCGGCAAATGCGTCGGCGATGGCGCGACCCATGCCGCGGGACGATCCCGTGATGACTGCGGTCTTGCCTTCAAGAGAGAACAGAGCGCTCATACTGTTATATCCGGGATGTGAAACGGAGGGTCAAACCGCTTTGTCAATAGCGGTGCGGATGCGATCGCGGACGACCTTGATCCGGTTTGCAGCTTCCGAAAAGGTAATGACGTCGGCGCGGTTGCCATTGGCACGCGCATCCTTCACCGAATCCTCATAGCCTTCGAGATCCGTTTCCAACGCGTCCACCAGAATTTCGGCTTCATCTTCCGTGAAGGTAAGGGTCAGGTTCGTCATGCGCTTGGTCTCCTTTTCACCGCGCACTTATGACGGCGCACTGCCCGGCGCAACCCGATCAGGCAATGTTCAAGGCAGGCCTCCCATGCTCGACCGTGATGGTTGCGGCAGTCGAAATCGGCGCACCCTGCTGCGTGACCATCGGCACCACCCGGCATTGGCTGGTCCATGTGGCGGGCGTGACGTCGCACATCAGGTAGCCACGCCGGTCGCCGGTATATTTCAGGAACGGGTTGCGCGCGATGATCCTGTCCGTGTTCGGCCGCTTGTCCGCACCGTCGCCGCCGGACGAGATGGACGTGCTGACGAACTCGACGGCAACGGCATCGCCCGTCCCCTGCTTCTGCCGCAATTCGCCCGCAAAATTCTGATGCTCGTCGCCGGTCAGCACCACGACATTGTCATAGCCTTTGAGCCGGGAGAGGAACCGTTCTCGCGGTGCGTCATAGGCGGCCCAGCTGTCCATGTTGCGGATCACCGCCGGTTCGTCACCTGTGCGGCGGTCGAGCGGCATCACCATCACCTGTTGCGCAATGGCGTTCCACCGCGCCGCCTTTTGCCTGAGGTTCTTGTCCAGCCACGCCTCTTGCACTTCACCCAGCACCTGCGCCTTGGGGTCGGACACACCGGGGCAGATCGGTTTGAAACCATCGTCGCATGGCTGATCGCTGCGGAACTGCCGCGTGTCGAGAAAGTGCAGGTCCAGCAGATTGCCATAGAGTGCCCGCTTGTAGATCTGCATTCCGCTCGCCCCGGGAAAGGACAATCTGCGCAGCGGCAGATGCTCATAATAGGCCTGGAACGCAGCGTAGCGGCGCAGAGCGAACACCTCCCGCCCGACATCATATTTGTCATTAAGGCCGACCCAATTATCCTCTACCTCATGGTCGTCCGGCGCCATGAACCACGCGGCGGCGGCATGCGCTTTCTGCAAATCGGGATCGAGTTTCGTCTGCGTATAGCGACGGCGGTAATCTTCCAGACTGTAAAGCCGCTGCCCTTCATGCGAGCGGACCGCGCGACGTTCTCCGCCATCGAAGTCGAATTTCATGTAGCTGTCGCGGTCTTCGTAAATATAGTCGCCATAATGAAAGACGAATGCGGGGTCGTCATTCGCCAGATGCCGATAGGCCGTGTACCAGCCATCTTCGTAATTCTGGCAGCCCGCCACCGCGAAACGCACCCGATCGACCAAAGCGCCGGGCGCGGGCAACGTCATTGCCCTGCCCTTCACGGACCGCTCACGCCCGATTCGAAACCGATACCAATAAGGACGCGCCGGCTGGAGTCCGGCCACTTCCACATGGACGCTATGCCCCAATTCCGGGCGAGCGGACGCCGTGCCTTTTGCCACCACGCTGCGCATCATCTCGTCGGACGCCACTTCCCAATCCACATCCACCGGCGTCATCGGCATTCCGCCATGGCTCTCCTGCGGATCAGGGCACAGCCGCGTCCAGATGACGAAGCCGTCCGCAGCGGGATCGCCGGCCGCAATTCCTAGCCGAAAGGGATAGGCCGTGAACAATTGCTGCGCACGAAGGATAGCCGGTGCGGCGAGCAAGCCTGATCCGGCGGCGAGCGTTCCCAGAAGGGAACGGCGCGTAAAGCTGTTAGTCATTTGGCGTCCCGATTGTCGATTATGGCGCAGGGCTTTCACCTAACGCGCTTTTGCGACACTATGACGAACAGGGATGCACCATGTCGAGAGGCTATCGGCGTCGCGCCGGGATCTTCTTTCGTGCAGACATCGTCTTTGGCGTCGCAGTGACGGAAGCCACAACATTCTTGCGTAATTCATCGTCCGCCAGGAACTGCGCATTTTCGAGGCGTACTGCCGCAGCCGCTTCGTCATACAGGAAGGGAAGAATGCAATAGCGCGACCCTCGGGTCACGGGCGTCGCTTCGTGCAACAGCGAGCATGAGAACACGACTGCGCCACCCGTCGCAGGGCGATAGGTGCGCATCCCGAATTCCGGAAACCGCAGGTCACCGCCGTCATACTCACCGGCATTGAGATTGATTGAAACCGCGAAGCGACGATGCGCAGTGCCGAGCGTCGTATTATCCTTGTGCGGGCGGAAATATCCCCCGCTCTCCGCGTCATAGCGCGCGATCAGATAGCGCTCCATGCGCGTCACCTTGAACTGGAAAGCGCGCTGGATCTGTGGGACCAGGCGACGAATGATCCGCGCCTGCAGGGCATCGCGTAACCTGCCATCTTCGATCAGGCAGTCGTTCCGCCGCTTGTGACTATGATCGACGACCATGATGGTGTTTCCGGTAGCCGGGTCGGTCTTCATATAACCGCTGTCTTGGGGGCCGCTTGCTTCGCAATAGGCGATATACTCCCGGCACAGTTCCGGTTCGATCAGATTGGGCACTTGCAGGACCGGCGCAGCGCTGTCGGTATCCTCGGCTGGCTTGGGAAGTCGCGAGAGAAAAGCGCAGACTGTCGCGTGATGGGTAAGCGGGTCTTTGACAGGCAGAACCGCGATCACCCGGAGCGCAGGATCGAGTATCCAGGTCGTCAGCGACAGCCGGTCTCCGCCTTTTGCACTACAACCAAATGCCTCGGCGAGCGTACGGTCGTGATCCCAGAACACACGAATGCCGGGATAGCGCTCGCCTAAGCGGCGCTCCGTTTCGTCCTCCGGATCGCTGGACACGATGAACGCGCTGGCGAATACATCGTCGAAAGGCGCGCGCGACGCATAAAGTTGCTTCAGGAAAGCGTCGATGCCGGGCACCCGAGTGCTGGCGATAAAGGTGATCGCGACATAGCGCCCCGCGACGCTGTCCAACGCGTATCGCGGATTGGTCGCGCCACGGGCATAGAGCGACGGAACGGGATCACCGGGGCCAAACATGCGCCAGAGTATCGCTCCACATGGTTAATGAAAAGTTACGCCGTCATTTCCATCGCTGGCCGACGGCGCATTCAGACATGTTTTTTTACAATTCCGAAGAAGCGCCGCAACACCTTCCGCCTACCTCCTTCTTTGTACCGTAAAGAGCGGCAATCCGTTTGAAGGAAATATGATGTCGGTCCGATTCCCCCTTATGCTTGCGCTTGCCGCTACATTGGTTCCTGTTTCGGCTTTCGCGAAAAGCCCTGCCGATACTCGGTTGCGCCCCGCCGTTGTGGAAGCACAAAAGGCTACTTCGGGCGAACGCCACACGCGCACCATCAAATGTCATCATGAATCGAGCAAGGCGGCCACCTGCATTGCGTACAACCATGGCGCAGAGCAGCGTCGCCAGGCTTCCATTGGTCAGTCGGCCGCAAGCCGCTAAATCTACACTGTCACACACCGCCGGACCTGCCGTTCCGCTACGGCAAGCCTGGCTGTGTGGCGCAGACGATGTAATATCGTTTCTTACTACTTGACGATGGCCACGAAACGGCGGAACCGGAACGCATAAGGCGCACTTGCGCCAAATTGCATTTCCGGAGTTTCCTCAATGTCGCTCAACATCGTTCTGCGCTCGCTGTGCATGACAGCCGCGCCCTTCGCTCTTGCCACCAGCGTTTTTGCCCAGGCAGCCCCTGCCTCCGTTTACGGCCCGGCAGCCAGCGTCACGACGCAGTTGCCCCGCGGCATAGTCCCGACGCATTACGCAATAACGGTCACGCCGGATGCCGCCAATCTCAAATTCACCGGCAAGGTAGCGATCAACGTCACCGTGGCGACGCCAGGCGATAGCATCACGCTGAATGCCGCTGACCTCACCATCGACAAGGTGTCAGTCGCGGGCGTCGGCGGCAAAGCGGTGACCGGAACAGCGACCATCGATGCGGACGCGCAAACCGCGACCCTTAGATTCGCGAAGCCACTCGCAGCCGGTCAGTATGTCCTGTCCATCGACTATGCCGGGATCATCAATACGCAAGCCAATGGTCTGTTTGCACTGGATTATACAGACAATGCGGGCAAGGCGAAGCGCGCGCTCTTCACGCAGTTCGAGGCACCAGACGCCCGCCGCTTCGTGCCAAGCTGGGATGAGCCAAGCTACAAGGCGACGTTCGACCTGACGGCCATCGTGCCCACCAATCAACTCGCCGTCGGCAACATGCCAGTCAAGACGCGCAAGGATATCGGCAAGGGTCTGTCGCAAGTCACCTTCGGCACTTCCCCCAAAATGTCCTCCTATCTGCTGTTCTTCGGTCTTGGCGAGTTGGATCGCGCGACCAAGATGTCGGCGGGAACGGAAATCGGCGTGATCACCGGCAAGGGCAACACTGGCAAGGCGCAACTGGCGCTGGATGGCGCGGCGGAAATCCTGCCCTATTATAACGACTATTTCGGCGTCCCCTTCCCTTTGCCAAAGCTGGATAACGTCGCGGGACCGGGCCAGAGCCAGTTCTTCTCCGCCATGGAGAATTGGGGGGCGATCTTTACTTTCGAGCGCGCCTTGCTGGTCGATCCCAAATTCACGTCCGAAGCCACAACCCGCCGCATCTACGAAACGGTCGCGCATGAAATGGCGCATCAGTGGTTCGGCGATCTTGTCACCATGGCATGGTGGGACGACCTGTGGCTGAACGAAGGCTTTGCAAGCTGGATGGCGACCAAGGTCACCGACAAGCTGAAGCCGCAGTGGGAAATGCTGCTCAATCGCGTAAGCAACAAGGAAAGCGCCATGGGGCTGGATGCCTTCGTAACAACGCATCCCGTCGTGCAGAAGATCACCACCGTCGATCAGGTGAACCAAGCCTTCGACACCATCACCTACGAAAAGGGTGAGGCTGTGATCAGCATGCTGGAGGCCTTTGCAGGCGAGGACGTGTGGCGCACCGGCATCCGCACTTACATGAAGACGCATGCCTATGGGAACACGCTGACCAACGATCTCTGGTCCGCTGTCGAGGGCGCGGGAGCCAAGGGACTGGTGGCGATCGCGCATGATTTCACTACCCAGCCGGGCATCCCGCTGGTCAAGGTGGAGAGCGCACAGTGCAAAGGTGGTGCAACGACCCTGACGCTGAGCCAGGGCGAATATAGCCGCGATGCCGAAGACAAGACGCCACTGCGCTGGAACGTACCCGTGATTGCGCAGACTGTGGGCGGGGCAAAGCAGACCTTCATCCTGAACGGCAAGGGCACGATCACTCTGCCCGGCTGCGGCGGATACGTCATCAATGCTGGGCAGGCGGGCTATTATCGCTCGCTCTACCCCGCTGCGAATGTGCAGGCGCTCACCAAAGGCTTCACCACCCTGCCCGCGATCGATCAACTGGGATTGATGGCAGATAATTGGGCGCTGGGGATCGCGGGATATGAATCCGTCACGCTGCCACTGGACATGATCGCGGCCGTACCGGGCGATGCCAGCCCAGCGGTGCTGGCGGCGGTTCCCGGATATCTGGAAGCAACCTTCGACATGTTCGAAGGCAAGCCTGACCTGCAGGCGAAAGCCAGCGCATATGCCTCCACAAAGCTGACGCCGGCCCTGACATCCATCGGCTATGATGCGAAGCCCGGCGAGGAGCCGCAGATTGCGCTGCTGCGTCAGAACCTCGTCGAGACACTCGGTAGCATCGGCGACAAGGCCGTGGTCGCGGAAGCCAATCGCCGCTTTGCCGCGCTGAAGACCAATCCCGACGCGCTTAACGGGCCACTGAAGAATGTCTGGCTCAGTATCATTGCCACGAATGCCGACCAAGCGACTTGGGATCAATTGCGCAAAATGGCGAATGCTGCTCCCACTGACCTGGAAAAGAGCCAGCTATTCGGCCTGCTCGGCAAGGCCAAGGACGCAAAGCTGGCCCAGCAGGCATTGGATCTGGCGATGACGGATGAGCCGGGCAAAACCACCAGCGCGGCAATCATCGCCCAGGTCGGTTATCAACACAGCATGCTGGCTGTCGACTTCGTCCTCGCCAATCGCGCTAAATATGAGGCGATGATCGACGTCTCCGCACGGTCGCAGGCATTGGCGCGTCTCGGCGGCAGCTCCGCTGACTTGGCGATGGCAACAAAGCTGGACGCCTATGCCACGCAGTATCTGACGCCGGAGTCACGCAAGGTCGTCGATCGCTCGATTGCGGCCATAAAGGCGCGGGCAGAGACGCGAGCGCGGATCTCGCCGGACGTCGCGAAGTGGCTCGCAAGCCGCCGTTAATGGCATGGCGCCCTTCGTTGCGGAAGGGCGCCATCAGCCTCGCCGAAAATTGCAAGGCGACTTTTTTGCCGATTGATGCTACGCAGCATAAGTCGCGCGCCAAAGTTCAACGGGAATGCCGCGGTGGGAGAGCCAAAAACGCCTCCGCCTGGCTTTCACGAAGGACATACTATGAGCCGTGCCATAAATCTCTCTGCCGCGCCCGACGTTGTGACGACGCTTTGCGACAAGCATGACATCCGTATCTCCAGCATCGAGCCGCTGGAATCCGGTGGCACGCGCGTGGTCCTGCTGACGGCGGACGGTGCGGATTCTGTGCGTCGCCGCATGAAGACGCAGCTACTCGAAGGCCCAGTGGTGCGCTCCGGCCTTTACATGGCGCGCCGTCCGTTAACGTCCAGCCGTAGCTGACATCGCACTCGACTTGCTGGCGAGCAGTTGGCGCCAATTCCCCTGCACCGAATAAGGGCGACAGTTCGCTCCAAGCGTGATATAGGTGTCTGATCGTACGGACTTTGCAAGCAAGCATTCGCACGACTGAGAGACTTGAATGCGCTCCCGCTTGCCTGTCGAGAGGAGCGTCTTTTCCGAAAGGCCTCAGTTATTCCCTATTCATTGGCCGCCGGCATATGTCGGCAGCCCAACGCTTTCGACGCGTCGGCCGGAGCCGGACGACGCGCTGTCATACTCGAACCTCCGGCGCCATTTTGGTCCACGTACATGCATTTGGCACTGCGTGGGCATGACTACCCAAAGGAACTACCTATGCCTATCGGCACCGTAAAATTCTTCAACGCAGACAAGGGCTATGGCTTCATTGCTCCCGAAGACGGCGGCAACGACGCTTTCGTGCACATCACTGCAGTTGAAGCAGCCGGCATGCACACGCTGACCCAGAACCAGCGCGTGTCCTACGAACTGGAGCCAGACAAGCGCGGCAAGACCGCAGCGGTCAATCTCCAGGCAGCCTAAAAGCTGACAGGATCGGGCGGCGGGATGCGTGGCAGCAATGCCCCGCCCGCCGCCGATTTCTACCATGGCGGTCG
>JBPPMC010000018.1:0-13355 GCA_051305835.1 Sphingobium sp.
GATCAGAGGAGAGGAGGATCTGAAAAGATTGTCGCCGGAAATGGGTTTCGAGCGATTATCTGGAAAGGTTAAGTCAATGAACATCGGAGAAGTTCGTATCGTCAATGGTCGTCTGGAAGGCCGTGTCGCCACCCGCACCATCGATCTCCCCCGCATCGGCCTGCGCAAGGTCGACAGCCAGAACCCCCGTGCGCCGGTCTATGAAATCCTCGCGCTCAACGTCGCACGGCGCTGGGTGCAGGTCGGTGCGTTGTGGGAAGCGGTGGCCAAAAAGTCGGGCGAAATATTCCTCGCCGGCAATATCGATGATCCCAGCCTGCCCGAACCGCTGCCGGTGGCCTTTTTCCCGACCGACAATGGCGGCTATTCGATCGCCTGGCGGCGTGACACGCTGCGTTCGGACTTTGGCGGGACTGGCTTTGGCGCCGCCAATTATGACCGGATGGGTGGCGGTGACGCTGGCTATGATCGGGCAGAGGATAGCGGCTTTGGCGGTAGCACCGCTGACATGGACGGATCGCTGGCCGGTACCGACGCGGGGTTCGACAGGCAAGCCGACTTTGAACGGCTGAACGGCTGATCATCCGCACTGTGGCCGGGGAAGCATTCGCTTCTCCGGCCATTTTTTTGTCATGCCATCACCCAGGAGACAATCCATGTCCCAGGATAATGCCCGCAGCGTCGACAGCTTTGCTGATCTTAAAACACTCTATGCCGCCATCACCGCCAGTCCCGACTTTCAGCGGGCCTTTGGCGATCCGATTCCGCTCAGCATCATTGAGCCGGGCGAAAGCGCAGGCGAACATGACATGCCCGAACCGCTTGCCGCGCAGGCCGAATGCGGGGCCGTCATTGCCACCATCTTCGACCTGTTTTCTGGTACCCGGCTCGAACCGCTGGCCGCCGAGATCGCCTGGGGGTTCGTCAACAGCTTCCATTTCGTGGCGTCCAGACTAGAGCGGCGCGAGGACGCGCTGGTCGATGAACTACGCGACATGCTGCGGCGGCCCGATCTTTCCGAAGTCTTCAACAGCGAGCTGGAAGAACGGCAGTTGCTGTGCCAGTCGACCACCGAACAGCGCGAAGCGATCGAATGTATGCGCGACTATGCCGCCCATATGTATAGCGCCCAGTCGGGCTGGCCCTGGTCGCCCTCCCGGGGGACGCGGGCGTCGCCTGCATCCAGCGCCACCCAGATCGCAGTGCAGGATTTCATGCGCGCCCGCGATCTGGCTGCGCGTGAGCGTTATCTGCCCAAAGGCCCGATTGTGGTCGCCTCCGGCCATGCCGACTGGCATGACTGGCAACCGATATGGGACCGGCTCGATCTGGTTCGCAAGCGGGTGCCGCACATGACGCTGGTGACGACCGCGCAGCGCAAGGGGTTCGACGCGATAGTCGCGGCCTGGGCGGGTGACCGCGGCGTGCCGCTGGTCGCCTACACTCTGGCGGGGTCCGGTCGCAAAGCCCCGTTCCTGCGCAACCGCAAGATGGTGGAACTGAAACCCGTCGAAGCGGTGCTGGGCGAAGGATCGGGCATTCAGGCCAATCTCTACCAGGCGCTGCGCAAGGCGGGCATTCCGATCCATGCCTTCCGCAAGGCGGATCAGGCCCCGGCTGAGGCCGTGGGCAGGCCTGGCGCTATGCGCCGGCGCAGCGCCGCTGCCTGATCGTCCAATCTACTAAACCGGGGACGGCGCATGAGCGACCGTCCCCTTTTTTGGGGAGGCCAGTATGGCGATACCAGATTATCATAGTCGCAATTTTCAAATGCTGCTGCGGGCAGCGGAAGACGGCAATCTTGCGCTGATGGAATGTACCGATTCCGTCACGGGCGAACCAAAATATGTTCTGTGCGCGGTTGGACGGGATGGAGAGGCTTATATCATGACGCCTTTCGGGCATCTGTGTGAAGGCGATCCCTACCTCGCCTATGTGCCACCGGGAAATCCTGAAACATTCTGATCGCAGATCTGCGCGCGTGGCGGGCAGGCGTCTAAGGCGAGTGTTGGGGCATTGCTCTCAAGTGCGCGACTGCAAGCTTGCGGCCCCAGGATAGGAGCGGAGGAGGGGGGATGTGGCGCGATGACAGGATCATCGCGTAGCTGTGAAGGAGCCTGCGCATGGAAGAAGGATCAGAACGGGGCGATGCGTCTGTGTCGCCTGTAGAGGTAGACGACATCATGGCCAGATGGGCGCGTCGGGAGGCGCAGGAGGCGCAGCTTCTGCCGGTGAACAAGACCAATATTTTCGCAATATTGGCGGCTGCTGGCATGGCCATGGTGCTGATCCGTTTCGATGGATCGGGCGATAGCGGCCAGATCGAAGAGATGGAAGCGCGCGATGCACAGGGCATCAGCCTTCCGATAACCGATACGCCGGTGAACATGCTGGTCCTGCCTTGGGGCGAGCATATCCCCAAATCCGAAACGGTCCCGCTGGGCCAGGCCCTGGAAAATGTCACTTATCATTTACTGGGTTCAGCCCATCCGGGCTGGGAAAATGGAGACGGGGCCTTTGGTGAATTTACCTTCGATGTTGCCGCAGGAACGATCCGGCTCGACCATTATGACCGCTATACCGCCACGGAAGAATTTACCCACCATTTCTAAAGGAGCGGATCATGGGACATTGCTATCATCATGCGCTTTCGAGCGTACGCAAATGGGGCGGCGAGGCCGAAGATTTCCTGCCTCTTCACCAATGGTTCGACGAGCCGTCCAAACTCATCATCGCTGACTATCGGCACCGAAGCCTGCGCCATCATGCCGAAGGCATTTTCATGGCGGAGCATTTTTTCGGACCAACGATCACCCTTTCAACCGGCCGCATTGTTCCCGTGCGCCTGATCGCCGAACAGCATGTCATCGAGGATCTGGGATTTATTCCTTCCTTTGCCGATTGGGTTCGCGCCATCAAGCCCGAACCATGGATGGGACGAGCGCAGCCTATCCATAGCCTGGTCGATCCCTTTGCTATCACCGCGGCGGCGGCCTGAACTTTGGCATATTTAGGCGCGATGCCCCGGCAGTGTTTATGTTCAAACGGGGTTTGCTGATGGCGTAATATCGCCAGGTCATCCCAGGATCCATTCCCGAATCAGGGGCATCGAGCCCCAGATTCGGGAGCCTCCTCTCTTCTCTCAACTCTTTTTAGTGTGGCACGGGGTCAGCACCGGCCTCAAGGACGGCGGGGCCCCACCATTTTTTCCGGCGGGTCTGACCTGTGTCTGTAGATCCAGCCTGAGTGGCCGCCAGAAAAAATCGTGACCCCCACCGCCGCTGCGCGGTCGGGCTACGCCCGATCCTTGACCCCGGTGCTCGGAGCCCGTGCCGAAGAGAAAATCTCAAACTGTAAAGAGGAGGTTTTCATGACAAGGATTTTCCGTACCGTCCGTTCATTCCCCGAAATTGCCGACCTGCTGGCGCTCGAAACCGGGCAGGTGTCCGACCACTTCACCCAGGCTTTTACCGAAACGATCGACGGCTTCCGCATGGGGCATGTAGAAGAGGAGAGCGATGCCGGGATGCCCGATCCCTGGCAGGTGCAGCAGGCGACCGAACTGATGATCTGTACCCTGTTTGACGTCCTGCGAGACACAAGGCTTGAAAGCATGGCTGGGCGGATCGCCTGGGGGATCGTGCACAGCTTCCACAAGGTTGCAGGACAGCTCGATGGCGAGGCGGACAAGGCAGCGCTCAAGGTCCGGGATCTGATCCGCGATGCCGACGGCAGCGAGGTGCTGATGGCGCAGCTGGAGGAAGCGCAAACCATCTGCCAGTCCCTCGACCAAGCGCGCGATGCGGTGGCTTGCATGCGCGACCATGCCGCAGGAAGTTATCATAACGAAACCGGGCGACCCTGGTCTTCACCGCGGGGATCGCTGGTGTCGAGCAAGCGCACAGCCTCGGTGGTTGCCGCCCAGGACTTCCTGGCCGCTCGCAGGGAGAAAAAGGCCGCAAGCCATTCCCCAAAGGGACCGATCGTCATATTCTCCGGTGGGCAAGCCTGGGAGGATCATGACCAGATCACTACGACCCTTGATGCGATACGTGAGCGCATTCCGACAATGGTGCTGGCGACGAGCGCGCAGGACAAGGGATGCGATGCGATCGCGGCATCCTGGGCGGCACGCAGCGGTACACCACTCATTGCGTTCACCCTCAACCGCAAGCTGGGACAAAGGGCCGGGTTCGCCCGCAATGAGCAACTCCTGTCACTGCAGCCGGTCGAGGCGGTGGTGTGCGAAGGCTCAGGGCTTCAGTCCCATCTGGCACGATTGGTCCGCGCAAAAGGCGTGCCCGCGCACTTCTTCCGGCTTGCAGATCAGCGGAGCGGCTCAGCAGGGCAGCGTCACAGCGCGGCCTGACGGGAAGGGGTGAGGAGGATCGGTTCGGGTTTGTCGGACCGGTCCTCCTGTTTTTTACCGTCGGGATATGTCGCCCCGCTCAGGGACCCGCAAGGGGTCCGTCGCGGAGCGATGCGGTGTCGCCCTTTGAGCGACCCCGGCCTCCTGCGCGCGGCTCCGCCGTGCTCGTCGCAGGGACGCCCTGCGGGCGCGGGTCGGGTTGTTGGTTATGTGCGATTGTGGCGGGCGGCAGGGCCTTGAGCGTAGCGACAGAAGCTGTGCCACCAGCGCGAATCGCGTGGGTGAGAATGTCGCGCAATTCGCGTTCGGTCAAAAATTCGATCGGCAGTTCGGAGACGATAGCGGCATATTTGCCGCGCAATGCGCGGCGGGTCTGGCCGATCTCCTGCGCAACTTTCCTCTGTCGCGCTTCAAGGTCAGCGAGGCGTTCGCGTTCGGTCATTCTGGGCATGGCATCTTCCTTTCAGATGGCCTGCCCGCCACCTGTTTCTTATCGATGGAGTGCATCATGATCGCAATGGAAATGTTGCAGCTGGGGTGCGTTTGCCTGTGGCGCGATGTGCCGCAGAAAAGAACAAAAACCCCTGCGGGGAGCCCCGCGCCTTCCGGCACGAGGCAGCGCAGTGGCAAGCGCGCTGCGAAGGAAGGACGCACGGCACGAGGCCGTTTTGTAATGCACCGTACGCACGGGTGCTGCGAACGCGAATCGCCCTAATTTCCGTAGCTTATATCTGTCACACCGGTCGGACAGTTTGTCACTGATCGTCATACCGGTATGACGCCTGATCAGTCGATCTACGCTAAGTCTTTGATCGCCCATGTCATCATTTGTCCGACATGGCAGACATCGAACATACCTCGATAGCATTGAGATAAGACGACGAATCTGCTATAACAGCTACGCTTCACTACCCGTCGGCGCAGAAACAGGATCTGCGCATGGCCAGAATAACTATCCGTCTCGATGACACTCTGTTCGACCGACTGGTCGATCAGGCTCATAGCAGTGGCAGCACCCCGTCTGCCTATCTGCGTGATATTCTGCACCGCTTTGAAGGGGACGATCCATCGGGCTATCATGCCCGTCTGGATGAGCTGCACGCGACTGCTATTCAAACCCTTGCGATTCTCGCCAAGTCAATCGGCGCGCGCACACCTGACATATTGGCAGCAGGACTGGCTGATGCCCGACGCCTGCTAAAGGAAAGGGGGCTGCTCGATCCTGAGCAGGATCGGCCATGAGCATTTTCCGGCATGATACATTGGGGTCCTGGACGCGTGGCGGACAGGCGATCGTCCACAATGTCCGCATGACCACGCAGGTCTTCTACCAGACCTTTTTTGCCAGTGTCATCATCTGGATTGGCGGCATCATCTGGTATGCGCTGGAGAAGTCATCCGACTATGAACGCTTCGTTCTGATGAAGCTCGGCCAGGCAATGGTGATGGGCGATACCGTCCCTGGCAACGTCACGCCCATATTGTTCAAGACACCCGCTGGCCGCGAATATTGGACGACGCCCAGAGATATACTGGACTCCGGCATTGCCCATAAGACGCTTGCCGCTTTCGAAACCTATCTCCTGCACGGGGCGGCGCTTTCGGGTCTATTTGCCCTCGCTATGCTGTTCTGGGCTTGGTTCTATTTTACCCGCATGGGCAGGGGGCTCGGGTCGAACCAGTTCCTGCGCGGCGCGCGCTTTGGAACCGTGCGGCAGATACGCCGGGCGTTGCGCTGGCAGAAGCGCGGCAGCCTGGCCATCGGCGGCGTTCCCGTGCCTCACGCATTCGAGCCAGAGCATATCCTCATCTGCGGCGCGCCTGGCACAGGCAAGACCAACCTCATCATCAAGATGCTCGACGGGGTACGCAAGAAGAAGCGCCGGGCTATCGTATATGACACTGCGGGTACGTTTGTGGAGAAATTCTACCGGCCAGGCACCGACATCCTCCTCAACCCGCTCGATGCCCGTGCTGATGCCTGGGCCCCCTGGGTCGATGTGCCGCGCGACTATCATTATGACCAGATTGCGGAATCGACCATCCCCGACAAGACCGGCGATCCCTTCTGGGCGAAAGCGGCGCGCGGCACGCTGGTCGCCGTCATGCGCAAGCTGGCGCGGCAGGAACGGACCCTGGTTTCCATCCTGCTGGACACCCTGCTTCGGTCCAAGCTCAAGGATCTGGCCGCTTTCGCAGCTGGAACCGATGCGTCGGCCTTTATTTCCACCGAAGGGGAACGAACCTCAGCGGGCATCCAGGCGGAACTCGCTTCGGTTATGCGCAGCTTCTCCTATCTGGATGATACAGATGATGGCCTGTCGATCCGCGATTGGGTCGCCAATGAAAAGGATGATAGCTGGCTGTTCATTACCGTAAAGGCTGACCAGTTGCCCTCGCTTCGTCCGCTGATAACGGTCTGGCTGGACATCGCGATCAGCGCCATCATGAGCCTGGAGCCGGACCAGGATCGGCGTCTTTACTGTGTGATCGACGAACTGCCATCACTCCAGAAACTGCCCTCGCTCTCCGACTTTCTGGCGCGCGCCCGCAAATATGGTGGATGTGGTATATTGGGGTTTCAAAGCTATCCGCAGCTTGAAGCCACCTATGGTATCCAGGATGCAGCCGCCATCACCGGCTATTGCTCGACCTGGGTAGCGCTGCGCGCCAATGACACCCCGACCGCCAAACATGTCAGCGAAAATCTGGGACAGGTTGAACAGGTCGAAGCCAATGAGGGCATGTCCTACGGCGTCAACGATATGCGCGATGGGGTAAACCTGTCGCGCATGCAAGTGACCCGGCCGCTGGTCATGCATACCGAGGTTACCAATCTTCCCAATCTCGTCGGCTATCTGCGTTTTGGTCGCAGTCTTCCGGTGGTGCGCTTTATCGACAGCTATAATAAGTTGCCCTCAATTGCTGTCGCGTTTGCAGAGCGGATCGCCCCGCCTGTCCGGCTGTCACCGCAGCTGGATGGGGAAGGGGCACTGACAAAAACTGCACCGAAACGAGGGGCTAGGCCGACCCGTCGCAAGGCGTCATCGGGACCCCATGCGACTGCACAAGTTCCGTCCGAACAGGAAAATCTTGGGGGAAACGGCGTAGATACGCCAGCGCCAAAAGCCGTGATAGCGAGCGTCAGTGATGGTGAAAGCCACGCACCGCCTGTACCGCCGCCGCTCGAGCTTTTTGGTAAGCCCGCGGGCTTCCGCCTTTCCCAACATGCGCGCCATGATGGTGCTCGCAACAGGGCGACGCCGGCATGATCCATCCTCGTCGCTTGAAGGGCACACCGACCAATCTCACCCGCTATTATATGGTGGGTGATTATTACACCAAAGGCGCCGACGAACATTCGCAATGGGGTGGCGCCATCGCTGCGGAGCTTGGACTGAACGGTAAGGTCGATCCCTCGACATTCCAGGCTTTGCTCGATGGGAAGGTCGATGAGCAGCAGCTGGGTCGCCGCCGTGGTGAAGGCAAGATCCAGCATCATCCAGGATGGGACTTTGCAGTGAATGCCCCCAAATCGGTGTCGATCATGGCGCTCGTTGCTGGTGACGAACGGGTCATTGCCGCGCATGAAAAAGCGGTGAGCGTGGCGCTATCCTATTTGGAGGAGCATGCGACGCTGCGTCACCGGGTCGATGGCAACATCACTCATGAAACCACCGGGCGTCTGATCTATGCCCGGTTTACCGAACATGCCTCGCGCGAACTAGACCCCCACCTCCATACCCATGTCGTGATCATGAACATGACCAATCGGGGGGACGGAACGCCCATGTCCAGCCTAGAAACCCGGGCGATGTTTTCAGAACAGATGGTTGCAGGGCAGGTTTATCGCAACGATCTGGCCCATCGGCTCAAAGAACTTGGCTATGAAATCGACTATGATCCGCGCAAGGGACTGTTCGAGATTGGTGACGTACCCAAAGAACTCATCAAACATATGTCCCAGCGCGCGGAGCAGATCCAGGCGCATGCGAGAGAAAATGGGCTGGCGGGCCAGGCGGCCCGACGCATGTCCTTCTACCAGACGCGCGGTCCCAAGGAAAAACTTGCCCTGGACGCGCTGCACGGCCGTTGGTCAGCACGCCTGGGTGTCCACCAAGATGCTATCGAAGGCGTACAGGAGGCGGCCGAGCAGAAGGGGGAGCGCCGCCTTGGTATCGAACCCGCCACCGCTGCGCGCGCCATGCTCTTTGGCCTGCGCCAGGCGGAGGGGCGCGAGGCGGTCAATAATCTGGGCAAGCTGTTGCGTATCGGCCTTGCCTCTCATGTCGGCGAAGTACGGTTGGAAGATATCCGCCCCCTCGCGCGGGCGCATGAAGCCAGCGCAAGGCTGCTTGAAACCCGCCACCCAACTGGCGACGAAATTCATACGCGCGGGCGCACTTCGCGTCGAACCGCGCGGCTTGAACTGGCGCTCTCGAATCAACTCGCGCTCGCCCTCAATGATGCAAAGCCAATCGCAACCGGCGAGAAACTTCAAAATCTGGCTGACGAAAATGGTCTCAACGTCGAGCAGGCTGCGGCGTTGGTGATGATCGGCACGACGGTTGACCGCGTGGTCGGCGTCCATGGCGTTGCGGGCGCGGGCAAATCGACGCTAGTCAGGGTATTGAACGCAGGCGCCGGGCCTGAAACGACCCTGCTCGCGCTGGCGCCCACCTCCTCGGCCGCCGCCAATCTGGGTTACAGTGCGGGAATAGAATCGCGGACCGTGGCCAGCCTGATCGCGGGTGGTGGCCGCAATGTCGATAACCGCCATGTCCTGATCCTTGACGAGGCTGGGCAGCTTGGCAACCGCCAGGCGATGCGGGTGCTGGAGATCAGTCGCAAGACCGGCGCGCGCCTGATCCTGCTCGGCGATAATATGCAGACCGGTGCGATCGAGCAGGGTAAGGCTTTCTGGCTCATGCAGCGCCTGGGGCTGCCCAAAGCAGAACTGACCGCATCGGTTCGGCAGGAAACACGCCCTATGAAGGTCGCAGTGACGCAGGCCCGGCTTGAGAATTATGGGGCTTCGCTGGCATCGCTCGACAAGGTGGTAAGTGGCGATACCGCCGAAAAGCTGGCACATGCGCTTGTAGGCGAGTGGACGCGCCTTGGTGCAAAGAGCCGCGCCAAGACCAACATATTGGTGCTGGAAAATGCGACCCGTCTTATCCTCAACGGCAAAATCCGCGAAGCTTTGAAGGCCGAAGAAGCGCTCGCCGGGCAAGATACCAGTTTTTCCGTTCTGACGCCTTCCGGGATGACGGATCAGGAAAAGCGCTTGCCCCGCTTCTACAGGCGCGGGCAGATCGTGCTTTTCTCGCGCGACAATATTGGTCTTGGTGTCGCCCAGGACAGGGAATATCGGGTTGCTGGGATTACCAAGGACGGGAAAGGCCGACAGCGGGTCCGCCTTTCCGATGAAAACGACCGCACGATACTGTGGGATCCACGCCTGGGTCGGACGTCAAGGGTCAATATCTTCAATGAGGAGCATCGTGATCTGGCCAAAGGCGATCGGATCCAGTGGCGTCTGGTCGATCATGCGCTCGGTATCCGAAATGCTGACCGGGGGACCGTAGAGAAGCTCACAGGTCGAACCGCGACGATTTTATGGGATCGTGACGGCAGACTTCAGGAAATTGACCTTACACGTCATAAGAACTGGGACCATGGCTATGCGGAAACAGTCTATTCCGCACAGTCAAAAACCTATGACCGTGTCTATGTGCTCGCGCCGGTAGGTTCGTCGCTGGTCACTGGTAAGAATTATTACACGGCCATCACCCGCGCGCGATTTGGAGTGAAGCTTTGGACTGAGAGTGCGGATCGCCTGATCGAAAAGCTTGAACGCAATTCTGGCACCAAGACCTCTGCGCTCGAAGCGCTCGGTCGGCTCGACAAGGACAGCGTCAAGGGCAGGGGGGTCAGACATGGGCAACGCTGGGAAGACCTGCGGGTGCTACAGCAGGCGGATCGAGAAGCGCGCAGGATGCGGATATTTGATGAGCGAGAGCGGCGATCACAGTCGCCGCCTGATAGTCTGGCGGCGGGTCTTGCTAGCCGCGCGCAGTCGGTTGCGCAAATGCTCGATGGGTGGCTGACGTCATTGCTTGGCAAGTCCGACGATCAACATCGGCAGAGTATCGATCAAGCAGCATCACGACAATCTGATGTCAATACGCCACCCCAATCGCGTGATCATCGAGGTGGTCATGACCGTTAAATTGGCAATCAGCGCTTGCCGTATTGGGGTCGCGTTGCTCGTAATGTTGATGCTGACGCAAACTGCGCCCGCACAAGCCAAATCAATACTCTCTGCTTCGCACGAAACGAAGATTGGACAATGTATTCGGCAGGCAGCGGCGGGACACGAATGGCTCGAAAGGACGCTGTGGGGCCTGCGCGATCAGGAAGGTGGGTGGATTGGTGCCGAGATTTTGAACACAGACGGCAGCTATGATTTGGGACCGATGCAGGTCAATAGTTGGTGGGTGGGACGGATTTCCAAAGTCCTCCGCCATAGCGGGTCGGATGTACGGCATTGGTTGATCCACGATGCCTGTTTCAATGTACGGGCCGCACGTTGGATATTTTTATCTGGGCTCGCTGTGACGGGTGATTATTGGCAGGCTGTTGGCGCCTACCATAGTCCGACAAAGTGGCGTCAGCAGCGCTATGGGACGAATGTCGCGGGAAAATTGATTAAAAGATTTGGTTCAGATTTATTCGAAAGAGAATATGCCAAGTTGCAAGTAAATCGGAAAGCGAACTGCCATAATAATTTGAAAATCGGACAAAATAACTCTAATATGGACACTCGATAATTGCACTTATCACATATCCATATTTGACGGCTCTTTGTAAGGTGGGCTACAGATCATGCCGATGGATCACCCCGCGCACCCCGACAACAATGCCCTTTTTGCAGGTGAAACGGCGCCAGCGCAGATGGCACCGGCCGATGATCTCTGCTGGGCGGTAGTGAAGATGCACGCGGTCGAGCGCATCGTCGTCAACGAACCGCTGATCGCCGCGTACCAGGCGGCATCCTCGCCGCACAGCATCCGCGCGCTAAAGTCCGACCTGGAGGCGTTCGACCTCTGGTGCAGGCGCCACAATCGCGTCGCGCTACCGGCGACGCCCGAAACCGTCGCGGATTATCTCGACGCGCGCGCCGAGAAAGGGAGCAAGCCCGCGTCGCTCGGACGCTACAAGGCGTCGATCGCCAAGATCCACCTGCTGCTCGATCTCAAGGATCCGACACTGGCCTCGTTGGTGAAGTTGCGCCTGCAGGCAATCCGACGCCGGCTCGGCACTGCGCAGAAGCAGGCGCGGCCGCTGCGGTTCAAGGGGCCGGTCAGCAACGTCGAGCGTGACGAACCCCGCGGTCTGAATGTCCGGGCGCTATTGGAAAGCTGCGCGGAGGATTTGCCGGGCCTTCGCGATCGGGCGCTTCTCTCTGCCGGTTATGACACGGGGCTGCGCGCCTCCGAGTTGGTGGCGATCGAGGTCGAGCACATCATTGAGGCGATCGATCCGGACGCCCGGCTGCTCAGCATTCCGCGCAGCAAGGGCGACCAGGAGGGGGAGGGGGCGACCTCTTATCTCAGCCCCCGGACTGTTCGGGCGATCGCGGCCTGGCTGGAGGCGGCTGGGATCGAGGCGGGGGCGGTGTTTCGGCGTGTGAACGTGCGACGCTACAAGGCCAAGGCAGCGGTGCGGGGCCGGTCGATCGACAGCATTTCTGGGCGCGAGAGCTGGGATCTGCGCAAGACGCTGCCCAAGAAAGCGGTGCCAGCGCGGGTCGAATATGATGTGGGGGAGGGGGCGCTGCATCCGGCGTCGGTCGGGCCGATCTATCGCGCGATGATCCAACGGGCATTCGACGCTGGCGCGTTGTCAGACCTGACGATGGACGATTTGGCAAAGTTGCTTAAAGGGATCAGCGCGCATTCGACGCGGGTCGGGCTCAACCAGGACCTGTTCACGAGCGGTGAGGATCTCGCCGGTATCATGGATGCTTTGCGCTGGAAGTCGCCGCGAATGCCGCTCGCGTACAATCGCAATTTGGCGGCTGAATCCGGGGCGGCCGGTCGCCTGTTGCGCGTTCTCGAATGATCTTGGCCGATCAATGTGCACGTCGTCGTCGTGCTCGAAATGCGGCGACTTTTTTTGAACGCCATTGAATGAACGCTCAAATGACCGCATAACATGGCCCTAACATGGTATGTTCGGTCATAATAGTGGACTTTGCAAGATGTATGAGTTTTCGGCGGCGAAAGAAGATCGTGGAGAGTCTTGTCATAACTACCCAATTATCCGTCTTAGATAGACTAAAATCAACCATATCTTTGATTTCATCGGAATTGGCATCTTAGAAAGGAAATACTATGTTTCGTTTTTTATTTACAGCTGTAACCGTGTTCTTCTGTATTCCCGCAACTGTTTGTGCAAAAGACATTATTATCGAAATGAAAAATAATGGCATAGATGGCGTTATGGTGTTTGAGCCCTCCTATATCAAGGCACGGCCTGGCGACCGGATTATTTTCAAGCCTACTGATAAAGGGCACAATGCAGAGACCATTCCAGCATTCTATCCAAAGGGTGCAACGCCATTAAGGGGCGCGATTAACAAGGAAATCGTGTTCACTACCAAACTCCAAGGCCTTTATGGCATCAGATGCCTGCCCCACTTTGGAATGGGCATGATTGCATTAATACAGATTGGGTCGGTTAAGTCGGCGGATGTAGATGCCGCTAAGGCTGTCGAATTGCCGCCTCTTGCTAAAAAGAGGATGATTGCGGCAATTGCAAGGATCAGGTAGGCGTTCAGCGCGCAGAACAATTCGATGTCCGGCCATCGTTAGCGATCAGCCAAGAACCCCTCCCGGTGGTCATTGCGTCGCAGCTGAAACTTTAAATAATGCTAGCGGCGCTTCCGCAAATGTCTCAGGTGAAAATAGCAATGAATTTT
>JBPPMC010000200.1:0-3835 GCA_051305835.1 Sphingobium sp.
CATAAGGATGGAAGCTTCTACCCCGTGGCTTTTACTGCAAGCCCCATCGGGGGCGATGCTGGCGCGCCCATAGGGACGATCATTGAAGTCAGGCCAATGGCGCAAGATCACGAGCAGCGCCAGATCCTGGAAACGCTTAACCAGACCGGGCAGGCGCTCTCAGCGGAAACGGATCTTGAGCGCATTGTGCAGATGGTCACCGACGCGGGCGTATCGCTGACGGGTGCGCAGTTTGGCGCTTTTTTCTATAATGATATTGGCGATGATGGCGAAAAATACGCCCTTTATACCCTTTCTGGCGCAGAGCGATCGCAGTTCGAACAATTTGGGATGCCGCGGGCAACCCAGGTCTTCGCCCCCACATTCAAGGGTGAGGGCATTATCCGGTCGGATGACATCCTGGCCGATGAACGATATGGGAATAATGCGCCGCACAAGGGCATGCCGAAGGGCCATCTGCCCGTCCGAAGCTATCTTGCCATACCAGTCCAGTCGCGCACGGGCGAAGTAATCGGTGGATTGTTTTTTGGTCATCCGCAACCCGGTCGATTCAAGCGCCACCATGAAGAGCTGATGGTGGGCATTGCAGCCCATGCAGCAATCGCCGTCGATAATGCACGGCTTTACGGTGAGCTTAAGCGACTCAACGGTTCATTGGAGCAGCGTGTCGAAGAAGCAATTGCAGAACGGGTTCAGGCAGAGGAAGCTCTCCGACAAGCTCAGAAGATGGAAGCCGTAGGCCAATTAACCGGCGGCATAGCGCATGATTTTAATAATCTGCTGGCCGGCATTTCCGGCGGATTGGAAATTATTGAGCGAAGGCTGTCCCAAGGTCGGACCGAAGGCATTGAGAGGTTCATAGCGGGCGCGCAAACATCTGCACAGCGCGCTGCCGCGTTGACCCAGCGCCTGCTCGCATTCTCTCGTCGGCAGACGCTTGATCCAAAACCCACTGATGTGAACCGGCTTATTGTTGGAATGGAAGACTTGATTCGGCGGACTATCGGGCCCTCGATCAACCTTGAAGTGGTAGGTGCAGCGGGACTTTGGCCCACCAAGGTAGACCCGACGCAGCTAGAAAGCGCATTGCTCAATCTTACCATCAACGCCCGCGATGCCATGCCGGAGGGAGGCCGCATCACTATAGAGACGGCGAATAAATGGCTTGACGGTCGTGCCGGTGCAGAACGCGCGCTTGTTCCCGGCCAATATGTCTCCGTATGCGTGACCGACAATGGAACAGGAATTCCCAAGGACATTGTGGAGCGTATTTTCGACCCGTTTTTCACCACCAAGCCTATCGGCGAAGGGACCGGACTTGGCCTGTCAATGATCCACGGTTTTGTCCGTCAGTCGGGAGGACAGGTCCGGGTTTATTCAGAGCAGGGCCATGGCACCACCATGTGCGTCTACTTGCCGCGTTACAGTGGCCCGCTGGAACAAGACCAGCTTCAACATGACAATTCGATACTGGAAACCGGTGCTGGTGAGACGGTGCTGGTCATAGATGATGAACCCACTGTGCGGATGCTCATTGTTGAGGTGCTGGAGGAGGCGGGGTATAAAGCACTTGAAGCAGAGGACGGCCCCTCAGGCTTGCGCATTCTCAACAGTGACACGCGCATTGATCTGCTGATCACTGATGTGGGATTGCCCGGTGGCATGAATGGCCGTCAGGTCGCAGACGCTGCAAGGATAGCACGCCAAGGACTAAAGGTGCTGTTTGTCACTGGATATGCTGAGAACGCCGCCGTTGGGAACGGACATCTCGAACCCGGCATGGAGGTCATGACGAAACCCTTTGTGATGACCGATTTGGCGAACAAGATTGTTGAGATGATCGAGAACAACCCCTCATAAAGCCCGCCGCGCAGGCCAACGCCTCATTCCATGGGTCAGTGGCTTAGCCGGATCAGCCGATCAAGTAGTTAAACAGCGTCTGGCTGCAAATGGCAGTATCGTTGATATGCAAGAAGATAAAGCTCTGAACCCCTATGGTTGCGCCGGAAAAGACACTTCGAAACAGGTGCCCCCATCGGGTCGATGACCACTCGTCAGTACGCCGCCGAGCTGCGTTGCAAGGGACGTCACAACTCGCATGCCCAAGCTCTGGCTAGCTGCAGTCGGGTCAAAGTCTTCCGGAAAGTCGAGACCGTCGTCAGAGACTATCAGAGCGTGCTCATTGGCCTTGATCTCATAACGGACCTCGATCAACCCCTGACCGTGCTTCGCAGCGTTCGTCACCAGTTCGTTGACGATTAGTCCAATAGGCTGGACCGACGTCGTCGGGATAACGCCCTCGTCGCCGCTTACCTGAATTGGTCGACCAAGGACGGACTCTAGATCGGCACATAGCCGCCTAAGGAAGGTAATACAGGAGGCTTGATCAGCGACCTCGGCATAAAAATGGCGGTGGACCTGCGCGACTGCCGCCACGCGGTTCGCGGCAAGCTGGAGGTGCCCTATTGTGTCTGCGTCGGTGAGTGCTCGGCTTTGCATTGAAAGAAGGCCCGACACGAATTGCAGGCTGTTCATTACCCGGTGGTCAATTTCCTTAGCCATCAATTCAGCTTGGGAAACCGCCCGCCGTGCGGACAGTTGCATCTCTATCTGGTCCATCACAATTGCTGCAAGATCCTTTAGATCCTCGATTTGCGACGGGCCGATGGGTCGTGCTTCTTTATCAATAATGCATAGGGTTCCAAGATTATGCCCGTCGTCGGTGGTCAGCGGAACGCCTGCATAGAAGCGAAGCCCGAAGTCGCCCGCCACGAGGGGATTGGCGAGCGAACGGGGATCGATGCTTGCATCCGTGAGGATGTGCGGATCATTGGTCAGAATTGCTGATGCGCAGAGACCCGGGTCACGTCCTATCTGCTCGACCGATAGCCCATGGTGCGATTTGAACCAGATCCGATCCTGATCTACGATGCTGATGATGGAGATCGGCACACCGAAGCGCCGAGCAGCCAGCGCGGTAATTCGGTCGAACGCGCCGTCTGGAGGCGTGTCGAGTATGTTGTAACGTCGCACGGCGGCAAGGCGTTGCGGTTCGCTTGGCGGAATGATTGAAGTGTCAGCCATCGAAACTTGCTTCCTTGGCGGGCCGAAATATGGTGCCGAGCCTGCACAAGCATGAACCAAAACAATCGCAAGAAGCAAGTGTCGATGCCGCTGGCGGAGCCAGGCGATTGCGCCTGACGCAGAAGGTGACGCTTTCCACGCTCGCCTCCATAATACAGGCGAGGTGCGCGCATGTCCTGCCTCGAGTAGAGCATGCGCTGGAGTAAAAATCCCCTCCCATGAAAGTGGGCGAACGGCTGTTGACGTCTCCGCATCGACGGCGCGCGTGCCCGTCGCGTGCCATGTGCTTTCTTCTAAAAACAGTGGCGTCGTTCGAAGCAATCGTGAAAAGACGCTGTAGCCAAATTTTAGAAAGCTCTGAATCCATGAAAGTCGTTCGCTTCTGGAGTTGCATGGCGCTTGCAGTTGCATCCTGGCTGTCCTGCGACAGCGCTCTTGCGCAATCCTCGCCCGCCGACCTCTACGGCGAACTCTTTCGCAGGGTTCAGGAAGAGCGAATATTTCCCGACGGCAAGACCTTTGTCGATGCGCAGCCGCAGCACGCGCCCGCTGCAATAATGACGGCCTATTCGAAAGAGCATCCTGCCACCAAGGATGCCTTGCGCCGCTTCGTGCTGGAAAATTTTGCCGTGCCCGGCGTCAACGACCATCAGGCTGGCGACTTGCGCAACCATGTGCGCGCGCTCTGGCCGACGCTTGTCCGCCCGCCGGTGGAGGCGCGTGCCGGAGGGTCCGCACTGGCGATGCCCGC
>JBPPMC010000027.1:0-4832 GCA_051305835.1 Sphingobium sp.
GATTACATCAACAACAGCTTGACCCTCACCTGGCGGCGACTTTCGAACTCTCCGCCCTTCCCCTGTAATAATCCCGCCGGCCGGGCGTTGACCCGGTACCCGGCGGGGAATGCATGGCCAGCGAACGCGAATGGATCCTCGGCGTCGTCCGCCGGTACGAGCGGCCGCTGCTCGCCTACGTCCGCACGTTCCTCGGCAGCGAGGATCGCAGCCGGGACGTGGTGCAGGAGGCGTTCCTGCGGCTCTGTCGGTTGAGCCATCGTCGACGGGTGGCGATGGAGCCTCGGCTGGCGCCGTGGCTGTTCGCGGTGTGTCGCAGCCGGGCGGTGGATGTGCTGCGGAAGGAGAAGCGTTCCGCGGCGGCCCCGGAGGTGGTGGAGCTCATGGTGTCCACGGAATACGAACCGCCGGACGCGGCCGAGCTGCACGATTCGTCGCGGGCGGTGGCGGAGCAGTTGGCGACGCTGCCGCGCGAGCAAGCCGAGGCGGTGCGATTGAAGTTCGCGCAGGGGTTCTCGTATCGCGAGATCGCCGGCGTGATGGGGCTCACCGAGTCGCATGTCGGGGTGCTGCTGCACCGGGCGTTGAAATCCTTGCGGGCAAGCCTGCCGCATCTCGCATAACACGGGAGAGAATCATGGAAGCGGAACAATACGGCCCGGAGTTCACGGCGTTCGCGCTGGGCGATCCCGGCCTGACGGCCGCGCAGAAGGTGGCCGTGGAAGCGCGGATCGCCGCCGATCCGGAGGCGCGGGCGGCCGTCGAGGAGACGGCGGCGCTGGGGCAGCACCTGTCGCAGCAACTGGCGATGGAACCGGCGGTCGTTTCGCCCAGGGGCGAAACCGTGGTGGCGTCGGCCGCGAAGCGGCGGGCGCTGCGGCAGTCGGTGGCGTGGGCCGCGACCATCGCGGCGATGGTGCTGTTCTGCGTGGGGGTGTTGGTGAATAGCGGGAAGGGTGTGGATGTTGTGCAGACGGGCCGCCCTGCACGGGGTGAAGACGGCGTGCTCGACGAGGATTTGACGGTGGAAGCGGCCATCGTCAAGAACGATCAGCCGGCTGGTCCCGGTGAGGGACGAAATAAATCCAGCGGTTACCCAGATGTAGATAAGGCGATCTCAGGAAATCCCAGGCCAAGCATCGGTGGTCCTGTGCCGAAAGCGCAGAAGGAAGTCGCCGAGGGGTTGCCGCATCAGGCGTCGAAAGGTCCACCTCAAGAGCCTGCCAAGCCCGTTCGACCTCTCATGGAACCATATCCCGAAACCCCGAAAATTACAGCTCCCCTTACACTCACAGGTACGGCGACCATCAACATGCCGCCTAGTGGTGGCACGGTGGCGGTCGCACCTGGCGGCATCCCGGTCGCGGCGGGTGAGTCTAAGCTGCCTGCCAGTTCACCGAGAGACCGCATCGAACTAAACGGCAATCTGCGTGGCGAACAAAAGCCATCGCCAAACGACACCGAACGTCACTTGAAGTTGCTACTTGAACAGCGGCAAACCAAGATGTCCACCGGGATGGGGCGTGATCATCCCGACATCAGAGTGCTCGACGCAGAGATCCAGTTCTACGAAGGCGAGCAGCGTAAGCGTCAGGAGACAAATCCCTTAGGCGACCGCTTCTCCAAAACCATCGAAAACCCATTCACCGAAACCAAGGGCCAAGCTGCGCTCTCCACGTTCGGCGTCGATGTCGATACGGCCAGTTATTCGATCCTGCGGAAGATGATCACGGAGAACCGCCTGCCGCCGGCGGACGCGGTGCGGATCGAGGAACTCATCAACTACTTCCCGTACAAGGATGCCCCGCCGGAGGGGAACGATCCGTTCGCCGTGCGCGTGGAAATGGGCGAATGCCCGTGGCAGCCGAAACACCGGCTCGCGCGGATCGCGCTCAAGGCCAAGGCCATCGACAAGGACAAGCGGCCGCCAACGAATCTCGTGTTCCTGATCGACGTCTCCGGTTCGATGGATGCACCGAACCGCCTGCCGCTGGTGAAGGCGGCGATGAAACTGCTGACCGCGCAGCTCGGCGAGAACGACCGCGTGGCGATCGTGACCTACGCCGGGGAAAGCAAGCTGAACCTCGAATCGACCAACGCCTCGCAGAAGGAAACGATCAATCGCGCCCTGGACGAACTCAAGGCCGGGGGTTCCACCCACGGCAGCGACGGCATCCAGCGCGCCTACGACACCGCGCAGAAGCACTTCATCGAAAAGGGCGTCAACCGCGTGGTGCTGTGTACCGATGGGGATTGGAACGTCGGCACCACCAGTACGGAAGCGTTGCTGGAATTGATCGAAGCCAAACGCAAGACGGGGGTGTTCCTCAGCGTCTTCGGCTTCGGCATGGGCAACCTGCGCGACGAAATGATGGTGAAGCTCGCGGGCAAGGGGAACGGCAACTACGCCTACATCGACGGCATCGCCGAGGCGAAGAAGGCGCTCGTCGAACAGCTCTCCGGCACGCTCGTGACCGTGGCGAAGGATGCGAAGCTGCAGATCGAGTTCAACCCGGCCCGGATCGCTCAGTACCGGCTGATCGGCTACGAAAAGCGCATCTTGGCCGCGCAGGATTTCCACGACGACAAGAAGGACAGCGGAGAGATGGGCGCGGGGCATACCGTAACGGCCCTGTACGAACTGGTGCCTGTGGAGGCGGTGGTTCAGAAGGGGGAAGGCCTGCGCTACCAGCCTTCGCCGGAACCGGCGAAACCCGCCGCGGACGACAAGGCAAAGGAAGCCTTCGTGCTGAAGCTGCGGCACAAGCAGCCCGACAAGGACGAAAGCGTGCTGCGCGAAATCCCGGTCGGCGACGTGGCGAAGTCGTTCGACAAGCCGACGCAGGATTTCCAGTTCGCGGCGTCAGTCGCGGCGTTCGGGATGCTGCTGCGGGATTCGCAGTACAAGGGCAGCGCGAACTACGCCTTGGTGGAGGAACTGGCAGGCGCTTCGATGACCGAGGATCCGGGGGCGTACCGCGCCGAGTTCCTGCAACTGGTGAAGAAGGCCCGGGCGCTCGCGGGGAAGTGATAACTACAATCCTGACATGAAAGTGAATAAACTAGTGAGCGAGTGCTTATTCGTGTGGCGTCGGGTATGCCTGGTGAGGAAATCCTCTGGTAGAATAGTCTATGTATGTCCCCTGGAATTGGCATATGTGGAAAACTAATTGGTAAAGGAGCACCAAAGTGGAGTTGTAAAGATCGACCATTGATTGGGTGGTTATCACATTTTCATTATTAGCGTGCGCTAGCCGATTTCTTAGCTTGCTCCACGCTTCAGCGCATCGCTGGGAAACAATCTGTGCAGAATGGAGATGCCGCAGGATACTAGGAATGCTTGGGCTACTTAGTCTAGAGATGGCACCTAAGGCTCTGTCACGGATGCTTCGTGATGGAAGTTCATTGGCGTCGGGCCAAACTTGAATATATCCTCTTAATGATTCGAGAGCGGTCAAATTGGTTTGATCTGCATTGCACGCCTGAGAGGCAAATTGTCTTGTTATGCCTTCAATTGCGACACATAGAGCCAGCGATTGCGATTCTATAGTACTGTTGCCTAGGCGAAGGGGCATAAGGATATATCTTGAGCAGTCGTGGTAGCCTATTCGAGTATCATTCATTATAAAGCCTAGATATGTTCTAAATAGATTCCACGCCGATCCGTCATTGTATACTTCAAGCACGCATGGGGGTTGGGTGCCCCGCGTGTCGTAGCGGCGAATATCATAAAGCTTTATCTCTTCTATTCCAGGGCCAAAAGAGGTAATGGAACTCCATGAGAGTTCGCGTGACAATACTAAGCATAAGCTTTCCAATATCCTGGAAGTAAAATTGTCTTGGAATGCGAGCTTGCTGGATATGCTAATGTGAATGCCCAACGCATCTTTGTGTATATCAAAGGTTCCGAATGGGCAATCAAAAATTGCTCTGTCCATTTTTGAAGATGATGTCTTTGTGTTGTTCGATACGCTAGTCAAAATATCAGTAGAAGCATTTGGTGAAATCTGGGAATCTGCTAATATTTGAAGATTCAGTGTCCAAAATTTCGTTGGCAGCGAGGATTGTCTTTCGTGGTGCAATGAGTGAAGTGAACCATAAGCAATTCTCGACGAGCTGTTGAAACCAATAGCCCGGACAGATGGGATTATTCTAATACTAGACCACTCTCGTCCATAAATATCGGTGGCTTTCAGCGTGTAGTATCTTTGATCTTCATACAGAGATCCAGCTAATCCGCCTGTTTCAAAACGAGAATTGTCGTCTATGTTGGTGCAACTCGTTGCATAGATCTTGAACGCGAGCCTTCCATCCGAATTCTGTTTGATATTGCCCATCCCTGAGTAGATAATTGGAGATTGGGACGAATTCTGGGTCAATTCCATATGTGAGAAATCCAAATCAAAGTGACCTGAACTAAAGTGCTCGATCAGATCATTGGTAAAAAACATGCATTGCTCCTCGGTGCTTCGGGCTTATCCACGGGCTTGCACGATCCGTGCCTGGTATTCCGCAAGAACGCTGCGGATCGGCGCGCCACGCGGCGCATTCATCAGCTCGTCCAACTCCTCCGGCGTCATCGGCCGGTCTAACTCCTCGTTGCGGACAAGATAGGAGACCGTGGACTGCAGCATGTCCCGTTCACGCTTGACACGCGCCAGTTCCGCCTCCAGTTCGGCGATCCGTCCCGCTTCGTCGCTCATGGCAGTTCTCCGAAGTCCTGGGATTGTACACGCTTGGCATCCGTCGACACTCCGACCGCTTCCGGCGGTTCCGCGTTCGAGTGATGACCGTGGGATGCGAACCCACACGAATCCGTTTCTGAGACGGAT
>JBPPMC010000246.1:0-16200 GCA_051305835.1 Sphingobium sp.
CCAGGCACCCGCTCCTGCCCCGGTTGCAGACCCGGCCCCGGCGCAGGATGCCGCCGCTCCGCAGGACGCGACCGTCGTGCAGGAAGACAATGCCGCGCCCGATATCGTCGTCACCGGCTTCCGCGCCAGCCTTAGCAGCGCGATCAACATCAAGCGCAACGAGACCGCCACGGTCGACGCGATCAAGGCAGAGGATATCGCGGAATTTCCGGATCTCAACCTCGCCGAGTCGCTGCAGCGCATTCCGGGCGTCGCGATCAGCCGCGTGAACGGCGAAGGCCGCAATATCTCGGTGCGCGGCCTTGGCCCCGATTACACGCGCGTCCGCATCAATGGCATGGAAGCGATCGGCACCACGGGCGGCACGGACAATAGCGGCGGCGTCAATCGCGGTCGCGGTTTCGACTTCAACATCTTCTCGTCCGACCTGTTCAACAGCCTTTCGGTGCGCAAGACCGCAACGGCCGATGTCGAGGAAGGTTCGCTGGGCGGTACGGTCGATCTTCAGACCTCGCGCCCCCTCGATTATCGCAAGCCAACCGCGGTCATGTCCGCGTCGGCAAGCTATAACGACCTGAAGGAAAAGGCGACGCCGCGCCTCTCGGGCCTCGTCACGACCCAGACATCCGATGGCACCTTCGGCGTGCTGCTGTCGGTCGCCTACGAAGAGCGCAAGCTGAAGGAAGAAGGCGCGAACATCACGCGCTGGAGCCATGGCGGGTTCAACGGCGGGTTCAATGCTGCCTCCACCCTGCCCGGCTACACCCTGGCACAGATCAACGACGCCAACCCGGAAACCGCCCTCTATCACCCGCGCATTCCCGGTCTCGTCAGCTATGACATCTCCCAGAAGCGGCTTGGCGCGGCGGGATCGATCCAGTTCAAGCCGACCGATCGCACGCTCATCTCGCTCGATGCGCTCTATTCCTATCTGGATGGCACGCGCAGAGAGAATCAGTTGCAGGCAATCGGCTTCAGCCGTTCAGGCACGGGCAAGCCGCAGACGATCATCCGCGACGGCAAGGTCGACGAGAACAACAACATCATCAGCGGCACGTTCGACAATGTCGATCTGCGCTCGCAGTCGCGTTATGACGTTCTGCGCACTGAATTTTATCAGTTCACCGGCACGATCGATCACAAGTTCAGCGACACCTTCAAATTTGGCGGCGTCGCAGGCTACGCCTCGTCGGATTTCACCAACCCGATCCAGACCACGGTCACGATCGACGCGGCCAACACCAACAACTTCAAATATGACTTCTCCACTCGCTTCCCGACGATCAGCCCCGGTGTGGATGTCGGCAACCCTGCGACCTTCGGCTTCGTGAACGGCACGTCGGAAGTCCGCATCCGTCCGCAGACCGTGAAGAACACATTTACCAGCGCCAAGGGCTTCGTCGAATGGGAAGCCCATCCGATCGTCACGCTGAAGGCCGGTGCCGACTGGCGCAAGTTCGAATATGGATCGACCGAAATTCGCCGGCTGTCTGGTGAATCGGTGGTCGCGCCTTTGACGGCCGCGCAGCTCGCGGGCGCAACGACGCTCTTCTCCGGCTTCGGCAAGGGGCTGTCGGTTCCGCAAGGCACACCGACGGCATGGATCGCCCCCGATCTGTCCGCATTCATCAACCAATACGGCATCTACAGCAATCCGATCTATGCGACCGGCGGCATCGAGAATTCCAGTGCGCGCGGCTCCTACATCACCGTGCGGGAGAAGGACATCGGCGCCTGGGGTATGGCGCAGTTCAACATGGATGACCTTGGCGTGCCTATCCGGGGCGATATCGGCGTCCGCTACGTCAATACCGATCAGCGCTCGACAGGCTATGCAAGCCAGGGTTCGACCATCAGCCTGGTGACCGCAGACCGTAGCTATGAGCGTTGGCTGCCTTCAATGAACATCGTCGGAAACATCACCGACAATCTGCAGGTGCGTTTCGCCGCCGCCAAGACGCTGGCGCGTGCTGGCATCTCGGCAATTGCGCCGGGCGGCAATCTGTCGATCTCGGGCGGCAACCGCACCTTCTCGTCCGGCAATCCGGATCTGATCCCCACATCGTCCAAGAATCTGGATGCATCGATCGAGTGGTATCCGAGCCAGGGCGCGATCTATGCTCTCTCGGCTTTCCGCAAGGATATCGGCACGTTCGTTCAGAATTTGAGCGTCGGCGTGCCGTTCAACAGCCTCGGCTTGCCCGCTTCGCTGCTGGACGGAACATCGGCCTCGGCTACCGATATCTTCATCGTCAGCCAGCCGGTGAACTCAAGCGGCGGTATCCTCAAGGGTTTTGAAATCAACGTGCAGCAGCCTTTCAGCTTCCTGCCCGGCTTCCTTCAGAACTTCGGCGTGCTGGCCAACTTCACTTATGTGAAGTCGGATATCCAATATCTCACCTCCGCCACTGGCGGCAGCTCGGTCACCGCGCCGCTGGTGGGCCTTTCGAAGAAGGCTGCAAACGCCACGCTCTATTATGAGACGGACAAATTCTCGATCCGTGGATCGGTCGCCTACCGCTCGAAATATCTGACCGCCGTGCCGGGGACCGAAGGCAATGCCTATAACGGCACCAATTCCGCCACGAACGTCGATGCGCAGGTTTCCTACAACCTCACTGACAAGCTGAAGATCAGCCTGGAAATGATCAACTTGACCGATGCGAAGAACGACCAGTTCGTCGATGAGACCAATCGCCTCAATGTGCTGACGCACAGCGGACGGCAATTCAACTTGGGCGCACGCTACGCTTTTTGACATCCCCATCAAGCATAGCGGCGCAAGCCAGCCGTCCTCCCCGACGGCTGGCTTTTTTTTGGGCCGACGCGCCGCCGCCGATCAGCCGGTCCGCTTCAAACGGCGGATCGGCAGATTGCTCTAGTGAAGGTTGGCCAGATCGGCTAATCGCGTCTCTGACACCGGTATCAATGGACCTCGACCATGACTCATCCGCTACACCTCCACCCCGACCGTCTTTTCCCCGCCGAGCCGCAGACGCGTGACATTGCCCGCGCGCTCTACGTCACGGTGAAGGACTTGCCGATCCTAAGCCCCCATGGCCATACCGACCCGAGATGGTTCGCCTATGACGAGGCATTTGCCAACCCGACCGAATTGCTGATCATCCCCGATCACTATGTTTTCCGCATGCTGATGAGCCAGGGTGTAGCGCTCGACCAGTTGGGCATACCCACGGTGGACGGCAGTGCGACGGAGCAAGACCCGCGCAAGATCTGGCATCTGTTCGCCCGCCATTATTACCTCCTGCGCGGGACTCCTTCGCGCATGTGGCTCGACTGGGTATTTGCAGAGGCGTTCGGTCTCGACGTGCGACTGGAGCCGGAGACGGCGGACCATTATTACGACGTGATCAACGCCGCACTGAAAACCCCCGAGTTCCGCCCGCGCGCGCTGTATGAGCGGTTCAATATCGAATTGCTCGCCACCACCGAAGGCCCGCTCGATCTGCTGACGCATCATCGCGCGATCCGGGAAAGCGGCTGGCTGGGCCGCGTCGTCACCGCCTATCGCCCCGACCCGGTGCTGGACCCCGAAGCCCTCAACTTCGCCGACAACATCCGGCGCTTTGGCGAAGTGGCGGGTGAGGATGTCTCGACTTTCGGCGGATATCTGCGCGCCCATGTCAGGCGTCGCGCCGACTTCCGCGAGGCTGGCGCTACGTCCACCGATCACGGCCACCCTTCCGCCTTTACCGCCTGGCTGGAGCCGGCGGAGATCGAGGCGCTTTACCAGAAGGTGCTAGCCGCCCCCGCCAGCCCGCAGGATGCAGAGCTTTTCCGGGGCCACATGCTCGTCGAAATGGCGCGCATGTCGATCGAGGACGGCATGGTGATGCAACTGCATCCCGGTGTGCACCGCAGCCACAATGAAGCCGTGCTGGCCCGCTTCGGCCGCGACAAGGGCGGCGACATTCCAACGGCGGGTGAATTCGTCTCCTGCCTCAAGCCGCTGCTCGACCGCTATGGCAATGATCCGCGACTGACGCTGATCCTCTTCACGTTGGATGAGGACGTGTATTCGCGCGAACTTGCGCCTTTGGCGGGGCATTATCCATCGCTGCGGCTTGGCCCGCCCTGGTGGTTCCATGACAGCCCGGAAGGTATGCGCCGCTTCCGCGAGCGCGTGACGGAGACGGCGGGCTTCTACAACACGGTCGGCTTCAATGACGATACGCGCGCTTTCCTGTCGATCCCGGCGCGGCATGATGTCGCCCGACGGATGGATTGCGCCTTCCTTGCGCGGCTGGTGGTCGAACATCGCCTGGAAATGGATGAAGCCTTCGAAGTGGCACGCGCGCTCGCCTATGATCTGGCAAAGCAGGCATACAAGCTGTGACGCGGCTGTCCGCCACCACGCTGGGCGCCCTGCCCGCCTCGGTCGAACGCCCCGCCTATGATCGCGGCGCAGTGCTTTGCGGCGTGGTGCATCTGGGCATCGGAGCGTTTCACCGGGCCCATCAGGCCGCAATTTTCGAAGGCGTTTTGAACCGTGGCGATTTGCGCTGGGGCATTGTGGGCGCTTCGCTACGGTCGCCCACTGTGCGCGATCAGATGGTGCCGCAGGACGGGCTATATTCCGTGCTGGTCCGCGATGGGCAAAGCGAGCGCATCCAGTTGATCGGCGCAGTACGCGACGTTCTGGTCGCGCCTGAACAGCCGCAGCAACTTCTGGCGGTGCTGGCCCGTCCCGACACGCATATCGTCACGCTGACGATCACCGAGAAAGGCTATAAACTCGATCCCGCCACCGGCGCATTGATCGAAAGCGACCCGCAGATGGCGGCTGATCTGGCGAGTCTGGATACCCCGCAAACCGCGCCGGGTTTCCTCGTCGCGGCGCTGGCTATGCGGCGCTCCGCAGGCCTCAAGCCATTCACCGCGATATCGTGCGACAATCTGCCGCATAATGGCTCCCGCCTGCGCGCTGCCGTGATCGCGCTGGCCAAACGCCATGACCCCGCGCTGGCCGAATGGATAGTGGCCGAAGGCGCTTTCCCCGAGACCATGATCGACCGAATCGTGCCTGCCACGACCGAGGCCGACATCGCCGCGATGCAGGAGCATCTGGGCGTCGAAGACAGGGCGATGGTCAAGACCGAACCCTTTTGCCAATGGGTGATCGAGGACAAATTCTGCGGCGAACGCCCCGACTTTGCCGACGCGGTGCAGATCACCACGTCCGTCGCCCCATGGGAGGAAGCCAAGTTGCGGCTTTTGAACGGCGCACATAGCGGCATCGCCTATCTGGGCGGATTGGCTGCGATTGACCATGTGCATGAAGTGCTGGCGATTCCTGCCGCCCGCCATTTCGTAGAGCAGCTTTGGGACGAGGCGCAGACCACATTGTCGCCGCCTGCGGAGCTGAACGTCGCCGCCTATCGCCAGGCATTGATGGCACGGTTCGACAATCCCGCGCTGCTGCATCGCACGCGCCAGATCGCGATGGACGGATCGCAGAAGCTGCCGCAGCGGCTGCTCGCCCCCATCGAAGCACGATTGCAGAAGGGCGAGAGCATCCATGCGTTGTCGCTGGCCGTGGCAGCGTGGATACGCTGGCAGGGCGCGCGCGATGATCTGGGCGAGGCCTATGTGGTGGACGATCCGCTGGCCGATACGCTCGCCGCGGCAATTGCGGACCGGGCTGATGCGGCCGATCGCGTTGGGGGGATCATGGGCGTCGAGGCCGTCTTCCCTGCCACCCTGCGGAACAATGATGTTCTGCGGGAGGCGCTGACCTACTGGCTCGACATTTTGGAACGGAATGGTGCGCGCGGCGCTTTGGCGCAGTTCGAAACTGTGGCGGCGTAAAGCCGCTACAGTGTAACGCCCTTCTTCCAGATCGCGATCGAGCGCTCGTCGTTCTGCTCGTTGCGGCTTAAATTGCCTGACGCCGTGGCAATGACGAGGTCGAGCAGTTCTTCGGCAGTCACATCCAGTCCATGTTCCAGCACCACCCCCGCGTCGAAATCGATCCAGCGCGGCTTGGCCTTTGCCAGCGCACTGTTGGATGCGATCTTGAGCGTTGGGATCGGGCTGCCAAGCGGCGTGCCGCGCCCCGTAGAGAACAGCGTGAGCGTCGCGCCCGCCGCCGCCAGCGCCGTGATCGACACCGCGTCATTGCCCGGCGCTTCCAATATGGTCAGCCCCGTGCGCGACGCGCGACCGGCATAGGGGATCACATCGGTCACTTCGACATGGCCGCCCTTCTGCACCGCGCCGAGCGACTTTTCCTCCAGCGTCGTGATTCCGCCCTTGATATTGCCGGGGCTGGGATTCTCCGAAACCGGTTCGCCATGATCGGCGAAATATTGCTTGAAGCGACGGACGAGGCCGACCAGCGCGTCGAAGGTTTTGCGGTCGGCGCAGCGATCCATCAGCAACTGCTCCGCGCCGAATATCTCCGGTATCTCGGTCAGGATCACGCTACCGCCCGCATCGCCGACCGCATCCGCCATCCGGCCGATCAGCGGATTGGCGGTAACGCCACTCAACCCGTCCGAGCCGCCGCATTTGACGCCGAGCCGCAGCCTGGAAAGCGGGAAAGGCGCGCGCCGGTCCTTGCCCGCGATCGCCGACAATTCGGCAATGGCCTGCAATCCCTCTTCGATCTCGTCCTCGGACATCTGCGCGCCCAGAGTGCGGATGCGATGCAGGCGGCCTTCGGGGATAAGCGTCTTTAACGTCGCAAGCTGATTGGATTCGCAACCCAGGCCGATCAGCAACACGCCGCCGGCATTGGGATGGCAGGCCAGCGCCGCCAGAACCTGCCGCGTGCCGTCCAGATCGTCACCAAGCTGCGAGCAGCCATAGGGATGCGGCAGCGCCAGCACCGCGTCGATGCCCGGCGCAAGGTTCGCCGATGCCAGCGTCGCGAGCCGCTCCGCCGTCCGGCCCACGCAACCAACCGTCGGAATGATCCATATCTCGTTTCGCGTGCCCACCGCGCCATCTTCGCGACCATAGCCGTCAAAATGGCGCTCGCTTGGCTGTGGCACTGTCGCAACATGTTCCGCATCGAAGCGATATTCGCCGCCCAGGCCGAGCGCGGTGCGTACATTGTGGCTGTGGACATGATCGCCCACGCTGATCGGTGCCGTGGCCCGTCCGAACGGGAAGCCATAGCGCAACACGTTGTCGCCTTCTGCGACATCGACGATTGCGAATTTATGGCCCGAGGGAATATCCTGCCGCAGTATGATATCCCCGCCGCCCACATCCACGCACTCCCCCGAAGACAGCGGTGCGAGCGCGACGGCGACGCTGTCGCCGGAATGGATTTGCAGGGCTTTTTTCACGATGCGGAGTAATCCTTAGACCGTCACGCGCTCAAGCCGGGGCGAGAGCAGATGGATGGCAAGCAGAGCCACGAAATAAGCACTCGCAGCGACCGCGAAAAGGGGTGCGTAACTGCCGATCCCGTCCAGCACATAGCCGGCATATTTGGCCATCAGCATGCCACCGATCGCGCCCGCCGTGCCGCCAATGCCGACCACGGACCCCACGGCTGCGCGCGGAAACAAGTCGGACGGCAGCGTATACAGATTGGCGGAGAAGGCCTGATGCGCAGCCGTCGCCAGTCCGATCACCAGCACTGCGACCCACAGATTATCGATGGATTGCGCGAAGAAGATCGGCAGCACGGCGAAGGCGCAGATCAGCATCGTGATCTTCCGCGCGGCATTCACGGTCATTCCGGCGCGCATCAGGCGGCTCGACAGCCACCCGCCCGCAATACTGCCGAAGTCGGACAATATGTAGATCGCGACGAGTGGCGGGCCGAAGCTGACGAGGTCGAGGCCATAGCGCGTGCCGAGATAGCCCGGCAGCCAGAACAGGAAGAACCACCAGATCGGGTCGATGCAGAATTTGCCGATCGCATAGGCCCAGTTTTCCTTGACCATCATGATCTGGCGCCAGCCGATGGGGACTATCGGATCGGCTGGGTCTTGCTGAATATAGGCGACTTCTTCCGGAGTGACGCGCTTATGGTCCTCCGGGCGGCGATAGATGATGAGCCACGCGGCCAACCACAACACACCGAAAACGCCGGTGATGATGAACGCCATGCGCCAGCCATAATGGATGGTGATCCATGGCACGAGCAAGGGCGTGACGATTGCGCCGACATTCGCGCCGGCGTTGAACAATCCGATGGCGAAAGCGCGTTCCTTCTGCGGAAACCACTCGGTCACGGCCTTGATGCCCGCCGGGAAATTGCCCGCTTCGCCCAGGCCAAGGCCAAAGCGCACGGCGGTAAACTGCATGAGGCTGTGGACGCCGCCATGCGCGACATGCGCAACGGTCCAGACGGCAACAGCGATCGTATAGCCGAGGCGCGCGCCGATCAGATCGACGATGCGGCCGAAACCGATGTAACCAATCGCGTAGGCAGCCTGGAACCAGAAGACGATGTTGGCATAGTCGGTTTCGGACCATTTGAATTCGGCTACGAGCGTAGGCTTCAGCACGCCGATCATCTGACGGTCGATATAATTGATCGCGGTTGCCGCGAACAGCAATCCGACGACGACCCAACGATAGCGCCCTACGCGCTCGCCTGCCTTCTGTACCGTCTCTTCCATGCTGTCCTCGCTTTTGCCCCAGCCGTCTCGTGCAGCCTGTCTCGTGCAACCTGGTTCTATGCCGTCGATTAAATTATTGCGCCTGCTGCGCCACGATCGCGCAATTGATCGTGCCCAGCGGGCCGAAGCTGGCTTCCACCCGGTCGCCTTCCTTCACCTGATGCACGCCCGATACGGCGCCGGTCGAGATCCAGTCGCCCTGCTTGAGAGCTATTCCGCGCTGCGCCAGATTTTCCAGCAGGAAGCGGACCGATCCGGTAGGACCATCGGTGAACGCGCTGGCCTTGCCGGTGCCTGCCACCGTGCCGTTGATCGTCACCTGAACTTCCACATCCTCGAACGCGCCCGACTGCCAGTCTTCTACCGGAGCGCCGACGATGAGGCCATTATTATTGCCGAAGTCGGATACGGTCACGGCGGGACCATGCGCGTTGATGCCGGGAAACGGCGAACTCGCAATCTCCATGCCCAGATGCACCGCGTCGATGTGCGCAGCGGCTTCCTCCAGCGTGTAGCTCGTTTTCGCCGGGTCCGGCGTCTTGCCGATCCGGAACAGAAATTCCGCCTCCGCGGCTCCGAAGCCCTGCGTGAAGATATAGCCCAGGGAATCGGGCTGGGCATCGGTAATGGCGGACACGAAGATCGGCCCGGCCAGCCGGTCGGCGCCATATCGATCGGACGTAGGAGGATTTATTCTGCCGACCTTCCAGCCACCTACGACGCCGGACGCTTCGGAAAGAGCGCGATCCTGAATCGTGTAGGCATCCGCCAGCGTTCCGGGAATTGGGCCGGGATATGACGGCAGCGGCACAGCCAGACGGCGCGCCTCTACAAATTGGCGTGCAATTTCTCCGGCAATTTCTGCGGCATTAGGGGTGGTAGTCACAGTCTTCCTCTCGCTCGATGCCTGTGTTTGATGCTATAAGACACCGGTGTCAATAGTTTGAGCAAGATCATTGCGGCGACAGCACGATCACTGGCGCTTCTACAAACCCTGGGTATAAAGCCGTATGGCGAAACAATTGAACGATGACGGGACCGCTCCCAAACTGACCATCAATGACATCGCCCGCATGGCGGGCGTGTCCAAAAAGACGGTAAGCCGCGTCATCAACCGGTCGCCGCTGCTGAACCAGGAAACCCGCGACAAGGTCGAGGAGATCATCCGCGACACGGGCTATGTCCCCAATCCGCAGGCGCGCGCGCTGGCGCTGGGCCGCAATTTCCTGATCGGCCTCATATATGACAACCCCAATGCCCAGATGATCCTCAGCATGCAGCAAGGCATATTGGAAGCGCTGCACGGCACCGAATTCGAACTGGTGATCCGGCCCGTGGATCGCGGATCGAACGGCCTGATGGACGACATCAAGAGTTTCGTGACGCGCCAGCGGCTGTTTGGCGTGGTGGTGCTGCCGCCGATTTCGGAGAACGACAAGCTCGCGCGCATGCTCGATGAGGAGGGATGCCGCTATGTCCGGATGGGTTCCGCCGTGCTTGACGATCCGGAGCATATGGTCGCGTCCAATGACCGCGATGCCGTGGCCGACGCAGTACGCTACCTGATCGCCCAAGGCCACAGACGGATAGGGCTGATCGCCGGGCCGCATGGTTTCCGCTCCGCCAAAGAACGGCGCGAAGGTTTTGAACTTGCGCTTACGGAAGCCGGGATCAGCCTGCCCCGCAGCCTGATTGCCGACGGGCATTACACCTTCGAATCGGGCGTTTCCGCGTCGGAAAGCCTGTTCGATTTGGCGTCACGCCCCACCGCCATTTTCGCCAGCAATGATGAGATGGCGGCGGGCGTTCTTTACGCGGCGCGCCTGCGCGGCATCGAAGTCCCCGAGCAGCTATCCATCATCGGTTTCGACGATACCCCGCTCACCACCCGCGTCTGGCCGCCGCTCACGACTGTCCGCTGGCCGATCGTTGCGATGGGACGCGCCGCCGCGCTCAAGTTGATCGGCACGGCCATTGGCGAGAAGGCCGAAGTCGCCGAACCGTCGACCTTCAGTTCGACTCTGATTCGCCGCGGATCAGTTGCACCGATCGCGCAATCCTGATAATCGCACCGTAAATGACACCGGTTTCCAATTAGACAATCGAGGATTTGCCATGTTCGAGAAGACCTACCACGCGACGCATCCGGATATGATGGATGGTGTGGATAATGGGCAGTTGCGGGACCGTTATCTCGTGACCGACATGTTTGTGAGCGGCGAAGTCCGCCTGAACTATTCGCATAATGAGCGCTTCGTGATCGGCGGCGCCGTGCCTGCCGGTGGCGTATTGCCACTCCCCACGCAGACCGTTCCCCCTTCGGCCGCGGGCAAGACGTTTCTGGAACGCCGCGAAATGGCCGTGGTGAACATCGGCGGCATCGGCGCAGTGACCGTCGACGGTCAGCGCTTCGACCTTGGCAACAAGGAATGCCTCTACGTGCCCATGGGTTCGACCGACGTGACTTTCGAAGGCGCCGAAGCGCGCTTCTACATCGCGTCGCTGCCCGCGCATAAGGTCTGCCCGATCAAGAAGATCACGCTGGCTGACGCCAATCCGCTGGAGCGCGGCGACCTCGATAATTCCAATCACCGCACCATCTATCAGCTCGTGATCCCCGGCGTCTGCGAAAGCGCGCAACTGCTGCTGGGCCTCACCGTGCTGGAAACCGGCAGCGTGTGGAACACCATGCCGCCCCACCTTCACGACCGCCGCAGCGAGATTTATCTCTATTTCGACCTGCACGGCAACGACAAGGTTTTTCACTATATGGGTGAGCCGGAAGCGATGCGTCACATCGTCATCGGCAACGAAGAAGCCGTCATCTCGCCGCCATGGTCGATCCACATGGGGTCGGGTACGAAAAGCTATGCGTTCATCTGGGCGATGGGTGGCGAAAATCTCGACTATACCGACATGAACGTGCTCGATATCTGCCAGTTGAAGTGAGCGGCGCGATGAACAATCCCTTCGACCTGACGGGCAAGGTGGCGGTCGTCACCGGCGCGAATACCGGCATCGGGCAGGCGCTGGCGGTGGCACTTGCCAGCGCGGGCGCCGATGTCGCCGCCGTAGGCCGCACGCCCGCGCAGGAGACCGTCGAGAAAGTCCGTGCGCTCGGGCGGAAGGCGGAGATTATCTCCGCCGACCTGTCGAGCATAGAGCCGGTTCAGCGCATCGTCGATGAAACGCTGGAGAAGCTGGGCGGGCTTCACATCCTGGTCAACAATGCGGGCATCATCCGGCGCGCGGACACAGTCGATTTTACCGAGGAAGATTGGGACGCGGTGATCGACACCAATCTCAAGTCGCTGTTCTTCCTCGCCCAAGCGGCGGGCCGTCACATGATCGCGCAGGGCAGTGGCAAGATCGTCAACATCGCGTCGCTGCTGTCGTTTCAGGGCGGCATCCGGGTGCCAAGCTACACTGCCTCGAAAAGCGGCGTGGCGGGCCTCACGAAGCTGCTGGCGAATGAATGGGCCGCGAAGGGCGTCAATGTGAACGCGATCGCGCCCGGCTATATCGCGACCAACAACACTGCGGCATTGCAGGCGGACGAGACCCGCAACCGTCAGATACTGGAGCGTATTCCGGCGGGCGGCTGGGGCGATCCGGCTGACATTGGCGGCGCGGCTGTGTTCTTGTCCTCCAATGCCGCCAACTATATCCACGGGCATATCTTGGCCGTCGATGGCGGCTGGCTCGCCCGCTAAAAAAGAGGACTTGCAAAGACTATGGCGACATCGCCTCCCCGGTTGGTAGCATTTGGCGAATTGCTCGTCCGCCTTTCCCCGCCGGACAAGCTGCTGCTACGATCGGCCCGCAGTCTCGACATCAATGTCGGCGGTGCGGAAGCGAATGTCGCCATAGGTCTGGCGAGCCTCGGCCATGCCACCGCGATCGTCAGCACAGTTCCGGACAATGCATTGGGGCAGATGGCGATATCCGCGATCAGCGGCGCTGGCGTCGATTGCACGCATGTCGCGCGAGCAGCAGGGCGTATGGGGCTGTATTTCCTGACACCCGGCGCTGGGCTGCGCGCGTCCGACATCGTCTATGACCGCGCGGAGAGTGCCTTTGCGCTGGCCGAAGCCACAGACTTCGATTGGGATACGGTGCTGGCCGGGGCGACCCATCTCCATCTGTCGGGCATCACGCCCGCATTGGGGCCGCGCTCCGCCGCCGCCGCCCTCGCCGCCGCGAAAGCCGCCAAGGCGCGCGGCTTGACGCTGATCTTCGACGGCAATTATCGCGCGCGCCTCTGGGAAGCGTGGGACAGCGATCCGCGCTCGACCTTAAGCGAACTGATCGGCATGGCGGACATATTGTTCGGCAATTATCGCGACATTTCCTTGGTGCTGGACAAGGCATTCCACGGCGATGGCCCGGAACGCCGCCGCGAAGCCGCGGAAGCTGCCTTCGCCGCATTCCCGAACCTGCGCTATATCGCTTCAACCGCCCGGCATGTGGAGGATACCGACCGTCACCGCGTCGCCGCTCGCATCGACACGCCGGGACAAGCGCACCAGACCGATGAAATCGCAATATCGGGAATCGTCGACCGGATCGGCGCGGGCGATGCGTTTGCGGCTGGCGTTCTGCACGGCCTGTTGACCGACCCGACCGACATTGCCGCCGCGGCGCAGGCTGGCCTGGCGCTGACGGCGCTTAAACATTCACTGCCGGGCGATGCCTCGCTCTTTTCACAGGCAGACCTCGCCGCATTCCTCGACGGAGATCGGGATGTTCGCCGCTGATCGCCGCAGCGTCCTGGCGGGCGCTGGCGCGCTGATCGCAACCCTCGCGGCCCCCGCCCTCGCAGCAAGCACCTCGTCGATCGTACGCACCAAGTCCGGGCGCGTAGGCGGCACGCGGGAAGGCGGCCTCCACGTCTTTCGCGGCCTCCGCTACGGTCAGGACACGGCCAAACGGCGCTTTCAGACACCGCTGGCGCCCGCGCCCTGGAGCGGGACCGCGGACGCCACGCAATTCGCCCCCTCCTGCCCGCAGATCGGCAAGCAAGACCCGGAAAGCGAGGATTGCCTGTTCCTCAACATCTGGACGCCCGGCCTCGAAGCGGCGGCCAAGCGCCCCGTCATGCTCTACATTCATGGCGGCGCTTATTCGAATGGCAGCGTCGTCGATCCGCTAAACTATGGCGACAAACTCGCGGCGCGGGGCGACGTGGTAGTGGTTACCGTCAACCATCGGCTGAACGCGCTGGGCTATCTGTACCTCGCCCGGCTCGACCCGCGTTTCGCCGATAGCGGCAATGCGGGGCAGCTCGACCTGATCCTCGCGCTGCAATGGGTGCAGCAGAATATCGCCGCATTCGGTGGCGATCCGGGCAATGTGCTGGTGTTCGGCCAATCGGGCGGCGGCGCAAAGATTGCGACGATGATGGGCATGCCCGCCGCCGCCGGCCTGTTCCATCGCGCCATCACGATGAGCGGGCAGCAAGTCACTGCGTCCGGCCCGATCAACGCGTCGCGCCGCACCGCCGCCTATCTTGCGCGGCTGGGCGTGACGGAGGCCGATCTCACCCCCCTCATCTCCCTGCCGACCGAACGGTTGATCGACGCGCTTTCCGCCGAAGATCCGATCATGGGCGGCGGCGTGTATATGGGTCCGGTACTGGACATGAAGTGGCTGCTGCGTCATCCCTTCTGGCCCGACGCCAATCCGCAGGGCAACCGCATCCCCATGATGCTGGGCAACACGCATGACGAGACGCGCGCCTTCATCGACCCCAATGGCCCGAAGCTCGCCGGGCTGAACTGGGACAATCTAGCGCAACGGATGGCGTCCGACTTGCGCATGGACATTCTGCCCGAATGGATCGTGTCACAATATCGCGCGCAATATCCCGATTGGTCGCCTGAGCGCGTCTTTTACGCCGCGACGACAGCCGGGCGAAGCTGGCCGGGGCAAGTGATCGAAGCCGAGGCACGCGCCCGCGCAGACGCGCCGACCTGGGTCTACCAAGTTGATTTCGCCTCCCTGATCAAGCCGGAACGCGGCGCGCCGCACACCATGGACATCCCGCTGTCCTTCGGAACGATCGACGCCCCCGGATCGCTGACCGGACCCGGCGCCCGAGCGGCAGCCGAGGCAGTCATGGACCGCTTCATCGCCTTCGCGCGACGGGGCGATCCCAATGCGCAGGGCTTGTCGCCATGGCCACAATATCGGCTGGACCGGCGATCGACGATGATCTTCGACACAAACAGCCGCGTCGAAGACAACCCCCGCGGCTGGGAACGCGAGCTCTTCGCGCGGGTGCCGTATATCCAGCCGGGAAGTTAGGGGTGAGGGCGGAGTAGTGCATTCGTGATGGACATGGCCCACTAGATAGCTAAAGTAGTGCTAGGTAATACCTTTTGCTATAGAGGCCGCAGCAATGGCAACCGCAACATCCATCAAACTTGATGATGAACTAAAAGGGCGCGTACGGCACTTGGCTGCAACGCGTCGCCGCACCTCACATTGGATCATGCGCGAGGCTATCGCGCAATATGTCGATCGCGAGGAAAAGCGCGAGGTTCTGCGACAGGACACGCTCGAGGCGTGGGACGAGTTTCAGGCAACCGGGCTGCACGCTACAGCCGACGAGGTTGATAAGTGGCTGGCGAGCTGGGGCACTGATAATGAGCTATCTGCGCCCGAATGCCACAAATAGTTTTCGCGCCAGCGGCGATCCGGGACATGCAGCGGTTGCGGGATTTTCTGCAACCCAAGAACGCCGATGCGGCACACCGAGCCGGTGAAGCGATAAGGCAGGGTGTAAAGGCGCTGGGCGCATATCCACGCATGGGCCGACTGGTGGACGATCTGCCCGAGCACTTCCGGGAATGGCTGATCGACTTTGGCGATGGCGGCTACGTCGCCCGATACCGCGTCGATGATGACGCGGTTACGATCCTGGCGGTTCGTCACCAACGAGAAGCTGGCTACAAATAAGCTCCGTCCCTGAGGGCAACAGCTGTTTTTTTAAGGATGATCGCGCCGGTCAGTAGCTGACCAGACTTGGGCTTGTCGAGTGGCCATGCCATATACCAAAAGCGGTCATTCACCGATGACTGCTATTCGGATGCTCCATGAAAGATATCTCATTCCGAACGCTCCGACTGGCTGCGATCTTTGCAGCCTTATTTTGGTCGCACATTAGGGACCGTCCTGCTTTTTGGAGACGAAATTTATGGACACCCAATTCGCGGATTGATGGGTCACCGGTTTATTGGTTCTTCCGAACCGGTCAGTAGATATTTGCTGGCTTACCCGGTCATCTGGATGATAAGCCTGTTTGGCACTCCCCGGTGTGAAATTTTATGAAACGATTTGGTTTTACTCCGCAGCTTCGGCACTGGGCTTCGTGATCGCTTTGGCGTGACTATCGCTGCCGGACCAACGCGCAAATTTCCAGACCAAAACCTATTGCCTGATTGAAGCGGTTTCTCGCCAAAGCCGACCTTCCGCTCTCCACCCAAATCAGACCCCCATCCCGGCCCCCAGCACCGCGCCCTACTTCTCCTTCACCACCGGATAGCTGATGATCAGCGCCAGTGGTTCCTTGCCGACCTGGCGGATACCCACTTGC
>JBPPMC010000160.1:0-37367 GCA_051305835.1 Sphingobium sp.
CTGACTGGCCCGGTAATCCTGCTCGCAGCCTTGGCCGTGAAGCTGGATAGCAAAGGCCCAGCATTTTATCGGCAGCAACGCGTCGGGCTGTATGGCCAGGAATTCTGGATCATGAAGCTGCGGACGATGCGCCAGGACGCCGAGGTCAACGGTCAGGCGCAATGGGCGGAGAAAGATGATCCGCGCATCACTCGCCTTGGCTACTGGCTGCGCAAGCTGCGGATCGACGAGCTGCCGCAGACCTGGACCGTGCTGAAAGGCGAGATGAGCTTTGTCGGGCCACGGCCTGAGCGGCGGCAGTTCGTCGACGACCTTGAACAGCACCTGCGTTACTATGCAGAGCGGCATATGGTGAAGCCGGGCATCACGGGATGGGCGCAGATTAACTACCCCTATGGGGCGTCGATCGCGGACAGTCGCAACAAGCTGGAATATGATCTCTATTATGCAAAGAACTATACTCCGTTTCTCGATCTCCTGATCCTCGTTCAGACACTTCGGGTCATACTCTGGCCCGAAGGCGCGCGCTGACCCGCCATGAGCGTGATGTTCCAATTAGTTGGTGATGGCGGGCATGCCCTGGCGGCGGCGCTTTTCGCAGCGCTGGCGATCTACATCATGCGCGGTTCCGGCGCTACCATAGAGCGCAATCTCCTCTGCGCGGCGGTGGCGTTCACAGCGCTCTGGGCGCTGTATACGGCCTTCGGCAGCGTTACCCGACCGATTTCAGGTCTCTCCGAGAATCTGCGAAACGGAGCCTGGCTCCTTTTCATGTTCGTCATGCTCCGCCGCGGTGAAGGTCGCCGCTCAGGGCATCCTGTATCCATAACCTGGATCTACGCGTTGCTGGGCGGTGTTCTCGTTCTGCAGACAACCGCCGATCTTCTTCCTCCCGCTATCATCGCGGATTCATTCCATTCCGTTGTGATGTTCAGCCTGTCTCTGCGCATGATGTTTGCGGCAGGTGCCCTGGTTCTGGTGCACAATCTTTTCACGATTTCCGCACCAGAGGGTCGCGCCCGCATTGCGCTCGTCATGGCGGCGCTGGTGGCGATGTGGACCTACGATCTTAATCTCTACTCTCTGGCGGTCCTGTCGCGGGGCAATGCGGGAGAATTATACGCTCTTCGAGGCGTCGGCATGGCGGCTCTGGCGCTGGTGATCGGCGTGGGGGTGCGAGGGGGTGGAGAGTGGCGCCTGCGCGTGTCTCGCACGGTCGCATTCCGGTCATTCTCGCTCGTCGCTGTGGGCCTGTATATCGTCGGGATCGCCATCGTCGTAAGCGCCGTCGAGTGGCTTGGCGGGTCTCACGCCCGCATGATCGGGATCGGTTCCCTGTTCGCCATGCTGGTGGCTGCACTCGTCCTATTACCCTCGCCACGATTTCACAGCCTCGTCAAAGTGCAGATCTCGAAGCATTTCTTTCAGCATCGCTATGATTATCGCGCGGAGTGGATGCGTTTCACGGATACGGTGGGAGCGCCAGAGGGCGACGGGCCACCCCTGAACGAGCGCGTGGTAAAAGCACTGGCTGACATCACGGAAAGCGCCTCCGGCCTGCTGCTGCTCCCTGCCGAGGGCGGAACCCTTGCTGTGGACTGCGTCTGGAACTGGCCCGGGCTTTCAGCGAGTTTGTCACAACTAAGTGCCCGTGACGCGGCGGCGCTGAAGGAAAGCGGATGGATCATGGGGCTGGACGAGATGCGGGCAAGCGCTCGTCACATCGATGCGCGATGGATGCTCGCCGACCAGTCCGCATGGGCGCTCGTACCGCTGATCCATTTCAATCGGCTTGCCGGTGCGATCTTGCTTGGACGCCCCCGCATCCACCGCAAACTGGACTGGGAGGATTATGACATGCTGCGCGCGGCAGGGCGGCAGGTTGCGAGCTATATCAGCGAAGCGCTGGGCCATCAGGCGCTGGAGGAAGCGCGTCGGTTCGACGAGTTCAACCGGCGCTTCGCCTTCATCATGCACGACATTAAAAACCTCGTCAGTCAGCTATCCTTGCTATCCAGCAATGCCGAGCGTCATGCTGACAATCCAGCGTTTCGCGCGGATATGGTCCTTACGCTGCGGGAGGCCGTCAGCAAGATGAACGACCTGCTTGCACGGCTTTCGCAGCATAACAAAGCCCCTCCGGCCGAAGCTCGCTCTGTTGACGTTGGTCCGATCATTCATGCCGTGGTGGCCACTCGTTCTCGCCAGCATAAGATCGAGGTTCGGGGGCATGCGCCAAAGGCTGCTGTGGACCCGCAGAGGCTGGAGCAAATTCTCGCGCATTTGTTGCAGAACGCCATCGATGCCAGCGCTCAGGGCCAGCCTGTCGTCATAGAATTTGGGAGGACTGACGAGGCCGTGACTATTGCCGTGGCGGACAAAGGCTGCGGCATGACTGCGGACTTCATACGTCGAGATCTTTTCAAGCCGTTCGTGTCGAGCAAGCCGGGCGGCTTTGGCATCGGCGCTTTCGAAGCGCGCGCTCTGGCGCATAGTATGGGCGGGAGCATCACCGTTGAAAGCACGCCGGGCGAAGGCAGCCGATTTACGGTCTTCTTGCCGATCGGAGATCAACCCACTGCCGCGATAATGCAGGAACGAGCAGCCTGATGGCTGACATGCGTCCCAAACTGCTGATCGTGGAAGATGATCCCGGCCTGCAACGCCAGTTGCGCTGGGCGTATGATGAATATCAGCTTTTCATCGCCGGCGATCGTGAAGAAGCGATCGAGTTCGTGCGGACAGAGACGCCTGACGTGGTAACGCTGGATCTCGGATTGCCGCCAGATCCTGATGGCACGACGGAGGGCTTCGCGACCCTCGCCGAAATTCTGCGCATCAAGCCGGACACCAAGGTCATTGTCGCATCCGGGCACGGCGCGCGCGAAAGTGCGCTTCATGCCATTTCCGGGGGCGCCTATGATTTCTATCAAAAGCCCGTGGATATTGACGAACTGAGACTGATCGTCAGTCGCGCCTTTCACGTTCATGCACTGGAGCGAGAAAATGCGCGTCTTGTCGAGCAGGCGCCTGTAAATAGTCACTTCTCTGCGCAGTTGATCACCGCAGCCCCTGAAATGTTGAAGGTGATCGGCACGATCAAGCGCATTGCGGCGACTAATTTGTCGGTGATGTTGCTTGGCGCAAGCGGCACGGGCAAAGAGCTATTGGCAAAGGGAGTGCATGAAAGCAGCAACCTTGCATCTGCGCCGTTCATAGCAATGAATTGCGCTGCCATACCGGATGCGGTGCTGGAGCAGGAATTATTCGGCGATCGCAAGGCTGGAAAGATCGAAGCTGCACATGGCGGCACATTATTTCTGGACGAAGTAAGTGGCCTATCGTTGGGGCTGCAGGCCAAGTTGTTGCGCTTCCTTGAAGATCGGGCAGTCGACCGGAAAGGTGCGCCGGAGCCAATGGCTGTTGATGCGCGCATCATATGTGCATCGAACCATAACCTGGAGGAAATGACACGGGACGGCGCGTTCCGGGAAGACCTCTATTATCGCCTTGCGCAGATTATCATCACGATCCCCGCATTGAAGGAGCGGCCCGGCGATGCGACGCTGGTCGCTAAATACTTCCTGTCGCAATTTGCTCCGGCCTCCAACCCGACTATTCAGGGTTTCGCGCCCGACGCGCTTGCGGCGCTGGATGCATGGGGATGGCCGGGCAATGTGCGGGAACTCGAAAACCGCGTGAAGCGGGCCGTTATAATGGCCGATGGGAAATTGATCACTGCCGCCGACCTCGATCTGCCAGCGGACGGTGATGGGACGGAACTCATCAATCTGCGTGCAGCGCGGGAGGTGGCGGACCGACAAGCCATTCGTCGCGCCATAGCGCGATCTCAGGGCAACATCTCCGGCGCAGCCAAGCTGCTCGGGATTAGTCGTCCAACATTATACGACCTGCTCAAGCAATATGAGATACAGGCATGAAGCGACTTCGGTTGGCTCTTTTCTTCGGGCTGGGGGTGGTAGGCGTGGCGTCGCTTGCCATTCCGGCCAAAATGTTATTGGCCGGCCAGCCTGACGACGCCCGGCCGATGGTCCAGCGGGCGCTAGTCGCTTTGGCCAAGAACGATCCCCGTGCGGCCCGTGTTGAATTGATGAACGCGATCCGTGCCGATCCGTCGTGGTCCGTCGCGCGCATTGCGCAAGCGCGTGTCATGCTGGCGCTTGGCGATGGCCAAAGTGCGCAGGGAGAACTGGAGCGTGCCCGATCGCTTGGCGCGAAACTCGGCGCGACGCGACATTTGATGGCGCATGCACTTTTTCTGACAGGTGATTATGCGTCCGCCCTGAAGGAGGCACAGGCGCCGGACCTGATACCGGAGCAGGCAGCCTATGCCGCGCGCATTGCAGCCTGCGCGCATCAGGCATTGGGCCAGACGCCGCAGGCCGCCGCCGCGTTTGAACAGTCGCTAATATTGGGGCCGAAGGATGCCGCCACCTGGATAGATGTAAGTCGCTTCCATCTTGGCCATGGGGATCGCGCCGCCGCTCTCACTGCGAGCGACCGCGCCATGGCGTTGGCCCCGCGAGACCCGGCTGCGCTCACGCTTCGCGCTGAACTCATCCGCGACCAATATGGCATGAAGGCCTCGCTGCCCTGGTTCGATCAGGCGCTCGCGATCGACGCGAACTACCTGCCTGCATTGACGCAATATGCGGCCACGCTGACGGAGATGGGGCAGGCGCAAAAGGCGCTGTCTCTTACGCGCCGCATAGTTGCGCTGGACGCCAAAAACGCGCGCGCTTTTTACATACAGGCCGTCATCGCCGCACGAGCAGGCAATATGGATCTTGCGCGACGGATGATGGACAAGGTGGGGGGGCGCCTGGATGCTGAGCCTGCGATGCTGCTGTTTCGCGGGATCATCTATCTTGCTAATGGCAATGCAGCGCTTGCTACTGAGCCGCTTAAGGCTCTTGTTCAGGTGCAGCCATTCAACTTTCAGGCACGCTTGCTGTATGGACGGGCGCTGTTCGAATCCGGGCAAAGGCAGGATGCCGACGCGATACTCGCCCCGCTTGCTCAACGGCCTGATGCCGATAGCTACACGCTGACGATGGCTGCGCGGGTGCGAGCGGTGCTGGGTGACGAAGCGGGGTCGGAAGCCCTACTGGCTCGCGCAGCGCGACCGGATATGGGCGCGTCAACGCTATTACCGCTCGATCCCGACATTGGCTCGCTTGCCGCCCAGGCCAACGCAGATACCAGAGCTGCTGGGCCAAATATATCCTATGTTCGTATACTGCTTTCACGGGGCGAAGCTGGCCAGGCGCTTGGCCGTGCGGCGACTTTGCGCGACGCCAATCGCGGTGCGCCGGAAGCCCATGTTGCGCTGGGCGATGCGTTGGCGCAGGCTGGCCGATGGGATCAGGCCGCGAACAATTATGTCGCTGCCGCCAATCTCAATTACTCCGAGAACGTAGCTTTGCGGCTCGCCAGCGCATGGACGAGGGCAGGGCTTCCTGCTCGCGCCGATCAGACGCTGACCCTGTATTTACAGCAGAACCCTGGAAGCATTGGCGCCAATCGGCTCGCAGCGTCAGCATGGATGCACTCGGACGACTGGGTCCGCGCCAGCGCAGCGCTGGAAGCTGTACGCGCGCGCATCGGGAATGATGACGCCTATCTGCTCGCCGATCTGTCATGGGCTAATCTTGGGTTGGGCGACACACCCCGAGCGCTGACATACGCAGAGCATGCCTATAGACTATTCCCGGCTAGCCCGATTACGACCGATGCATATGGTTGGATGCTGTTCAAGGCCCGCGGTCCAAACCAAGCCAGCATCGACCTGCTGGAAAAGGCCGTTGCGCTTGCCCCCGGCAACGCGCTGCTGGCAAGGCGTCTCGAAGCCGCTCGGATGAGCTTTCTGCGGAAAGGCTAAGCCGTCTCTTCGATTGACAGATCGCCTAATGACACGCCGATCCGTCGCATCTGCGCAGCAACCGGCGGCCAGATATTCTCCAGGAAATGGGCACGTTCCGCACGGCGCAGCTTCCGCGATGCGCCGTCAGCCACGAACATGCCGACGCCTCGCTTCACGATAACCAGGCCATCGTCCTGAAAGCTCTGATAGGCCTTTGCTACAGTCAGCGGGTTTGCACCCTGTTGCGCTGCGAACGCCCGAACCGAAGGAAGCATGTCTCCGTCGCCATATTCGCCGTCCAGAATAGACGCAGAAATTATGTCGCGAAGCCTCAAATATACGGGTCTTGATTCATCGGCCATGACTGATGCAGTGCCATAATACAGCCCTTCACGTCAAGGCACGCACATGATAAAATAGCAGCGTTCAGAGGTATTAAATGTCCCATTCCATAACGATTTTATCATAATCGGGACGAGGCCGTTCTTCCTGCTCCCTGCCCGGAGTGCCGATGAAGATGAAGCCTGCAATACGTTCTTCAGGTCCGCCAAAAGCGTCGCGTACCATCGGGCTATAGCTAGGCCAACCAGTAAGCCAGCCGCCTGCAAAGCCGCTGGCATGCGTGGCATTGAGCGAGTTCATGATTGCTGCACCGACCGATAGCTCCTGTTCCCAGACCGGGATTTTGCTATGCAGCTTCGGGCTGGACAGGGCGACCACCAAAGTCGGCGCCTGCTTTGCGAACTGACGCATGGACTCGATTTCCAGGCGACCGGCCTGAGCGTTCTCCGCGCGGTAGGCGCGCTCCAGAAGTTCTGCGAGCGTTTCTCGTTGGGTGTCTCCGACGATGACGAAGCGCCAGGGCGCCAGCTTGCCATGGTCAGGCGTCCGTATCGCAACTTCCAATATTCCTCGCAACTGAGCCGCATCCGGTCCCGGCGCGATCAGATCACGAGGTTTGCCAGACCGGCGAGTACGCAAGAGCGCCAGTGGGGAAGACCGGTCGTTGAAAAGAAACGTAGATTCGGTCACACAAAGCCTTTCTGTCACGCTGTTTTAACCCGCCGCCAATCAGCGGCATGCGTTCAGTCGTGTAATAATCTTCTTCACACGCGCAATTTCTGCGCTACTCTTCATTCCATATCGCGTGCCACGCAGGCGGCAAGACAATATGATAGTTTGATGCAGGGAGCACGTTGAATGGCTATTTCTAGCGCCGACCCCGGTGCAGGAGCAGAGGCGGCGGAGCATCTGGCTGATACCCGGCCGCAATGGTTTGGCCACCCGCGTCCGCTGGCGCGGCTGTTCACGACCGAAGCCATGGAGCGCTTCGGCTTTTATGGCATGCGGGCGCTGTTGACGCTCTATCTTGCCAATTATTTCCTGTTTTCCGACCAGACGACCAACGGCCTCTATGGCGGGTTCACAGCCCTTGTTTACTTGACGCCGCTGATCGGCGGCTTGCTGGCTGATCGCTTCCTTGGGTCCAAGAGGGCCGTGAAGTTCGGGGCCATCGTCATGGCGCTGGGCTACTTCATCCTCTGCTTCGAAGGTGGTCCGGCACAGCCTTTCGCCACGATCGAAGGTACACGTTACGAAGTAACCGTCGGCGCGCCGGACAATGCGCAGCAGCAGTTTGTCGTGGATAACGGCCGGAAGCTCGCCGTCAAAGGGCAGGATGACGGCAGTGTCGAACTCGTCGCGCCGGATGGCACGATCGCGCGCAAAATAGCCAAGGGCGGCTTTCAGGCGGATGCTGTGCGGTCGCCTTATTATGTTGCCCTCATGTTGATCGGCCTGACATTCGTCACGATCGGCAACGGCTTCTTCAAACCCAATATTTCGACGATGGTCGGCGCGCTCTACGCAGTGGGTGATCGACGACGCGATGCGGGCTTCACGATCTTCTACATGGGCATCAACCTGGGATCGCTGTTCTCGCAGCTTCTCTGCCCGTTGCTCGCCACGACAGTCGGCTGGTGGGCGGGCTTCGGGCTTGCTGCCTGTGGCATGTTGCTGTCGTGGTGCCTGATCCGTTTTGATGGCGGCGCGCTCGATGGATATGGGGAGGCACCGGCACGTACCGGACCTGATCGCTCGATCATCATCTACATCTGCGCTCTGGCGTCGGCACCGATCATCCTGTTCCTCTTCTACAATGTGATGAACGCGCCCAAGCCCGTCGAAGGCGCAGGGTTCATCGGGTATCTCGCTGCACTTCCGCTGATGGGGAAATTGTTGTTCGGGACGTTTATCGTGTCCGTTCCCGCGATCCTGTTCTGGTCCGCCAAGGCAGGCGACCGGCGTGAGTTCCAGATGATGCTGGCCGCGATGGTTCTCGTCGTGTTCAACGTGGTGTTCTGGACATTGTTCGAACAGGCGGGATCGTCGCTGACGCTGTTCGCCGACCGGAATACGGACCTTTCCATCTTCGGCCTGTTCAACATTTCGGCAGGGCAAACGCAGTTCTTCAATGCCCTCTTCATCGTCACTTTGGCACCGGTTCTGTCGATATTGTGGGGCGTTCTGGGCCGTAGGGGGCTTGAGCCTTCCATACCGGTGAAGTTCGCCATAGCACTGATCGGTGTCGGACTCGGTTTCCTGTTCCTTGTCTGGGGCACGCATTACGCCGACGCCTCGTTCAAGGTCGCTGTATGGTGGCTGGCGGGGCTTTACTTCATCCACTCGGCCGCTGAACTCTGCATCTCTCCCGTTGGCCTTTCGATGATCACGAAGCTGTCCATTGCGCGCGTTGTCGGATTGATGATGGGCGTCTGGTTCCTGTCGATCTCCTGCGCGCAATATGTCGCTGGACTGGTGGCGCAGGTTGCTTCTGTGGAGACTGTCGGCGGGCAGGTCACGAACCTTAAAGTCAGTCTGGAGACCTATGCCGGCGTGTTCTGGACGATCGGTCTGGTGTCAGCAGGCATCGGCGTCGTCCTTCTCCTTATTTCTCCGATCATCAAGAAGTGGATGCACGGTGTTCAGTAAATTCATTTCGGCAACGTCTCTCGCCTTGGTTCTGACGTCGCTTGCCGCCTGCGCAAGCACGGCAGAGGAGCCAAAATCCGCCAGCTCCAAAGCGCCAGGGTCTTCAACAGAGCCGGAAAATCCCTATCCCTCGACCTATGTCGCCTATCCAGGGGTGCCGACGGTCATCCGGGGTGCAACGATACTGGATGGAGAGGGCGGCCGGATCGAGAATGGCGTGGTATTCCTCTCCGGCGGGAAGATCACGTCAGTCGGCGGACCGGACACGCCAATCCCCGCAGATGTGGCCGTGTTCGATGGCACAGGCAAATATCTGACGCCCGGCGTTATCGACATTCATAGCCACCTTGGCGACTATCCCTCGCCGCAAGTCGATGCCTTGAGCGACGGCAACGAAGCCACGTCTCCGGTCACAGCAGATGTCTGGGCCGAACATAGCGTCTGGCCACAGGATCCCGGCTTTTCACGCGCTCTGGTGAACGGCGGCGTGACGTCGTTGCAAATCCTCCCCGGTTCGGCCAATTTGTTCGGCGGGCGTGGTGTTACGTTGAAGAATGTGCCCGCCCGCACGCAACAGGGCATGAAGTTCCCCGGTGCGCCCTACAGCCTCAAGATGGCCTGTGGTGAGAACCCCAAGCGCGTCTATGGCCGCAAGGGCCGCGAACCCAGCACGAGGATGGGCAACATCGCCGTAGATCGCCAGACGTGGATCAAGGCGCGCGAATATCAGAAGAAACGCGCCGCCAATAAGGATCAGACGCGCGACCTCGGCATGGAGACGCTGGCCGACGTATTGGAAGGCAAGATCCTCGTGCAGAACCACTGCTATCGCGCCGACGAAATGGCGAACGTCATCGATATGAGCAAGGAGTTCGGGTACAAGGTCACGGCGTTCCACCATGCCGTCGAAAGCTACAAGATCGCCGACTTGCTCAAGCAAAACGGCATCTGCTCGGCGATGTGGGCGGACTGGTACGGCTTCAAGATGGAAAGCTATGACGGCATCCGCGAGAATATCGCGCTCGTCCAGAACGCGGGCGCCTGCGCGATCGTCCACAGCGACGATGAGAATGGCATCCAGCGGCTGTATCAGGAAGCGTCCAAGGCGCGGGCGGCAGGCAAGCGCATGGGTATCGACATTCCTGAAGAAACCGCGTGGGAATGGCTGAGCTATAACCCGGCAAAGGCCATGGGTATTGCCGACAAGACCGGCAGCCTCAAGCCTGGCAAGATGGCCGATGTGGTCCTTTGGAACGGCAACCCGTTCAGCATCTACACACGGCCAGAACGCGTGTGGATCGATGGCGCGCTGATGTACGACGCCAATGATCCAAAACGCCGTCCGGTGAGCGACTTTGAATTGGGCCAGGTTGGCGCGGGAGATACGAAATGAACCGCAAGAGCATAGTGGCGCTGTCCTGCGCCGTCGCCCTTTCCGCACTTTCAGTGCCTGCCATCGCGCAGACCATCGCCATTACGGGCGGCAAGCTGGCGATTGGCGATGGATCGGAGCCGATCGAGAACGGCACAGTCGTGATTGTGAACGGCAAGGTCGCCGCCGCCGGTGCGGGCGTCGCCATCCCGGCAGGCGCGCAACGCGTCGATGCGTCGGGCAAGTGGGTTACGCCGGGCATCATGTCCGGTTTCTCACGCATCGGCTTGGTGGAAGTCGACGCGGTGGACGAGACGGAAGACAGCGCCTCACCGAAGTCTCCATTCTCTGCCGCCATCGACGTTTCAACAGCGATCAACTCGGAAGCGAACCCCATCGCCATCAACCGTACCAGCGGCGTGACGCGCGCGGTGGTGGTGCCAACGGCCGGGAGCAGCATCTTTGCCGGGCAGGGGGCTGTCATAGACCTTGGCACGGACATGGACGCCATAACGCAGGCACAGGCATTTCAATATGTCGAATTAGGCGAAACCGGAGCGGACAAGGGCGGCGGCAGTCGCGCAGCGGCGCAGCTGATGTTCCGCAGCCTGCTCGGGGAGGCGCAGGACTATGCTCGCAATCCTGCTAGCTATGATGGCCGGTCGAAGGACAATCTGCTGCTGCGGGTGGACGCAAAGGCATTGGTGCCGGTGATCCAGGGCAAGATGCCGCTGTTGGTGCATGTGGAGCGAAGTGCGGACATCCTGAGCATCATTGCCCTGCGCAAGGAGTTCCCATCGTTGAAGCTGGTGCTCGTCGGCGCGTCGGAAGGCTGGCGCGTGGCGCCGCAGATTGCGGCCGCGAAGATACCGGTTATCACTGCCGGTCTGACCGACCTGCCCGCAAGTTTCGAGAAGCTGGCGGCCACGCAATCGAACGTCGGGCGCTTGGTAGCGGCTGGCGTACCCGTGGCGCTCGGCATGACCGAGGGCAACGAGGCCACGCAGTTGCGCTGGGCTTTGCAGCAGGCCGGGAATATGGTCGCGCTGCAAAAGATACCCGGCGCGACGGGCCTTAGTTGGGGGCAGGCGTTTCGCGCCATTACTTCGGCCCCCGCCGAAGCAGTGGGCATGGGTGACCGTCTCGGCTCGCTTAAAGCGGGTCATGTTGGCGACGTGGTGATCTGGGACGGCGATCCGCTGGAGCTAACGTCCGCACCGACCGCCGTATTCATTGACGGGCGGGAACAGCCACTCGACAATCGCCAACTGCGGCTACGTGACCGCTATGCGATGCCCGCGCCCGGTGCGCTGCCCAAGGCGTATAATCACTAAGGCCAGCCGGCGGCGCGGAACTACTGCGCCGCTGCTGCCTTTCCGCGCGTCCGCGTCCAGTAATCGCGGACGTCGCGGCGTAGCTCACCGGCACACAGATACAGGGCGATCACGTTGGGGATCGCCATCAGGAAAAAGCTGCAATCCACGATGCTGATGACGCGGCCAAGGTCGATCACGGCGGCGGGTGGCAGCGCGACGATGTAAAGGATCTTGTACGTCAGTTGGGTGCCTGGCTTGTGCCCGAACAAATAGCCCCAGGCCTGCAGTCCGTAGAAACCCCATGCACATAATGTGGAGTAGGCGAACAGGACGACGGCCACGGCCAACACATAAGGGAACCATCCCGCGACGCCCGCAAAGGCTGCCGTCGTGATATTGATGCCTTCCAGTCCCGTATTCCATGTGCCCGCCACGACCAGCGCCAGCCCTCCCAGCGCGCAGACGATCATCGTGCCGAGCAATGGCTCCAACAGGGCGACCATGCCTTCTGAAACCGGCTCATCCGTGCGCGCGAGGCTGTGCGCCATGACTGCCGATCCCACCCCAGCCTCGCTTGCAAAGACGGCGCGACGCATACCCGCTACGAAGGCACCGACGGCACCGCCCGCCGCCGCCGTGCCGTTCCATGCTCCATCCCAGATTTGCGCCAAGGCAGAGGGAATAGCCGTCCAGTTCAGGATCAAAATCGCGAACACGCCAATGAGATAGACGGCGACCTTGAGCGGCGTAAGGCGACTGGCGACGCGCCCGAGCCACGCCGCGCCGCCCAGCGTCACCAGTGATACCGCCAGGGCCAGCCCGATCCCGTAAACCCAACCGTTGGCAAAGCCGGTGACGGCCGAAACGGCGGCATAGCTCTGATTGACCTGCACCATCGGGATCGCGCCGAATAGCGCGAAGAAGGCATAGAGCGCGCCGACCGCAAAGCCCACGCGCGGCCAGCCCTTACGCGCCAGCACGGCCTTCAAGACATACATCGGCCCGCCATGGGCATGGCCGCGCGCGTCCAGCACACGATATTTAAGGCCCAGCGTCACCTCCGCCATCTTCACCGTCATCGCGAACCATCCAATGATGAACATCCACAGGATCGCACCCGGTCCGCCCATTGTCAGCGCGACAGCCACGCCAGCGATGTTGCCCAAACCGATCGTGCCCGCGAGCGCCGTGGTGAGCGCCGCGAATTGGCTGACATCGCCCTTCGCCTCGCCTTCGCGCGGCTGGTTGCGCAACACATGGAAGGCGTGGCCCACCGCGCGCAAGTTCGGGAAACCCAGCCATGCCGTGAAGAACAGCATGGGCAGCGCCAGATAGATGACGATCAGTTCAATTTGCACGCCAAGGACCGGTATCTTGAAGAACACGGCGGCGGAGAGCGCATCTACAGCGCGATTGAACGATTCCATTTGTTCTGAATGACCGCGCGAAGGTGGATTGTCGATCCAGTTTCGGTATAGGCTCTTGAAAGACCGGTTATGGTATGGCCGTCGAGCGACAAGAATTTCGGAGCGTCCATGAGCAGGCAGTATTTCGGCACCGACGGCATCAGGGGCCGCACGAACGCCTGGCCCATGACGCCGGACCTCGCAATGAAAGTGGGCATGGCGGCGGGAACGCACTTCCTGCGCGGCAAGCACCGGCATCGTGTCGTGATTGGCAAGGACACGCGGCTTTCCGGCTACATGGTCGAGAACGCGCTGGTTGCCGGGTTTACCGCAGTCGGCATGGATGTGGTCCAGTTCGGGCCGATCCCGACGCCTGCCGTGGCGATGCTGGCGCACTCGATGCGTGCGGACCTTGGCGTGATGATATCGGCCAGCCATAATCCCTATTACGATAATGGCATCAAGCTGTTCGGGCCGGACGGGTACAAGCTGTCGGATGCAGACGAGCTTAAGATCGAGGCGTTGCTTCAGGGTGACATCGCGCTTGCGCCCTCGGCGGAAATCGGCCGCGCCCGTCGCGTCGAGGACGCACGGGGCCGCTACATCCATGCCGTCAAGTCCAGCTTTCCGGCTGAGCTGCGGCTCGATGGCCTACGCATCGTCGTCGATTGCGCCAATGGCGCCGCTTATCAGGTCGCGCCCTCCGCTTTGTGGGAACTTGGTGCGGAAGTAATTGCAGTTGGCGTGACTCCCAATGGCACGAACATCAATGATGGATGCGGTTCCACTTCGCCGCTGTTGCTGCAAGAAACTGTCCTGACGGCAGGCGCGGACATCGGCATCGCGCTGGACGGCGATGCCGATCGCCTGATCGTTGTGGATGAGAACGGCAAGATCGTAGACGGCGATCAGATCATGGCGCTCATCGCGGCCAACTGGGCGCGGGAAGGTGCACTGCGGGGCGGCGGCCTGGTCGCGACGGTCATGTCCAACCTCGGGCTGGAACGCTTCCTTGGCGGTGTGGGGATTGCGCTTGAACGCACACAGGTGGGTGACCGGTACGTGCTGGAACGGATGCGCGCGGGCGGGTTCAACGTGGGTGGAGAGCAGTCAGGTCACATGATCCTGTCCGACTATGCCACGACCGGCGATGGCACGATCGCAGCGCTGCAGGTGCTTGCCGCGCTTGTCCGCAGCGGGAAGCCCGCGAGCGAGTTACTGCACCAATTCGATCCCGTGCCGCAATTGCTGAAGAACGTCCGGTTCTCAGGTGGAAAGCCGCTCGATCATCAGGATGTGCAGCGGACCATTGCTCAGGCGGAGGCAGAGTTGAAGGGCGTCGGACGGCTCGTCATCCGACCGTCGGGCACGGAACCCGTGATCCGCGTCATGGCCGAAGGCGACAGCGAGGTTCAGGTCAAGGACGTGGTCGAGCGCATCTGCGCCGCCGTTGAGAAGGCCGCTGCCTGACATGTTGGACATGCGGCCAGATTGCGAACGATGCGGCGTCGATTTGGCTGCCGACAAGCCGGGCGCATTCATTTGCTCATTCGAGTGCACCTACTGCGCACCTTGCGCCGAAGCGCTGGACGACCGCTGCCCGAACTGCGGCGGCGAGTTGATGGATCGGCCGACGCGGGTAGGAAAGGCGCTCGCCGCCAATCCCGCCTCTACACAAAGAGTTTTCAAGGGCTGATGATCCCCCGTATTCTTATCATAGCCGGGTCCGATAGCGGCGGCGGCGCGGGTATTCAGGCGGATATCAAGACCGTCACGATGCTCGGTGGTCATGCCATGACCGCCATTACCGCGATTACGGCACAGAACACGCTGGGGGTGCAGAATATTCATTCCATACCGACGGCCATGGTGATCGATCAGATCGACAGTGTCGCGGAAGATTTGGGTATCGACGCCATCAAGATCGGCATGATAGGTTCCCCGCAGACTGCGCATGCCGTGGCGGATCGCCTCGCGAACCTGCGCGACACCCCCATCATCTTCGACCCCGTCATGGTCGCGACGAGCGGCGCGACGCTTGCGGATGCCGCCACAGTCGCGGCCTTCGAGCGGCTGATGGGTATGGCGCTTCTCATCACGCCTAACGTGCCGGAGCTTGCTGCCCTGACCGGAATGGCTATCGCGAGCGTCGATGGACTCGAAGAAGCAGGCCAAGCGTTGGCCCGTCGCTTTGGATGTGCAGTGCTGGCCAAGGGCGGGCACCTGCCGGACCAGCCCCAGGATGATGCTCCAAGCGTTCACGACCTGTTGATCCGCGCTTCGGGAACCTCCGAATATCGGATGCAGCGTATCGAGACCCGCCATACGCATGGGACTGGCTGCACTCTGGCCAGTGCAATTGCGACGGGTGTAGGTCGGGGGCTGTCTGTGGAAAACGCCGTTGATCGCGCGGAGACATTCGTCGCAGGCGCGCTGTTCCATGCGCCAGGGATCGGCAAAGGCCATGGTCCTCTGGGTCATTCCATGGGCACTACGCCCTTCTACTATACGCTCGCTACCACCAACGAACATGGCTTCGATGCTGCCGGGCTTGCCTCGCAATGGGGCGACCATGCCTGATTTCTCTTATGAGCTACGGCACGACGGCCACGTGGCGGGCGTGGATGAGGCGGGCCGGGGGCCGCTCGCTGGACCCGTCGTCGCTGCCGCCGTGATCCTTGATCTTGCCAACTGCCCCGATGGTCTGGATGATAGCAAGGTGCTGTCCCCCACTAAACGCGCAGCGCTGGAGATAGAAATACGCGCGAGAGCGATATGCTTTGGGATCGGCGTGGCCAGCGTCGAGGAAATCGACAGCCTCAACATATTATGGGCGAGCATGCTGGCGATGACGCGGGCGGTGGATGCGCTTGGCCATGATTGCAAGCATGTGCTGGTCGATGGCAATCGTTGCCCGAAATGGCATTACCCATCGACGGCGGTGATCGGCGGCGATGCGCGATGTCTATCCATCGCCGCCGCGTCGATCCTTGCTAAGGAAGAACGCGACCGCATGATGGTTGCCGCCGCGCGTCAGCATCCGCATTATCGGTGGGAGAGCAACAAGGGCTATGGCAGTGCTGCGCACCTCTCTGCGCTCCGCGAACATGGACCCACGCCCTTGCACCGCCGCAGTTTCGCGCCCGTCGCGCAACTTCTGCTCCTCTAGGAAAGAAAAAGTTGCGATGGTGATCGGGTGAGTCTTGGTGGCCACACCACGACATATTGAGTCCTGCATCGACTGGAGGACTCAATATGTCGTGGCTACCGCTTTCGTTCCTGCGCGGAGCTCCCCTGCACGAGCCTTGGCCACTAAATCTTTGAACTTGACGGCGAGTCCGCGAGGACTCATCCATGCCTCATCAACGAACGGGGGCAGTAAGATGGGCGTCATGGAGCGGGTAGGAACGCGACAGAAGAAGAGCGCAGTGGTGGCGAAGCCCGCCGCAGCGCCGATCGAGGCCGACCGTCTGATCCGTGGTGATTGCATCGCAGAAATGGCGAAGCTGCCTGATGCCTGCGTCGATATGATCTTTGCCGATCCGCCCTATAATCTGCAGCTCGGTGGCGACTTGTTCCGACCGGAGGGCGGCCGCGTCGATGCGGTCGATAATGATTGGGACAAGTTCGATACGCTCGCCGCCTATGATCGCTTCACGACGCTGTGGCTCAAGGAAGCGCGCCGCATCCTGAAACCCAATGGCACCATTTGGGTCATCGGCAGCTACCACAATATCTTCCGCGTGGGCGCGACGTTGCAGGACCAGGGCTTCTGGATTTTGAACGACATCATCTGGCGCAAGGCGAACCCGATGCCCAACTTCAAGGGAACACGATTCACCAACGCGCATGAGACGCTGATCTGGGCCAGCCAGGGCGAAGATGCCCGCTACACCTTCAACTACAAGGCCATGAAGACGCTCAACGACGAGTTGCAGATGCGGTCCGACTGGGTGCTGCCCATCTGTGGCGGGCAGGAGCGCCTGAAGCGCAATGGCACGAAGGCGCATCCGACGCAAAAGCCCGAATCATTGCTCTATCGTGTGATGCTGGCCTCCACGAAGCCCGGCGATATCGTGCTCGACCCGTTCTTCGGCACGGGTACTACCGGTGCGGTCGCCAAGCGCCTGGGCCGTAAGTGGATCGGTATTGAGCGTGAAGACAGCTACATCGAAGTTGCGCTTCAAAGGATCGAAGAGGCATTGCCGCTGGACGAATCCGCGCTGACCATCATGCAGTCCTCACGACAGGCACCGAAGGTTGCGTTCGGGACGCTGGTGGAAACCGGCTATCTTTCGCCCGGCGCGATCCTGACCGATTCCAAACGGCGCTGGCAGGCCATCGTGCGGGCAGACGGTTCGCTGGCCGTAGGTATGGATACCGGATCGATACACAAGATCGGCGCGCAGCTTCAGAACGCGCCCTCCTGCAACGGGTGGACATTCTGGCATAGCGAAACGGAAGCAGGTTTGAAGCCTATCGACGCGCTTCGGCAGACTTACCTCCTTGCGACCCAGCCTTAAATCGAGACCTTACAAAGACACTAGTCGGCAGCGTTAGTTGCTGCCGGAGACACTGGCCGCTTGTCCAGCATCTCAGCGGCTTCGTTCAACGCGCGTGCTTCACCAGCCGTCACCCCGCTTACGCCATCTTCGGTGCTATTGTCGCTGCACGCGGCGAGAGCCATTGGTGACGCGACCATAAGCAGTAGTCCTAGCCGCATAATCTTGAACCTCCCATCGTCGTGAATCGACCGGCCGCCCCAAAACAAAAAGGGAGCCGCTTCCGTTAAGAAGCGACTCCCTTTTCCGTCATCCGTTACCGGACGACTGCGAATTACATCGCGTTGGCAGCGTTCGTAGCGTTCGCTGCAGCGTTCGTGGCATTGCCAGCCGCGTTGGTCGCGTTCTCAGCCGCATTCAGAGCGTTCTCGGCTGCATTGGAAGCATTTTCCACCACTGCGTTGTTGGTTGCGGCGGTGTTGTTTTCAGCAGCACCCGAGCAAGCAGCGAGACCCAGCGAAGCGGCAAGAACGAGCGACAGAGAAATAGACTTGGACATGGGCAAACCCCTTTTAATGATAAAACCGTGCAGGTTCGCTAAATGGTAGCTCACCCCCGAAGCCTGCGACCGCCATGTCTAGTGGTTTGCTGTAGTTAAGGCAATCCCTATCCTGCACTGCACAATTCCGTAGGAAAGTTGCAGCACAAAGCGGGTAGGGGAATGACGATTGACGCATATAAAGAAATCTTTATATAGATCGGATGACATTGCTGGATCTCTTTCACGCGCTTGGCGATGCGACTCGGCTTCGCATCGTGCATCTATTACGCGCGATGGAACTGGCGGTAGGCGAAATTGCCCAGGTCGTTGGTCAAAGTCAGCCACGCGTCTCGCGACATGTCCGCATTCTGGTGGAAGCTGGGCTGGTGGAACGTCGCAAGGAAGGAAACTGGGTGTTCCTTGCGCTTAATCGGGATGCAAGCCTCTCTCCGTTGTTCGCGCTGTTTGATCGGGTAACTCATTCGGATAGCGAAGCGCTCTGGCAGGCAGCCGATCTCGCGCGCCTTGCGGCAGTGCGCAATGACCGGGCGCGTGCGGCCGACGAGTATTTCGCGCAGCACGCAGAAGAATGGGATGCCATCCGCTCGCTTCATATCTCCGAGAATGAGGTCGAGACGGCGATGCAGCTAATGCTTTCGGACCAGGATATTGGCCATTTGATCGACATCGGTACGGGGACGGGCCGCATGATCCATCTGTTCGGGCCTGCCGCGGCGCGAGTGACGGCAATCGATCGCAGCCCCGATATGCTCCGCCTTGCCCGCGCAAAGCTGCCGGAGGATGCGGCCGACAAATATCGTCTCGTGTTGGGTGACTTCACGGCGCTTCCAGTAGAAAATTCAGCGGCCGATACGATCATACTTCATCAGGTTCTGCATTATGCGCAGGCTCCAGAAACAGTCATCACGGAAGCTGCGCGAACCCTGGATCATGATGGGCGATTGCTGATCGCCGACTTTGCGCCGCACCAGCGCGAAGAATTGCGCGTTCGCGATCAGCATGCACGGCTTGGTTTTTCTGACGCGCAGATGCAGGGGTGGTTTGCCGCGGCGGGACTGGACATGGCGTCGGAATGCACTCTACCCGGTGGCGAATTGACGGTAAAATTATGGATGGGACGCAGACGTTCGGCTCAGGTAGTTCCGATCGATTCGCGCGTTTCGGAAGGACGCAAAGCATGACATTCTCTCTTTCCCAGATGGAGGAAGCCCGCCTGGCGCTCGACGTGCCGCTGTTTGCGGACCTTTCGGGTGACGCGAAGGTCAGCTTCGAATTCTTCCCGCCGAAGAGTGAGAAGATGGAACAACAGCTCTGGAGCAGCATCGAGACGCTGGCGCCCTTGGCCCCGCGCTTCGTGTCTGTGACCTATGGTGCTGGCGGCTCTACGCGCGAGCGCACTCATGCAACGGTGGCGCGGATCGCGAGGGATACCGGCCTGTCCGCCGCAGCGCATCTGACCTGCGTGGGGGCGAGCAAGGAAGAGATTGCCGAAGTCGCCGACGCTTATTGGCAGGCAGGCGTTCGGCATATCGTGGCGTTGCGCGGTGACCCGCCGGTGGAAGGGCAGGCCTTTGCGCCTCATCCGCAGGGCTATGCCAGCGCAGCGGAACTGGTGCGCGGTCTCAAGAGGCTGCATCCCTTCGACATTTCGGTTGCCGCTTATCCGGAAACCCACCCGGAGGCGGCGGACGCGCAGACCGATCTTGATAATCTCAAGCGCAAGATCGATGCGGGTGCGAACCGCGCGATCAGCCAGTTCTTCTTTTCCGCTGACGCCTTTTTCCGTTTTCGTGATGCAGCCGCAGCGGCCGGGATCGATGCGGAAATCGTGCCCGGCATCTTGCCCGTGTCCAACGTTAGTCAGACACGCAAGTTCGCGGCCATGTGTGGGGCTGCGATCCCGTCATGGATGGATCGGCTCTTCGAAGGGCTGGACGAACATCCGGCCACCCGGCAACTCGTCGCAGCGACGATCGCGGCGGAGCTGTGCCGCAAGCTGTATGCAGGCGGGGAGCGGCACTTCCACTTCTACACGCTGAACCGCGCTGAGCTAAGCTATGCCATTTGCCATCTGCTCGGTCTTCGCCCAACGGTGACAGCAGACACGAAGGAACTTGTCGCATGAGCATCCGCGAAACCTTCCTGGCCGCCGCACGTGAGCGGATATTAATGACCGACGGCGCTTTCGGGACGGAGATTCAGAACTGGAAGCTGTCGGAAGCCGATTATGCCGGTTCGCTCGGACTAACCAAGGATCAGAAGGGCAACAATGATATCCTGGCCGTGACGAAACCCGAAGTTCCAGAGAAGATCACGCAGGATTATCTGGATGCCGGGTCCGACATGGTGTCGACCAACACGTTCAGCGCTAACCGCATCAGCCAGGCTGATTACGCTGCCGAACATCTGGTTGCAGAGATCAACATTGCCTCGGCGGAGATCGCCCGGCGGTTGGCCGATGCCGCCGCGGCCCGGGATGGCAGGCCACGCTTCGTTGCGGGCGCTATCGGGCCGACGAACAAGACATTGTCGCTTTCGCCGGACGTCAATGATCCGGGATATCGCGAGATCAACTTCGATGAACTGACTGCGGTGTATCGTGAGCAATGCGATGCGCTGATCGTTGGCGGCGTGGATTTCATCCTGATCGAAACGGTGTTCGACACGCTGAATGCGAAGGCCGGGATCATGGCCGCGCGTCAGGCTGCGGAAGCGGCGGGCAAGGACGTGCCGATCATGATGTCGATGACGCTGACCGACTTGTCGGGCCGCAATCTGTCCGGTCATACAGTGGAGGCGTTCTGGTACGCGGTGCGACATGCCAAGCCCATAACGATTGGCCTCAATTGTTCTTTCGGGGCGGAGCAGCTTCGTCCGCATGTAAAGACGCTTTCAGGCATTTGCGACACGCTTATCATGGTCTACCCCAATGCGGGCTTGCCCAATGAACTTGGCGCCTATGACGAGTTGCCGGAAGAAACCTCTGCGCTCGTGCGTCAGTGGGCGGTCGAGGGTCAGGTAAATATTCTTGGCGGCTGCTGCGGATCGACCCCGGCGCATATTGCGGCCATCGCCAAGGCCGTGTCCGACCTGCCGCCGCGCGCAATTCCGGTGCCGCCTGTGTTTACGCGGCTGGCTGGCCTCGAACCCATGAATATCGCTGCATAAGAATTATGCGCAGCTCTTTGAAGAGATTACCTGAATGACTCAACCGACCACCGCCCAGTTCGTTAATATTGGTGAGCGCACCAACGTCACTGGATCGGCGAAGTTCAAGAAGCTCATCATGGCGGGCGACTATACAGCGGCCGTGGAAGTCGCGCGGCAGCAGGTGGAGAGCGGCGCTCAGATCGTCGACGTCAATATGGACGAAGGCCTGCTCGACGCCGAATTCGCGATGACGACCTTCCTCAAGCTCATCGCTGCCGAACCGGACATCGCGCGCGTGCCGTTGATGGTCGACAGCTCAAAATGGAGCGTGATCGAGGCGGGGCTGAAATGTGTATCCGGCAAACCCATCGTCAACTCGATCAGCATGAAGGAAGGCGAAGAGGCGTTCCTGCATCATGCGCGCCTGTGCATGGCCTATGGTGCTGCGGTCGTCGTGATGGCGTTCGATGAGGTCGGGCAGGCGGACACAAAGGAGCGCAAGGTCGAGATTTGCGGCCGTGCCTATGACTTGCTGACCGGCATCGGCTTCCCGCCGGAAGATATCATCTTCGACCCCAACATATTCGCGGTGGCGACGGGTATCGATGAACATCGCCGCTATGCCATCGACTTCATCGAAGCCTGCCGCGAGATCAAGGTGCGATGCCCGCACTGCCATATCTCGGGCGGGGTATCGAACCTCTCTTTCAGCTTCCGCGGCAATGAGCCTGTCCGCCGGGCGATGCACAGCGTTTTCCTCTACCACGCCATTCAGGCGGGCATGGACATGGGCATTGTCAATGCGGGGCAACTCGACGTCTATGACGCCATCGACGCGGAATTGCGCGAGGCCTGCGAAGACGTCATCTGGGACCGCCGCGAGGATTCGACCGATCGCCTCATCACTCTGGCCGAGAAGTATCGCGGTACTGATGCCGTTGCTGAAAAGGCGGCGGAGGAATGGCGTGGCTGGGCGGTCGAAAAGCGCCTCGAACATGCGCTGGTCAAAGGCATCGACATGTATGTGGTCGAGGATACCGAGGAATGCCGGCTCAAGACGGTAAAGCCCATCGAAGTTATCGAAGGCCCGCTGATGGACGGCATGAACGTGGTCGGCGACCTGTTTGGCTCGGGCAAAATGTTCCTGCCGCAGGTCGTCAAATCCGCGCGCGTCATGAAGAAAGCCGTCGCGCATCTGCTCCCTTATATTGAAGCGGCGAAGGAACCCGGGGCCAAGGGCAAGGGCAAGATCATCATGGCGACCGTGAAGGGCGACGTGCATGATATCGGCAAGAACATCGTCGGCGTCGTGCTTCAGTGCAATGGCTTCGATGTGGTCGATCTTGGCGTGATGGTGCCGTGGACGACTATTCTGCAGGCCGCGAATGAGAACAACGCGGACATGATCGGGCTGTCTGGCCTCATCACGCCCTCGCTGGACGAAATGGTCACGGTCGCGGAAGAAATGAAGCGATCCGGCATGACGATGCCGTTGCTGATCGGTGGCGCGACGACATCGAAAGTCCACACGGCGTTGCGCATAGCGCCCGCTTACGAAGGTCCGGTCGTCCATGTGCTCGACGCGAGCCGGGCAGTGGGGGTCGCGACGGCGCTTGTCAGCGATACGCAACGAGACGATTTCGTCAACAAGGTCGCGGACGAATATGAGCATGTTCGCATCGCCCGCGCGGGCAAGGCGCAAAGCGCTCTCATCAGCATTGAAGATGCGCGCGCCAACGCCTTTGAAATCGATGAAGCGCTAAAGCCGCCGCCGCCAGTCAAGCCGGGCGTCCATGCTTTCCCCAACTGGGATCTGGCGGATCTGCGCGAGTATATCGACTGGACGCCGTTTTTTCGGGCGTGGGAGCTGGCAGGCAATTATCCCGCGATCCTCACCGATCCGGTCGTGGGGGAAAGCGCGAGCAGCCTGTTTGCGGACGCACAGAAGATGCTCGACCGCATCATCGAGGAAAAGTGGCTCGTCGCAAAGGGCGTTGCCGCGCTTTGGCCCTGCCGTCGCGAAGGCGATGACGTCATAATCCATGTCGAGGATGAAAAGCACATTCGCATGCCGTTCCTGCGCCAGCAGATCGCCAAGCGGGAGGGCCGCGCTAATATGTGCCTTGCCGACTTCATCAGCCATGATGGCGACTGGATTGGTGGTTTCGCGGTGACGACAGGTCACGGCATCGAGCCGCATCTTGCGAACTTCAAGGCGCATTATGACGACTATTCGGACATTTTGCTGAAGGCGCTGGCCGACCGTCTGGCCGAAGCCTTTGCCGAGCGGTTGCATAAACATGTTCGCACTGACCTGTGGGGCTATGCGGCTGGCGAACAACTGGACAACGAAGCGCTGGTGCGAGAGCAATATCGCGGTATTCGTCCGGCGCCGGGCTATCCTGCATGCCCCGATCACAGCCAGAAGCCGATATTGTTCAAGATGCTGGATGCGGTGCATACGACGGGTATAACGCTCACCGACAGCTTTGCGATGCTGCCCACGGCCGCCGTCAGTGGCTTCTACTTCGGCCACCCGCAATCCGAATATTTCGGCGTGGCCCGGGTTGGTCGTGATCAACTGGAGGAATATGCCGCGCGTCGGCAAGTGGATTTGGCCACGGCGGAGCGCTGGCTGCGTCCCAACCTCGACTAGCCTCTGCTCCCAATAGTTAACAGGAAAGATGGTTAAGTCGTTCGATAGAAAACGACATGCTGCGCTATGGCCGCATTTATGAAAATGCCTGCCATAGCTTTAGTGATCGTCACCGCCCTTGCCTCCACTGCTCTTGCGCAACAGCGTAGCGGTCCTTTTATGGTTGCGGAAAGCGGCGCGGGCTTCGTGTCGCTTGCCGATGCCGTCAATGCCATCGGCGGCGGCTCGGGAACCATCGTCATCGCGCCGGGCACATATCGCGACTGCGCGGTCCAGACCGAGGGAGCCATTACCTATCGATCGGCAACGCCCGGCGAGGCGATCTTCGACGGCGGCATCTGCGAAGGCAAGGCAGCGCTCGTGTTACGCGGACAGTCCGCGATCGTGGACGGCGTCGTCTTTCAGAACATGCGCGTGCCCGATGGCAATGGCGCGGGCATCCGCCTGGAGAAAGGTGATCTGGCCGTTGACAACAGCCTGTTCCGTAACAGTGAGGAAGGCGTTCTGACGGCCGACGATATGGCCCATTCGATCCGTATCGACCGATCGACCTTTTCACGTTTGGGCCGCTGCGACCGTGACCTTGATTGCGCGCACGGCATCTACATCGGCCAATATGGCAACCTCACCGTCACGCGCTCTCGTTTCGAGGCCGGGCAGGGCGGGCACTACCTCAAGAGTCGCGCCGCGCGAGTCACGATCCGCGACAACAGCTTCGACGACAGCCACGGTCACCTCACCAACTATATGATCGATTTGCCCAATGGCGCTGCTGGCACGATCACCGGCAACGAGATGGTGCAGGGCAAGGACATGGATAACTGGTCCGCCTTCATCACCATCGCGCCGGAAGGGCGAGCGCATGACTCATCGTCGCTCGACGTCAGCGGCAACAGCGCATCATTTGTTCCTGGGGTACGGCGCGAGAGCACGTTCGTCGCGAACTGGACCGACGACCGCGTGAAAATCGGCGCTAACAAGCTGGCGGCCGGTGTCAAAGTCACCGACCGCCGATAAATACTTCAACGCGCCGCGCAGCTATCTGCAGCCGTCGCGTCGATATCCAGGCACCGACCGTCGATCTCATTCTTCGGCACAGCCAAGCCAATTTGCGCCGCCAATGTGGGCAGAATATCTGCGGTTTCCACACCTAATGGCTGCTCAAATGCTCTTATCCCTTTGCGCCAGAACAAGATCGGCACGCGCCGGTCATAATCCCAAGGGCTGCCATGCGTAGCGACATAGCCCTTGGTAGGATCGTATATCGGCGTGACGCGCGGCTTCAGCATCACCAGGAAGTCACCGGATCGTGGTGCGTAGAAGCTGGCGCGCGCTTCCTGGATTAACGACCAGCGCTCAGGCGGGCCGGAAGGAGAAGGCGTCGCGGCGATCTGCTCTGCTGTGAACACGGCTTCGACTTGAGGCTGCGCGCGGATCATGGCCAGTGCCTCGGCCTTCACCTTTGCCCGTTGCGCGGCGGTCAACGTCTTCGAAATGTAGAAGTCGCCCGATGGTCCATCGCCATATAGCAACTGCCCCGTCAGCCCCAACTTCGCGCCGATCGCCGCACTCAACGCCTTGGGTGCCAGTGCGGCGGTGACGCGCTGCGCGTCGGGTGCTCCATGTTCGCGGTTGCGTTCGGGCAAGTCATGACCGCCATGGTCGGCCGTCAATACCACCTCATAGTCGATGCCGCTCTTGTCCAGCCGGTTGAAGAAGGCGCCCAGTTCGCGGTCGGCCGAGGCAAGCTGCACACACATTTCCGTGCCTTCTGTGCCATAGGTGTGACCGACATAATCCGTCGCCGACAGGCCGATCGAGATGATGTCCGTCTGCGCCTGTTCGCCCAAGCCCATATTCTCGATCAGCGCCGCCGCCAGCACCAGCGTCGCCGCATCCTGTTCGGGAGAGGCGCGAAACGCTTTTGCATCGCCCGCCGCACGGGCGAAACGCCCGGTGCCGACGGACTTGCCAGGGCCGATATCGACCGCGATATCCTTGGGCGCGCAGAAGTCGGGCAGTTCCATTGCCGGACGATCCTGGCCGAGCAGGGTTGCGACACCGGCGTTGACCTTGGCGACCAGCGGTGTTTCGGCAACGCCCTTATAGCTCACATAGTTCTTGCCGCCCCACCACCAGACTTGATCTGCGGTAGAGCCACCCATCATGATCGCGGCCCGGTCCTTGCCCGCCACGGATACTACACGCGTCGCCGGGTTGGCCTTCTTCATGCGTCCGCCCAATGTCGGCACAAGCAGATGAAGCGGGGAAGCGACGTAATTGCCGCTGCTGCTGCCCGGCTGCGTCTCGTCTTCCGCACAATATACGGCTTTGTCGCTTCTCGGGGTGGACAAGTCGAACCATGTGTTCGCGATGATGCCGGTCCGCGATGGGCGGCTGCCGGTCAGGATCGTGCTGTGTCCGGGGCAGGTCTCGGTCGCGGCATGACTCTGATAGCCGCGCGGGAACACCACGCCGTTCGCCAACCGCGCCAGGCCGCCCGTGAAATGCTGACGATATTCTTCGAACAGGTCGCCGGAAAACTGATCCATCGAGATCGCCACGATCAGCTTTGGCGCGGATACGGGCTGCTGCGCGGGCGCTATGGCCGGCAGCGCCAGCGCCATAAGGGCAGCCGAAGCGAGAATTAGAGCGCGCAAATCATTACTCCTTGATCAATCGTCCGGTGCTGGCGGGGAACCTTGCGGAAGTCCCTTCTTTATTGCCCGGATTACCAGTAAAGCCATCTCGAAACGCGTGGGCGGACAGGTGTATCGGCCCCTGTCTTCGCGCCGCGCAAGAGAATCTGATGCGCATCATTTATGTCCTGTTGATGACGTTGGCGAGCCTGTTCGTCACTTCTTCCGCCGTAGCGCAGATTGGTGCGTTTGGCGGCGGCGAGCCGAACATTGCGGCGAAGATCGAAGCCGAGAGCAGCACGCCTGCACCCGGCAAGCCGCTGACCATCGCCTTCGTCATGACGCCCAAGCCTGGCTGGCACGGATATTGGGAAAATCCGGGCGATGCGGGTATCGGCATGACCGTGAAATGGACGCTGCTGCCGGGCGTGACCGCCGGGCCGCTTCGGCATCCCGTACCGGAAACGCTCATCATCTCCGGGTTGATGAATTACGTCTATGAAGGGCGTTACGCGATCCTCGTCACGCTGCATGTCCCTGCCTCGATGAAGGCGGGGGATCGCCTGCCGATCCGAGCCAAAGGCGATTGGCTGGCATGTACGCGCGAAATTTGTGTTCCGGGCGGGGCGGAACTTGCGCTTGATGTGGTAGTGGGTGATGGCTCGATCTCCGTTGAAAACCGCAGGACATTTGACGGCTATCGCGCGCGCCTGCCGCGCCCGTTGGGCAGCGATGCGCGGTTTGCAGTGGAGAATGGGCAGTTCCGTCTCGCCATTCCTTATCCGGCATCGGCTTCCTTGGAGGATGCTTACTTCTTTCCGGTAAAGGAAGGCGCTGTCGTCTTCGCCAGTCCGCAGAAAGTGACGCGCAACGGCGACACGCTGATCATAGAAACGAAGGCGGCAGGCAGATCGCCTCGACAGCCCATTGCCGGAGTCCTACGAACCGCGAACCATGTCGGCTTTGCCGTCAAGGCAGTACCGGGGCCGGTCCCCGCGCCAGGATCAGGCGGCACAGGCCGAGAGGCATCTGCCGTTTTGCTCGCGCTCGGTGGCGCTTTGCTGGGCGGCATATTGCTCAATATCATGCCCTGCGTCTTCCCGATTCTGAGCCTGAAGGCATTGAGTTTGGCCAAAGCGGGTGGAGATCCTCGCGCAGCAAAGCGAGATGCGGTGGCGTACGCAGCGGGCGTAATCCTCGCCTGCCTCGCTTTGGGGGGCGCACTTTTGGCGTTGAGGGCGGGCGGCGCGACCATCGGCTGGGCGTTCCAGTTGCAAGATCCGCGCATCATTCTTTTGTTGTTGCTCCTCGTGACTGCGATTGCGTTCAATCTGGCCGGGCTATTCGAACTGCGCGCCATCGACGCCGGTGGATCACTGGCGGAGAAGGGCGGAATGCAGGGGAGTTTCTGGACCGGGGCGCTGGTCGCGTTCGTGGCTACGCCCTGCACAGGGCCATTCATGGGTGCTGCTCTCGGTGCCGCGCTTGTGCTGCCGGTCCCCGCAGCGCTCGCTATTTTCGCCGGGCTTGGGTTGGGCCTCGCCTTACCATTTCTTGCCATCGGCTTCATTCCCGCCATCCGCGCGCGCATGCCAAAGCCCGGTGCGTGGATGAAGCGTTTTCAGCGTATCCTCTCGATCCCGATGTTCCTGACGGCACTCGCGCTCGCCTGGCTGCTGGGTCAGCAGGTCGGCATCGGTGGCATGACGATCGGTATTGCCGCCGCCATGATCGTCGCGATACTGCTCTGGTGGCTCGGTGGCCGTCAGCGCGCCGGGCTGGGCGGTGGATTGGCCATAGCGTTGGGGGTGGTGGCAGTTCTTGGCGGGGCCATCCTCTCACTCCCTCCGTCCGGAGAGGCGCGCGCAGCCGGTACGAAGGGCAACGCCTTGCCTTTCGATGAAGCGCAGCTTGCGCAATTGCGCGCGCAAGGCAAGCCGGTGTTCCTCTACTTTACCGCCGATTGGTGCCTCACCTGCAAGGTCAATGAGGCAGGCGCTATTCATCGCGCGGAAGTCGCGAGCGCCTTCAGCAAGGCCGGAGTCATCACGATGGTAGGCGACTGGACGAACAGCGATCCCGCCATTGGCCGTTTTCTGGAAGGAGAAGGCCGCTCCGGGGTGCCGCTCTATCTCTTCTACCCCGCAGGCAAGGAGGCGCAGACGCTGCCGCAGGTTTTAACGCCTGCAACGCTGACGGCGCTGGTGCGCTGATGGCGAAGCAGCGCGCAGACCAGATGCTCGTCGATCGTGGCCTGGTGGAAAGCCGGTCGCGGGCGCAGGCGTTGATCCTTGCCGGGATCGTGTTCACCGGTGAACGCAAAATCGAGAAAGCGGGGCAACAACTCCCGGCGGATGCGCCGCTGGATGTTCGGGGCCGCGATCATCCATGGGTATCGCGCGGGGGTATAAAGCTCGCCCATGCGCTGGAGCATTTTCAGTGGGACGTTTCAGGTGCAGTTGCGATGGATGTGGGCAGCTCGACCGGCGGCTTCACCGATGTGCTGCTGACAAACGGAGCCACACGCGTTTATGCCGTGGACAGCGGTACGAACCAACTCGCATGGAAGCTGCGCAGCGATCCCCGCGTCATCGTGCATGAACAGACCAGCGCCCGCATCCTGACCGCTGATCACATTCCCGAAGCCATCGACCTGTTCGTATGCGACGCCAGTTTCATCGCGCTGTCCAAAGTGCTGGAACGCCCGCTCTCCTTTGCGACCCCCGATGCCCGTCTCGTCGCGCTTATCAAACCACAGTTCGAGGCGGGACGTGAGGAAGTGGGGAAGGGCGGGGTGATACGCGATCCTGCCATTCATCAGCGCGTCTGCGATGCCGCCGCTGAGTGGGTAAGGGATCTGGGCTGGCACGTCACAGGAATAGTGCCCAGCCCGATCACTGGCCCGGAAGGCAATATCGAATTCCTCATGGCAGCTTCTCGCTCTGCAGAAGCTGATGGGCAACGAAACGGTGTGCCAAATTCAAACGGATAATCGCAACGTTTACTATAGTGGATATATTCGTCGGTTGCGGGAGCGACCTTTTCACCGCAAACCTTGTCGATCAGTGGGATTCGGCAGCTAGAGATTCGCACATCGCGAACTTTCTTCGTCTTGCCGAAAGCAACAAATCGGCGTCAGTTCAGGCGCATGATGGGGGATTAGTCGCGGATGAATGAAATCGCGTCGAAGGGTCAGTTACGGCTCTCCTACTTGCGATGGGCGCTCTTTACGGTTCCAGCGGTCGTCTTTCTCGGATTTCTATCGGGCCGAATGGCCAATAGCGGATATGGCAATGCCTGGTTCGATGCGCTGACGAAGCCTGCCGTGATGCCGCCAGGATGGGCGTTCCCGGTCGCTTGGAGCTTGCTCTACATACTGATGGCGTTAGCGCTTGCTATCGTGTTGGACGCCAGAGGAGCAAGGGGCAGGGGCTTCGCCATACTCCTCTTCATTACCCAGTTTGTCTGCAACCTTGCATGGTCGCCCCTGTTCTTCGCCGCGCACAAGGTGACTGCGGCCTTCTATCTCATCATTGCGATCCTTGTCCTCGTGACGCTGACAACAATTATGTTTGGCCGGATCAGACGTCTCGCGGCATGGCTGATGCTCCCGTATCTGTGCTGGCTCGGCTTCGCGGCCAGCTTGAATTACGAGATCGGCCGGCTCAATTCCGACGCGGAAACACTTGCCGCGCCCGCCTTGCGTACCCAGATATAGCGTATTGGTGGTATAAGCCACCCGATCTCAATTCTACAGGTGACTTATGCAAAGTGAAAACCGGCTGTTCGACGACTTCGCCAAGCTCATTAACGGCGCAGCGGGCACTATCGCTGGCGTCGGACGGGAATTTGAAGCGAACGCACGGGAAAAGGCCAAGGAATGGGTCGGCGGGCTGGACGTTGTTTCGCGTGAAGAATTCGACGCGGTGAAGGCACTGGCAGCCTCCGCGCGTGAGGAAGTCGAAATGCTCAAGGCGCGCATTGATGCGCTGGAAGGTAAGGAACCTGCCAGCGTCAAGGCAAAGGTCACGACAAAGAAGCCTGCCGCCGATATCTAATTCGAACGCCGTTATCCACAATTCATCCACAACATCCTGTTTTCAGTGGTGCTGGCGATAACGCGTGCCTGTCCTTTGCGTATCAGGGCTGCTACGGGATGACCAGCCATGTAGCGAACCGATAAGTGAAATGATGGATAGCGACGAATACGAACAGAATGAGCATGAAGCTGCCCCGATCGATATGCTGGCTGCGTATTTCGAGGCGCATGGCTGGTCGTTTGAGCATGCTGGTGAAGATGAGATCGCCGCGACCACGCAGGGAAGCTGGGCGCAGTATGAGTTGCGGGCTATCTGGCGCGAGGAGGATCAGGTTCTTCAGTTGCTGGCGTTGCCCGACATCAAGGTCGCGGATGACAAGCGGGCGGCCATCTACGAAACGATCGGCCTCATTAATGAGCAGCTCTGGCTCGGTCATTTTGAACTTTGGTCGTCGAGCGGCATCGTTCTATTCCGGCACGGTGCGCTTCTTGGGCAGGGCGACAGCATGACTCTGGATCAGGCACAGATACTGGTCGAGACGGCGCTGGACGAATGTGAGCGCTTTTATCCGGTGTTCCAGTTCGTTCTTTGGGGCGGAAAAACGCCCAGCGAAGCGATCACCGCGAGCCTGATTGAAACGCGAGGCGAAGCCTGAACATGGCGAAAGCGCAGGACTGGCCATCCAATCTTGTGATGATTGGATGTGGCAATATGGCTGGCGCGATGCTGACCCGCTGGATCGCCTGCGGCCTTGATCCTGAAACGGTGATCGTCGTTCGCCCGAGTGGCAAGCCGGTGATGCCAGGTGTCCGGGTCTTTCGGTCGCTTCCTGAACGTCGGCCGGATAAGGCGGTAGTGCTGCTGGGCATGAAGCCCCAGCAAATCGAACAGGTGGCCGCTGATCTTGCAGGCCGTCTTGCCGACGACGCCGTACTCGTGTCGATCCTCGCGGGCATCACTACTGAGAGGCTCCGCAGTCTTCTCCCAACGCCAGGGGGTATCGTCCGCGTAATGCCAAATACGCCGGTAGCAGTGGGGGAGGGCGTGTGCGCGCTCTACGCCGATGATGCGACGTCGTCCGCAGCCCGTGCAACGATCGAAGGTTTGATGCAGCCTTTGGGTCTGGTCGAATGGATAGTGGGCGAGGAATCGTTCAATCTCGTCACGGCGTTGTCCGGTTGCGGCCCGGCCTATCTTTTCCGCTTCATCGATGCGCTGGCGAGCGCCGGAGCGGCTCTCGGCCTGGAACCGACGCAGGCTGCACGGCTTGCGATGGCAACCGTAAAGGGAGCAGCAACCTTGGCATCCCAAGCGAATGAAAGCCCAGCTATACTCGCAGACCGGGTCGCCAGTCCGGGCGGCATGACACGGAAGGGCATGGACGTTCTGGACCGCGAAGATGCCTTGGCCAAGTTATTGACCGATACGCTCCGCGCGGCCCGGGATCGTGGGATTGAACTCGCCTCCATCGGGTGAATTGACCGCCTCGGGCCTGCCCCTGACCTTGAAGCGGATTTCGCTAACGATCACGCCTGCTATGATCAGCGCAGCACCCATCAGAGCTGCCGGTGGCATCCGTTCTCCAGCCAGTCGCCCTACGGTCCCAGCCCAGACTGGCTCACCTGCGTAAATAAGCGTTGCACGCGTTGCCGACACGGTTTGCTGTGCCCAATTCATGACAAGCTGGATAACGGCGCTAACGACACCCAAGCCACATGCGCAGGCAATAAGCAGCCAGGAGAAGCCGGGTATATGCTCACCCGCCGGCACCATCGTCACGAATGCCAGTAGCGCGGTGAAACCAAGCTGGATTACGGTAACGCGCAGGATATCGACCTTGCCCGCCCATCGGCTGATGAGCACGATCTCCAACGCGATGGCGACAGTGCTGATCAGCGTCAGCATTTCGCCGATACCCAAACCCACGCCGGCCTGCGGACCTGCGAGCAGTATGAGACCGGCACACGCCAAAAGAACGCCTATCCAACTCATCAGATGAGGACGTCTCTTCAATATTGCCCACTGAAACAGTGGGACAAGTGGGACGTATGCCGCCGTAATAAAAGCGGAAGCACTGCTGGGTATATATTGCAAACCCCAGGTTTGCAGAGTGTAACCCACGAAAATGCCCGCACCGATCGAGCAACCAGCCACAATCTCCTGCGCGGTAAATCCACGAAGACGGCTGACCGAGAATATTGCTGTAATTAGCGCGGCCGTAGCGAACCGAAGTCCCACGAAGAATAGCGGACCGCTATCGGCAAGCGCCGTCTGAACGATCAGAAACGTTGCGCCCCAAAGGATCGTGATGCCGATCAGCGCAAGTTCCGACTTGCCGAAAAGCCAGACTGGACGTTTTTCAAATGTGTTCGAAGGAGGCGAGGCCAAGGACATAGCCTTAGCCTTTCGAGGGATCATCCCGCGCCGTCAAGCCAAGCTGACGGCGCGGAGATAACTATTAGTGTTTGATGTCTTTTCCAGCTTCTTCGACGGCGCTTCCAACGTCGTGCTTGGCGTCTTTGGCGCCAGCCTTCACATCATCGCCCACATTATCGGCTGCGGCGCCGATTCGGTCGCCTGCATTATCCAAAGCTGCTCCGGCCTTATCCGCGCCCGCCGCGACCTTGTCGTCTGCGTTGTTGACGCCGCGTTCGATGTCGTTGCCTACTGCATCACCTGCTTGCTCGATCTTGTCCTGAGATTTCTCAGAACATGCCGAAAGCCCAATGACCGCTACGGCGCCCAGGCTGGCGATAAATATCTTGCGCATAACCACTCCCTAATGCGTGATGTCGGAGGGTAATCGCTGAACCGGCAAATGGTTTCATTCGCGCAAGGACAATTACTCACCCGCTCGTGCGAAGACCCGCTACCATCGACAAGTCTTCGGGCGGGATGAGTCCTTCCAGTACGCGCCAGAAACCGGTGACTGATCCTTGGCCTGCTTGCCCGTAAGCGGATGCCATACGTTCGCGCAGTGCGCGGAAGAGTTCAGCTTCCAGCGCAGCGCCGGTAGGAGTAAGCCGCAGCAACTTTTGTCGCCGGTCCCGTGCGCCTGGCCGCGTCTCGATGTAGCCGCGCTCTATCAGTTCGGACAGGACACGACCCAAAGACTGTTTGGTGATCGCCAACAACTTCAGCAACTCGCTGACCGTAAGATCGGGTTGCCGGGAAATAAAATATAGTGCCCGGTGATGCGCTCTTCCCAAGCCCAGCGTGGCCAACCCTGCGTCTATGGAATTCGTCAGGTTGCTATAGCCGAAGTAAAGCAACTCGACGCCGCGACGGATTTCGTCTTCACGAAGAAAAAGCGGTGATGCAGGAGGAGAAGGGACAGCCATATTGACGTATATAGCGCATGCAACTAGTTTCCGGCAACTCCTGACCGCATGACCTCCGCGAGTCAGACAATAGATCAAAAGGCAGTCGGAACAATGACGAGCGGAACGCTGAATTTCGAGATCGAGGCGAGCGCCAGCGCTACAACGAAGGACATGCGTGATAGCTTGATCGCCGATCCGGGTTTCGGGCGAGTGTTCACCGATCACATGGTGACGGTCCGCTACACAGTCGATAAGGGATGGCACGATGCGAAGGTAACGGCCCGTGCCCCGATCCCGATGGATCCGGCGGCGTCGGTTCTGCACTATGCCCAGGAAATTTTCGAGGGCATGAAGGCCTATCGCTTGGCGGACGGTTCGACGGCTCTGTTCCGCCCCGAAGCGACTGCGCGGCGTTTCCGCGCATCCGCCGCTCGTATGGCAATGCCCGAACTGCCCGAAGACGTGTTTCTCGAATCGATCCGCTTGCTGGTAGACATCGATCGCGACTGGATCCCGGGCGGGGAGGGCGGCGCGCTCTATCTGCGGCCGTTCATGTTTGCGAGCGAGGTTTTTCTAGGTGTTCGCCCGTCTCATGAATATCTCTATATCGTTATAGCATCGTCGGTCGGCGCCTATTTCAAGGGCGGGGCCAAAGCTATTTCGATCTGGGTTTCTCAGGAATATAGTCGCGCAGGAGCAGGCGGAACCGGTGCAGCGAAATGCGGCGGCAATTACGCGGCCAGTCTTGTCGCACAGGCACAAGCCATTGAGAAGGGCTGCGATCAAGTGGCATTCCTCGACGCTGCTGAACGTCGCTGGGTGGAAGAACTGGGCGGTATGAACCTGTTTTTCGTGTTCGATGATGGCACCATGTCCACTCCGCCGCTTTCAGGCACAATTTTACCAGGGATAACCCGGGATTCGATCCTCACCCTCGCCCGCGATCAAGGGCTGACCGTTCGTGAAGAGCCTTACAGCTTTGCGGACTGGCGCGCGGACGCCGCCAGCGGCCGTCTAATCGAAACCTTCGCATGCGGCACCGCAGCCGTGGTAACGCCTGTCGGCACGGTACGCTCGGCAGAAGGCGATTTCGTGATCGGCAGCGGTCATCCCGGTCAAATGACCGAGCGGATGCGCGCAGCGTTGACCTCCATCCAACGCGGGACGGCACCAGATGCACATGGATGGGTAAAACGGCTAGACTGAAAGCCGGTTGAGGGACTTGCTTTCGCCGGTTTGCAGCCTATAGGTCCGCGACCGGGCCATTTTAGTCGTGGTCAGAAATACTGGGGCGTCGCCAAGCGGTAAGGCAGCGGCTTTTGATGCCGCCATGCGCAGGTTCGAATCCTGCCGCCCCAGCCAGATACAGATCTTAGGAGCGCCCCCGACGTTCCACCCCACCGACAAATTTTTCGCGGTCAGCATTCGGGTGCATGGATTTCGCGGATTTGCGAGCACCGTCCCTAACGAAAGCGGGTTCTTCAGTCCTGACGGGATAGCAAGCCAGCCCGCCATCAGCCGGGCGGTCTGCTTGTAATGTAGCGCACTACCTGGCGCATCGCAGGCCGATGATGCCGTGGTCTGACTGTCGCGAGGCCGCCGAGGCGCGCCAGTCAACCGGCCGCTGGCTGAGGGGCACCTTCTGAGAAAACCGACCCTCGGCTTATCATTCGGTAAGAGAGGACCAGATCCACCGCCGGGCTGGCCCCGAAACGCCTTCTCTCGGCGAACTCTCGGCGAAGCAGACGCTTCGTCGCAAGTTTGGGTCGAAGCGGCGAGACAATTACCAGAAATGGAGAGATGTTCATGTGCCCGCAATGTCGCTCTGAACACGCAGGACATCCATAGAGGATAGGTTCAGTACCACATCGCACTCCGACTGATGCCAAGGCGGAGGAGTTTTGACAGCCATTATACTTCGTGCGATCGGCTGTTGGACAAAACGTGCGGATGCAGGTCTGTCGAATTATAAGGATTGCCGTAATGAGTGTCATTTCCAAAAACCCGAGAGTTTTATTGATGGCTGCCATAATTGCCGGCGCGTCGCCGGGCAGCGCATTTGCGCAAGCACAGGAATCACGAACGGATCCCCTTGCTGTGACTGTTTCTGACACCGATTCGCCTGAACCTTCCCAAACGTCGGAAGGCCCCGAGATAAAAGGCATCATTTCCGCGCGCAGCGGCGACAAGGTCCAGGTTACATCCACCGACGGCGTCAAAACAGTTATCAGCATCAACGATGCCACGCGTATTACCGCCAGTAAGGGCTTTTTGGGACTCAATCGCAACAGGCTTGCCGCAACTTCGCTGCTCAGCGGCCTGCCGGTCACCGTCAAGACCTTGCAATCGGGCAACAGTCTGGTGGCCAGCCAGATCAATCTTCAGAACAAGGATCTGAAGACCGCTTCGATGATTTATAACGGCACGGACCAGCGCTTTTCTGAGCAGACTGCGGCAACAGAGGCGCTACGCGGGCGCATGGGTGATATCGGCCAATATAATATCAAAGGCACGACAAACGTGAACTTCGACACGGGCAAAGCGGTGTTGTCGCCCCAGTCGAAGAATGACCTCTGCGCGGCGGCAGCGCAAGCCGAGGGGATGGACAATGCCCTGTTACTCGTCGTGGGCTATACCGATTCCACCGGAAGCGAGGAACTTAATCAGGCGCTTAGCGAGAAACGAGCCGGTCGCGTAGTCAACTATCTCCAGCAGGCCTGCCACTGGAAGCCCTATCGCATGCTCACCCCAGCGGGGATGTCGGAAGCGGATCCATTGGCGGACAACAATACTCCCGAAGGCAAGGCACAGAACCGTCGTGTCGCGGTGAACATCTTGGTCAGCAAAGGCCTGGACGGTCTGTAAAGCGAAGGGGGCGGGCTGCGCCTGCCCCCTTCAACCGGCGGTTTCTGACGACCGACCATATATGGTCGGACCCGCGACCTGCTCGCCTGCGGTAGGATGGGAGAAGAGAGGCACGACAACCAGGGGCAGACGATCCGTGGTCGCTTCTTCCAGCCCCGTTTGCGTTTCGTCAATCTCGAAAACCTTAATGGCTGGCTGGAGGCTGAGTGTCGGCCCATGGGTGGAACGGCAGGCACATCCCGAATAAGTTGGGTTTGAATTGGAACCCGGCCGCCCCAGCCAATTTCCTGTGTAAGGGATTGGAAAGGCGTAAAAACGCTCGGGATTTCGGCTTCCGCCGAGGATGCAACCCACTGCTTCGGCGCTACCGCGGAATCTGCCACCCCTAGTAAAATGGACAAATTGCCCACTCAAAAAAGATCACTTTGTATGAATTAAACAGGCGGCCTTAAGCGACCGGTTCGAGAGTTCCCTAAAGGGTCTGAGATCCCAAAAGTTTTAAGCTAGCTCCCATTTCAGGACACGTCTAAATCATGACCTGTGAACAGGGCATTTTTACGCTGGAGGGTAAGCGGCCTGATTGATCGCTCGACGGTGTTGTTGTCCAGCTCGATCCGCCCATCCTCGAGGAAGCGAACGAGGCCTTTCCAGTGGTTGAGGG
>JBPPMC010000349.1:0-3256 GCA_051305835.1 Sphingobium sp.
GCAGCCGGACTTCGTGATCAGCGTGGGCTACAAGTGGCTGCTCGGGCCCAAGGGCCTGGCCTGGCTGTGGGCCTCGCCGCGCTGGCGCCGCGAGGGCGTCCCGATCGAACACCACTGGGGCGCCCGCGACCAGGGCCGGGTCTGGACCTTCGCCAGTGACGCGCTGCCGCCGTTCATGCCCGGTGCGCGCCGCTTCGATGCCGGTGGCATCGTCGATCCGCTGCGCCTGGTGACGGCCGCCGGCGGCCTGGCCCAGCTGCGGCACTGGGGCCTGTCGCGCGTGGCCGGCGCCCTGGGCGAGCTGACTTCGGCGCTGGATGCAGCGCTGGACGCGCACGGTCTGTCGGCATGGAAGACGCCGGGGCATGCGCCGCACATCACCGGCCTGCGCGTGCCCGCAGATCGCCTGGACGCGGTGGCCGCGGCGTTGGCGGCACACCAGGTCATCTGCATTCGGCGCGGCAGCGGATTGCGGTTGGCGCCGTGCCTGAGAGTGTCTGTCGAGCAGATGGTGCGGGTGGTGGAGATCGCGGCCAGCGCTTAGCTCCACCTCAGCGACCGCATTGAATGCAACCCGGCCTGCGCATCCATGTCCGCCAGCTCGTTTCGATCGTTCTTGCTGCGCGAGCTCTTGCGGAAGGGTCTGACGAACTGCGCGGCGATGATGCGCGACTGCAAGCCATGTTCTTGGCAACGCCGTGCCCAATGATGCGCGCCGCTGCACGCCTCCATCGCCACCACCGTCCCGCAACCCAAAACAGATGCTTCGCCAAATCCGCGCCGATGGTTATAGTGCTCATGGAGACTCCCTTTTCTGCTGACGGTTGTGTCGTAACACCATCACGGCCCTTGAGGCCGCAAGGGGAGGAAGCCTCTTTTTACTCATTCAAGCCGAAGCCGCTTCGCGGGTCGGCTTAATTTTGGCGTTATACGGACAACCCACATGCCCAGCGCCACGATCAAAATATACCTACCCCACGGCGATCCGAAGCGACTGCGGACAGGTGAGATATCGAATTGGTCGGGAAAAGCCGTCGCTGGTCCGCGCACGGAACTCGATCAGCTGCTAAAACGAGAGGAGGCTGGCAATGTCGGCGTCTACCTACTCACTGGTGTAGACCCATTGTCAGGTGGTCCCGCCGTTTACATAGGCGAAGCGGAGTCGATCCAATCGCGGCTCAAGCAGCATGTAGAAAAGGACTTTTGGAACCATGTCGTCTACTTCACCAGCAAAGACGAAAACCTCACCAAGTCTCACATCCGCTACTTGGAAGGCCGTCTCATCGAACTGGCAAAGGTTGCTGGTCGGGCGGGTCTTGAGAACTCCCAGTCATCCACGTCAAAGCTTCCCGAGTCCGATCGCGCGGACATGGAAATCTTCCTCGAAAAGATCGAGCAGTTGCTTCCCGCGCTAGGCGTGGAAGTGCTGGTGCCCATCGCGGCCGCACCAGAGTCGAAAGAAGAGGCCCGTCTGCTCTTCTGTGAGATCAGTGGTCTTAAAGCAACCGGCCACCTCACACCAAACGGCATTGTGGTGCTTGCTCAGTCGCAGGCTGTTCCGACGCCCCGTCCCTCGGCTAAAGACTACCCCTGGGTGATTAACGCTCGCGAGCAGCTCCTGAAAGACGGCGTACTGGCGCCTGCCGAGGGGCACCTCGTATTCACCAGGAACTACGAGTTCTCTAGCCCAAGCGCGGCTGCGGCGGTAATTTATGGTGGCACCGCGAACGGCCGAACTGCATGGAAGGACGCTGGCGGGAAAACCCTGAAGCAACTCGAGTCGGTATAACCATCCGTCCAAGCCGACGCAGCTTCGCGGCGCGGCTTAACTCAGGCGTTACGCGTCACAACGAGCTCGTTGCACGCTGTTAGCGCATTTGCTAACATGCGGCATGGCCTTCCAGATCGAGTACTTCCACCCGCGCGTTCTGGCGGAGATCGAGTCCTGGCCGGTAGATGTCCTTGCGGACTATGCCCGCTTGGCTGAGCTACTGGCTGAGCATGGCCCCAGCCTTCGCCTGCCTCACTCCAAGGCCTTTGGGGATGGGCTATTCGAGCTAAGGCCACGCGGGCGCTCCGGCATTGGTCGTGCCCTCTACTGCTTCTTGCTTGGCAAGCGCATCGTGATGGTCCACGCCTTCATCAAGAAAACACGAGAAACACCCGACAAAGAACTCAAGCTGGCCCGTAAACGGGTCAAGGAGCTGCAGCATGGCTGATCTCAAATACAGGCCCGTGGTACATGACCACCAGGAATTCCTGGCTCGCGCATCCAAGCGCAAGGGATTTGCTGAGGCTTATGAAGCTTTGGAGTTGGAGTATGAGCTTGCCAACCAAATGCTCAAGGCCCGCTCGCGGGCCGGTCTTACCCAAGATGCCGTCGCTGAGCGCATGGGCACTACAAAAAGCGCCATTTCACGGCTTGAATCCGCTGGCAAAAAAAATGCGCCATCCATTGCTACTCTGCAGAGATATGCGCGGGCGGTTGGCTGCGATCTGCAAGTCAAACTGATTCCACAGAAGTGACACCTAACAATGCCTTGGGAGCGTTCCGGTCAACCCCGGGTGCATGATGCCTTTGCCCTGAGCTTTGGGGCCGCTGCTGGTGATCGTGTTGTCCTGTTTGCCGCGTGCCAGGGCTTCACGTGCTGCAACGCCGTGCCCAATGGTGCGCGCCGCTGCACGCCTCCATCGCCACCACCGTCCCGGCCGGCAGCTGCGCCAGTCACGCAGCAAACGCATCCCGCTTGAGATCCAGCCGGCGCAGCACACCGCCGCTGCCGTCCATCTCGCACGCCGAAAACACATGCTTCGCCAAATCCGAGCCGAGGGTTATAGTGCTCATGGAGACTTCCTCTTCTGCTGACGGTTGTGTCGTAACACCATCATGGCCCTCGAGGCCGCAAGGGGAGGAAGTCTCTTTTTACTCATTCAAGCCGAAACCGCTTCGCGGTTCGGCTTAATTCACGCGTTAGGCGCTGTACTCGACCGTTATGAACTATTCAAGGAAAGCACAATGGCCAGTTACAACGTATTACTGAAGTTCGATGGCACTGAAGCTAATAGTGCTCGTGAGGCAGCAGAGATAATATTTAAAACTTACTTCAGTGAGTCTTTCTTTCAGCCAGCCGTGCTTGATGTAGTTGAGGCTGATACAGGAGAAGCGGAGAAGATCGAGGTTGATGATCTTAGAAACGGCTCACCGTTATATGGTCATAAACAGATTGCTGAGATTTTGCGCAGTAAAGCGTCAATT
>JBPPMC010000049.1:0-8017 GCA_051305835.1 Sphingobium sp.
CCGCCCGAAAAGGCTGATGCCGGTCTGATCGTCTGAAGCACGCATTTATGGTGGTCCCCATAGGTCTCTGGGGAAGCATTAAACATTCTTAAGGATAATGAGTGGTAAACGCCGCTGAGATTTTCGGGGACGATGACATGAATTTCGGCACGATCAGGGACAGGATCATTCGCTCCATGGGCGGAGCAAGCCTCTTTGAAGGCGTCAGCAGCCGCGAACTAGCCGCCGCTTTTGCGGGCGATGTCAAGGTCGCCAGCGTACCGATTGACGGCATTGCGCCATGGAGCGCGCGAATCCGGATGGACCGGCAGACTCGCATGCTGAAGGTGCTGACCATATTGGTGGTTGCGTTCCTGGCGTGGGCGATATTTTTTCAGGTCGACAAGGTGACGCGCGGTTCCGGCCGCGTCCTGCCCTCTGTCCAGAACCAGGTCGTGCAGCATCTGGAAGGCGGCATCGTCAAGAACCTGCTGGTCAGTGAAGGCCAGCGCGTCCGCAAGGGCCAGATCCTGATGCAAGTGAGCAACCAGTTTACCACTGCCGATTTCCAGAATGCGCGGACCGACGTAGTGGCCAAGCGTATCGCGCTGGCCCGGATGGACGCTGAAGTGAGTGGCGCGTCGAACTTCACTGTCCCTGCCGATCTGGCGAAAGCCGCTCCCGACATTGCGGCATCAGAAGAGGCTCTGTTCTATTCCAGCCGCAATCAGCGCGGGCAGGAAACCGGCATCATTGCCGAGCAGGCCCGCCAGCATCGCGCCGAAATTTCCGGGCTGCAATCGCGCCTCAAGAACCTGCGCAGTGAACAGACGCTGATGATGACGCAGCTTGGCAAGCTCGAAAGAGCGTATGAGGCGGAAGCCATTTCGGAACGCGAAGTGCTGGAAAAGCGCTCCATGTTGCTCGCTTTGCAAACGCGCATTGCCGACGTTGAAAGCCAGATTCCGCAGGCGATGGCGCAACTGGGCGAATCATCTGCACGTCGCGGCGAGATCTGGACGAAATCGGTGCAGGAAACCAAGGTCGAGGCCGCAAAGCTGCGCATGGAGTTGGCGAAGGCGGACGAAACGCTGGGCGCCTATACTGACAAGGAATCGCGCGAGGAAATCCGCGCGCCGATGGATGGCATCGTCAACAAGCTCTATGTGCAGACGGTAGGCGGCGTAATTCGCGGCGGCGAGCCGATCGTGGAAATCGTGCCGGTGGACAAGGTCGTGATGATCGAGGCGCGCATCGCGCCCAAGGACCGCGGTCAGGTGTGGGCCGGTCTTCCCGCCAACATCAAGATTTCGGCCTATGACTCGGCCATCTATGGCGGGCTGGACGGCAAGGTCGTCGATGTTTCGCCGGACGTCATTCAGGATACGAAGGGCGAAGTTTATTACCGCGTGCGCCTGCGCGCCGAAACGACGAAGTTCGGTGCAGGCAAGCCAGTCATTCCGGGCATGACGGCCGAAGTGAACATCAAGTCCGGTCGCCAGAGCATCATGGACTATATCCTCGGCCCGCTCATCCGCATCCGCGACAGCGCGCTTCGGGAATAATCCGGGCAACATAGCCTCATTAGCGGGAGGAAATTGGCCTTTCCCTCATGGCGTCATCCGCTAAGATGCCGTGTATGTTCAAAAATCTTATCGCTTTAGCGGCTCTCGCGACCGCCGCCCCTGCCCTTGCGCAGACTACAGCTTCGCCCATCGACCCGGACAAGTTGGTCGAGACGGTAAAAACATTGTCGTCCGACCGGTTCGAAGGGCGAGCACCGGGCACGGCAGGCGAAGTCCAGACGATCGAATATCTGGTAGCGCGATTCAAGGCGCTGGGGCTGGAGCCGGGCGGACCGAATGGCGCGTGGACGCAGCCTGTGCCGTTGCTGCATACGAAACTCGGGCAGCCGCAGACACTCGGCATCACGGCCAGAGGCAAGACCAGCGCCTGGACGGCGGGGCAGCAAGTCTATCTCTCCACCCTGCAACCCGCCGATAGCGTCAAGGTAGCCAATGCGCCCTTGGTGTTTGTCGGCTATGGCGTGAAAGCGCCGGAGCGCAGCTGGGACGACTTCAAGGGCGTGGACCTGAAAGGCAAGGTCGCGGTCTTCCTAGTCAACGATCCGGACTTTGAAGCGGTGGCAGGCGACGACGCGTTCGACAAGTTCGGTGGGCGGACGATGACCTATTATGGCCGCTGGACCTACAAGTTTGAGGAAGCGGCGCGGCAGGGCGCAATCGCGGCGCTGATCGTGCATGATACGCCCGGCGCGGGCTATGGATGGAACGTCGTCGTTTCGCCGCAGGGGGAGAATTACGATCTGGTGCGTGCGCCGGACAAACTCACCAGCCTTCAGTTGCAGGGATGGATCGAAGGCGGAGCGGCGACGCAGCTGCTTTCCGATGCCGGTCTGGATCTCCCGGCGCTGCGCAAGGCGGCGCGATCCAAGAGTTTCAAGCCCGTTCCGCTGATCGGCGTGACGTTTGCCGCAGCGATGCCGGTTACGCGCGAAGTGGTGCAGAGCCAGAATGTGCTGGCCAAGATCACTGGTGCGAAAAAGCCGGACGAAGTCGTGATGTTCGGCGCGCATTGGGATGCCTATGGCAAAGGCCCGGCGGATGCGCAGGGGCGTGTCTATCGCGCTGGCGCGAATGACGATGCGCTGGGCATCGCCGGATTGTTCGAAATAGCCCGCGCCATCAAAGCGGGACCGGCGCCCGCGCGATCCGTGGTGTTCGCGGCGTGGACCGCGGAGGAACGCGGCCTGCTGGGGTCGGAAAGCTATGCAACCAGCCCAGTGTATCGGGCGGAAAAGACCGTTGCCAATCTGGCGCTCGACATACTGCAGACAGCCGGAGCCGCGAAGGACGTCGTACTGGTCGGCGTTGGTCAGGGAACATTGGAGGACGATCTGGCCCGTTTTGCCAAGGCGCAGGGCCGCACCGTGACGCCGGAAAGCCTGCCCGAGCGCGGGCTATTCTATCGGGCCGACCATTTCTCGCTGGCGAAACGCGGCGTGCCAGTGCTGTTGATGATGGGCATCGCGGGAGCCGCCGACTTGCAGCAGGGCGGGCGCGCTGCCGGGCAGGCCTGGATCGATGCCTATACCGGCAAATGCTATCATCAGGCGTGTGATGTTTGGGGACCGGACTGGAACATGGCGGGCGCGGTGCAGGATATCGACGTGATGTTCCGGATCGGCAGCGATCTGGCAAGCGGCACCCGCTGGCCCGAATGGAAAGCCGGGAGCGAGTTCAAGGCGATCCGGGACAAGAGCGCCACGTCGCGCAAATAGGGTAGGCTAAAGCCGCAATCCTTCGAGCCATTCTCCGACCATGGCACGACCGGCGGCCACAGCGCCGGGGCCATGCTCGCCATGATCTTTGCGCAGGGCATGCGGGCACTGCGTTGCGCTGTCCAGATCCGCCCAGAAATGCGTCAGCCAATCCTCGAACCGGGGATCTTCGCCCATCTCCGCGTGGCATTGCAGGGCCAACAGGTTGCGCCCACGCCGGAATGCCTGATGCCGGTAATGAGGCGTGGATGCCAGTAGCTCGACGCCAACGGGCAAATCGAAGGTGTCGCTGTGCCAATGAAGGACCGGCACGGCATCCAGATGCCGAACCGGCGAAGCCGCACCAGCAGCGTTAAGTTGAAGCGGCGCAAAGCCGAGTTCGATGGTGGGTCCGGGATATACCGCCGCGCCGAGCGCCGCCGCGATCATCTGACTGCCCAGGCACACGCCCAATGTGGGGCGGTCGTTCGCCAGCCGGGCGGCAAGTTTCTCGATCTGGAGCGGAATCCATGGGTGGATGTCCGCCTCATATACACCCATCGGGCCGCCCATCATGATGAGCAAGTCGGGCGTGCAGAGGTCCACGTCCGCAAAAGCCGGGTCCGCCACGTCGATGCGTTCGATCGCGAAACCCGCTGCCTCTATCGGCGCAAGGAACCCGGCCGCGCCCTCACGGGGGACATGTCTAACGATAAGGGCGGTCTTGCTCACGCGCCTGCTTAGTTGGGCGAGGCAGCACTTGTCGAGTTAGGCAAATGTTTGCGCCCGCCAAGCCGGGTTTTGCAGGATCAAAGAATAAGGCTCCCGTCCACCGGGACGAGAGCCTTTTCAAAGCGACAGTGGCGATGCTTAGGCGGCGAGTTTCCGCAGCACGTAAGGCAGGATGCCGCCGTTAAGGAAATACTCCAGTTCGTTCACCGTATCGATGCGGCACAGCGCGTCGAAGCTGAAGGTTGAACCATCGGCGCGGGTGACCTGCACCGGCACCATCTGGCGCGGCTTTAGGCCGGATACGCCAGTGATGGTGAAGGTTTCGTCGCCCGTAAGGCCCAGCGTTTCGCGGCTCTGCCCTTCGGCGAACTGGAGGGGGAGGACGCCCATGCCGACGAGGTTCGAACGGTGGATACGCTCGAAGCTCTCGGTGATGACGACGCGCACGCCGAGCAGGTTGGTGCCCTTCGCCGCCCAGTCGCGCGACGATCCGGTGCCATATTCCTTGCCCGCGATGACGACCAGCGGCGTACCATCGGCCTTGTGGCGCATGGCCGCGTCATAGATCGCCATGACTTCGCCATTGTAGCGCGTCATGCCGCCTTCGACGCCGTCCAGCATCTGGTTCTTGATGCGGATGTTGGCGAAGGTGCCGCGCATCATCACTTCATGGTGGCCACGGCGCGCGCCGTAGCTGTTGAAGTCGGCCTGTGCGACCTGATGCTCCTGCAACCACACACCGGCGGGCGAAGAGGCCTTGATGTTGCCTGCGGGCGAGATGTGGTCGGTGGTGATCGAATCGCCGAAGATGGCGAGCGGCTTGGCATCGATGATGTCGGCCACCGGTGCGGGCGTCATGCCCATGCCCTCGAAATAGGGTGGGTTGGCGACATAGGTCGATCCGGCGCGCCATGTGTAGGTGTCCGACCCGGTGACATCGATCGCCTGCCACTTGCTGTCGCCCGTGAAGACCGAAGCATAGCGGCTCTGGAACATGTCACGCGTCAGCGCGCCATCCATGACCGAGCGGATTTCATCGTTGCTGGGCCAGATGTCCTTCAGGAACACGTCCTGACCATCGCTCCCTTGACCGATCGGCGTCGCGACGAAATCAGTGGTGACGGAACCCTTCAACGCATAGGCGACGACCAGCGGCGGCGACGCGAGGAAGTTTGCGCGAACATCGGCCGATACGCGACCTTCGAAGTTGCGGTTACCCGACAGGACCGACGCGGCTACGATGTCGTTATTGTTGATCGCGGCGCTGATCGCAGGGGCAAGCGGGCCGGAGTTGCCGATGCAGGTGGTGCAGCCATAGCCCACGAGGTTGAAACCGAGCGCATCGAGATATTGCGTCAGGCCTGCCTTGTTCAGATAGTCGGTCACGACCTGTGAACCGGGCGCGAGCGATGTCTTGACCCAAGGCTTGGGCTTGAGACCCTTTTCGAACGCCTTCTTGGCGACAAGGCCAGCGGCCACGAGGACCGAAGGGTTCGACGTGTTGGTGCACGAAGTGATCGCCGCGATCACGACGTCGCCATCGCCAATGCCATGGTCCTTGCCCTCGACGTCGACACGCGCTGGGGCTGTCTTCTTGTAGATCTTTTCGAGGTCGGCGTTGAACACGTCATCGACTTTGCTCAGGATCACCTTGTCCTGCGGGCGCTTGGGACCGGCGAGCGACGGCTCGACCGTACCCATGTCCAGTTCCAGCGTATCGGTGAAAACCGGCTCCGCGTCCGTGACGTTCAACCAGAAGCCCTGCTCCTTGGCATAGGCCTCGACCAGCGCGATATTCTCTTCGCTACGGCCCGTGAGGCGCATGTAATCGAGCGTCTTGTCGTCGATGGGGAAGAAGCCACAGGTTGCGCCATATTCAGGCGCCATGTTGGCGATGGTCGCGCGATCGGCCAGCGACAGCGCGGAAACACCGGGGCCATAGAACTCGACGAAACGACCGACCACGCCCTTGGCGCGCAGAAGCTGTGTGACGGTCAGCACGAGATCGGTGGCCGTGATGCCTTCCGCCAGTGTGCCGTTCAGCTTGAAACCCACGACTTCGGGAATGAGCATCGAGACGGGCTGACCCAGCATCGCGGCTTCGGCTTCAATGCCGCCCACGCCCCAGCCAAGCACGCCAAGGCCATTGACCATCGTCGTGTGGCTGTCGGTGCCGACGCAGGTGTCGGGATAGGCAACGGTTACGCCATCGGGATCGACCGAGGACCAGACGGCCTGGGCGATATTCTCAAGGTTCACCTGATGGCAGATGCCGGTGCCGGGAGGAACGACCTTGAAATTGTCGAGCGCCTTGGAACCCCATTTCAGGAACTCGTAGCGTTCCGCATTGCGCTGATATTCCAGCTCGACATTATCCTCGAACGCCTTGGGAGTGCCGAATTCGTCGACCATGACGGAGTGATCGATGACGAGGTGCACGGGAACCAGTGGATTGATCTTCGTCGCATCGGCGCCGAGCGCGTTCATCGCGTCGCGCATCGCCGCCAGATCGACGACGCAGGGAACGCCCGTGAAATCCTGCATCAGCACGCGCGCGGGGCGATACTGGATCTCGCGGACAGACTTGCGCTCTTTCTGCCAGTCGATGATCGCCTGAATGTCCTCGACCGTGACGGTCACGCCATCTTCGAAACGGAGCAGGTTCTCCAACAGCACCTTCATGCTGAACGGCAGGCGGGACACATCGCCAAGCTTCGCGGCGGCTTTTTTCAGGCTGTAGATGGCAACATCCTTGCCACCCACGCTAAGCGTGTCGCGTGTTCCGAGTGTGTCCTGTCCGATGGCTGTCATAGGTCGTGCATCTCCGTCGCAAAAGCTACTGGCCGCGCGGATGGGGAGGATGCGACAAGGCGCGACCGAACCGGTGGAGCGTCAAGCAAAGCGCGCTCCGAAACGCTGGCCGCACCATGCATCAACCGGCGGTCGAAGCGGGTAAATCCCGGTGCGCCTGCGCCATAGCGCATAGGGGCGGTGAGTCAACGGCCCGCTACTAATCAGCGGCTAATAACATGTGTGGTCGCGGCCACAGATGGCGGGTCCATAATCTATATGTTGAAAACAACTCGTCGTGCGGAGGAAACATTTGATCCCCTGCACGTTATAGTTCGGATATACACGCAGGGAGGCCCGTATGTTGAGCGGATCTTTTTCCAAACGCGCGGCGAGCATGACGCGTCATCCGCTGATCGCAAAGTCAGTCTTGCTCTATCGGGACGACGCGACCAATGCCTGCCCCGGTTGCGGCAAGAGCCACTGGCTCGTCGGTCGTGTAATGGCGCAGTGCGCCTTTTGCGAAACCGCGTTGCCGCTGGCGCATGGATGGCGCTTTCAGGGACTGTCCTAACCGACGGTCTCGTCCAGCAGCTTCTTTGCTTCCACGCCCTGCCAGTCCATGGCACCGATGACGCGCGCGACTTCTTTGCCCTCGGCGTCATATAGCACGCTGGTTGGTAGCAATCCGGTCGCATAATGAAACCCGAACTGGTTTTCCGGGTCCAGCCAAGCCTTCAGATGCTTGAATTTCCGCTTGGCGAAGAACGGATCGACGCGTTCCGCGCCCTGGCTGTCCTGCGATATCGTCACGACCTGTAGTCCTTCGCCCGCGTAGCTTGCGGCGACAGCATCCAGCGTCGGCATTTCGGCGACGCAAGGGCTGCACCATGTCGCCCAAAGGTTTACCAGCAATGGCTTGCCCGTGAAATCCTGAAGCGTCGTATCGCCGCCACCCGGTGCTGCAAAAGCAAACTTCGGCGCGGGCGTTCCCGCCTTGCTCCGGTCCAGCGTGAATTTGAAAGCCGGCCCCTCGTCGGCCCCGGCGGTGCTGGGCACTTCATCGGGCGTTGCGGCGGCAGTCACATTGGCGGCAGAGACATTGCCACCAGCGGCTTGCCCGGACGGCGGGGATTGCCTATCGCAAGCGCCAAGAACGCCGGTCATCAGGAGCAAGGCCATTACGGATCGCAAGGAAGTCTCCAATAGCATGTGGGGCGGGCGTTTTGCCGCCGG
>JBPPMC010000089.1:0-2558 GCA_051305835.1 Sphingobium sp.
ATTTCCTCTACAAAAAGGGCAAGGTCAGCCTCGGCGAGAAGAACGAATACCGCCTGACCGCCCGCGAGGAAGATGCAGACTTCTTCCGCGCCAATATTCAGGAGCCCGGTGGCATCGCGCAGTTGGTCGCAAGCACCGATAAGCTGGAAGACAGCCGACTGCGTTACCGCGAAAACGCCATGCTGCTGCTGGGCAAGGCCAAGGCGCTACCGCCCGCCGACCTGATCACGCTGTGGCAGTTCCTCGCCAACGACTGCTCGCTGGTCGTCATCTCCACGCCCGATCTTGAAGCCGCGTACCGCATCTTTTCCGTGCTGAACAACCGGGGGCTCGACCTCGCGCCTATCGACATCATCAAGGCGCAGGTTCTGGGCCTGATCCGCACCACGGCAGGCGACGTCAAGAGCCGCGCGTACGCCAAAGAGTGGAGCCGGATCGAAAACGCGCTGGGCCGCGACGCTTTCGGCGATCTGTTCGGCCACATCCGCACCATCTACGCCAAGCAGAAGCAGCGGGCCACGCTGGTCAAGGAATTCCAGGAGCACGTCACCGAATACAAGGCACCCATCGACCTGATCGACAAGGTGATCAAGCCCTACGCCGAAGTCTGGGGCTTCGTCCGCGACGCCGACTTCGAGGCCACTGAGCACGCCGAGACGATCAACGAGCACCTGTCCTGGCTCAACCGCGTGGACTTCAAAGACTGGGTGCCCCCGGCATTGGTGTATTTCAAGCGCTTCCGGCAAAAGCCCAAGCTGCTCGCAGAATTTTTCCGGTCGCTGGAACGGCTCACCTATTTCCTGCTGGTCACCAAGGCGGGCATCAACGAGCGCATCGAAACCTACGCCGCGCTCACCAAGGAAATCGAACCGGAGACCTTCAAGGGCGAGCTGGCCGAGCTCACTACGCTCGCCCTGACAGACGCGCAAAAGCGCAAGTTCGTCGCGGCACTTGATGGCGACGTTTACGACGATCTGCCCAAGGCACGGATGGCGCTGGTCTTGCGCCTTGAATCGTTGGTGCGGGCCCCCGGAGTAGAACTGCAGAACGCCGTGTCGTTGGAGCACGTGCTACCGCAAACACCGCCGGATGGCTCGGACTGGCTCCAGTGGTTCCCCGACGAGAACGAACGGGAAGCCTGGACACACCGCCTGGCCAACCTGGTTCCGCTTGACCGGAACAAGAACTCGTCCGCCAGCAACTACGACTTCGCCAAGAAGAAGAATGTTTACTTCAAGGGCAAGGGCACTGCGTCACCTTTCGTGCTGACCCAGGAAGTCCGCTCGGAAGATAAATGGACACCGGCGATGCTGATTGATAGGCAGAACCGCCTCGTCGGCGTGCTCAAAAAACACTGGGCTCTTGATGTGTCGCCAACCATATCTGTCAGCAAGGTGCCTGACACCACAACAGCTATTCAAGGGCAGGCTTGATGAAGCCCATAAAACAAGACCAAAGCAGCCTGAAGTGGGTCGCCGACTTCATCTGGAACATTGCCGACAACCGCCTGCGCGACGTCTACGTGCGCGGCAAGTATCGTGACGTCATCCTGCCGTTCACTGTGCTGCTGCGGCTCGATGCCTTGCTGGAGTCGACCAAGCAGGCGGTGCTGGAGCGCAAGAAGTTCCTCGACACGCACGACGTGGCCGAGCAGGACGGCGCACTGCGGATGGCATCCGGGCAGGCGTTCTACAACACCTCGGAATTCACCCTCGCCACGCTCAAAGACCCCGCCACAGACGGGCGCATCGGCGTGACCAAGATGAATATTCTGAGGGGACTTGTATGGCATTGAATCTGGCGAAGCTCGTGTTGGGTTACTTGAAGGAGCGGCCAGATGAAAAGCTGACCGCGCGGCAGATCGCCGAATGGATCTTCGCCACGTTTCCAGATGAATGCCAAGCGAAGAAATAGATCAGCCAGTACGTCAGCACGGATGCCGAACTGGTGCAGCAGTTGGTCGCAGAAATTAGCTCTCAGCGGCCGCATTTGCAAAAACGGCATCCAGAGCTGAAGACCACCGAGGGTCGGCCGCGTAAGTACTACTACTCAGAGAAATCTGACGTTGCCGAAGTTGCGGCGGCGGAGGGGGTGGTTGCCGTTCCCATTGCAGACAGTAGCGATGCCAAACTTGGAGAGCACGCGATGTACCCGTTGCTCTCGCTGTATCTGTGGGAGGAGTTTGGCGTGTACTCGAAGCGGATCGACGAGAAGCGCTCATCGAACAAGCGCGGGCCTAACGGTAGCCGGTGGCTGTACCCGGACGTGGTCGGGATGGAGGACTTGGGTGCTGAATGGCACCAGGAAGAGGCCGCCTTACTCGGCCGCTGCCGCGCCGCCCCCGCTGACCACCGGCAGCACCAGCGCGCTGCCATCGGCACCGCCCAGCTTCACCGTGATGGTGGCCTTGCGATAGTCCTGCGGCTGGGCCAGGAAGATGCTGGGCACATAGGTCTGCGGGTTGCGGTCGTACAGCGGGAACCAGCTGGACTGGACCTGCACCATCACCCGGTGGCCAGGCAGGAAGGTGTGGTTGGCCTGGGGCAGGGCGAAGCCGA
>JBPPMC010000090.1:0-65424 GCA_051305835.1 Sphingobium sp.
AAGGACACGCGCGATCTCGAAACCGACGCCGGCATTGGCGCCCGTGACGATGAAGGTCTTCCCGGACTGGTCCGGAACATCGGCTTCGGTGAAGCCCTTGGATTTCGACATGGCGGTTTCTTTCAGAGGAAAGTGTAGATGGCTACGTTGGAGCTTGATGGCTGGCCTGTCATAATCGGTCATTGTTTTGGCCGTACCCATGGATTAAGTGGAAAGCTTGTCCGTTTATATATCCGGAATATCTTTCCGTTTAGCAAGGCCCATGCGAGAAAAAAAATGCCCCCCCGCGCGAAAGCTGCGCACCGACGGCCTGCGAAATCGCGATCTGCTGCTTGCGGCGGCCCAGGCGGCGTTCGCCGAAATGGGCGCTGACGTGCCGCCCAGCGATGTCGCGAAGCGCGCGGGTGTCGGCATCGGTACACTCTATCGCCACTTCCCAACCCGTGATGAACTCGTGGCGGCGGTCTATGAGCGCGACGTCGAGCGACTGAGCGAGTCAGCCGATACGTTGCTCAAGAAACAACCGGCCGATGAAGCCTTGGCGCTGTGGCTGGAACGGGTGATCGACTATGTGGCGGCAAAGCGAATGATCGTTCACGTATTGCAGGCCAATCCAAATGCGGGCGCACAGCTCTACGGCAACTCGGAGGCCACTTTGTCTGAAACGCTGCGTCGCCTGGTAGATGCGGCGCAGGCGGCGGGTACGATCCGCGCGGAAATCTCTTTTGAGGACGTTGCCCGCATGATGGCCGGCATCTGCAGCGGCAATGATCGGCTCGATTGGGAAGCCAGCGCGCGGCGTCTGCTTGGCGTGATGATGGCGGGGCTACGTGCAACACTTTAGCCTAATTGCGCTGGCAGGCCTTCCCGCAACAGGTCGGCAGTTCGCGGCCAGTCTGCAGGCCGCCCGCGCCAACGCGTGTGGACTGATGCGACGCCGGGTCTGATCGCGCCCTGGCGCGCTTCGATGGGGAGGATCTGGACAGTTCACCAGCCAGTCAGCGAGACCGCCGCCCCCTGCACTTCGGGACTGTCGGAGGATATGAGACCAAGGTTCCCTGGTTCGTAATAGGCGGCCCTGCCCATGAATATCGCCCAGGCGGGCACGGCGATCAGGGCGCTGATATGCGCGGCGGAAGCAGCGGTCACGGCAGCAGCGGCACTGATGGCGCGGAATTGCAGCTTTGCCGTGGAAGCGAGGGGGTCGAGACGAGGGAGGTCATGACAATGATCCTTTCGAAGTGAACCGGGCCGGTCTCCTGTTGCGAGCTCTAATCGCTCAAGTGACCGGCGCAAAGCCGTTACCGGTCCAGCCTTGAGATTGGCCAGATGGTGACCGCGGCGACTGGACAGAGCATCGGCGCGGTCTGCCGTCAGCCGGCCTAGCCCTTCAGACGAAGATGTTTTCTCGCCCGACTGCCGCTCGAGCTTGGCGATCAGCGCCTTGACGTCGCGGGTCCAAAGCCTCGCGCCGAGAGCCGCGCGGGTGATGGCCGTGTAAAAATTCTGGGCGTTGACGGGTGGCGATTCGACCGGGGCGAGCACGAGGATCCGCGGATAGGTCTTGGATTGGGCGGAATAGACGGTCTCGGCATAGCCATGATCCCATGTCCTGTGCTCGGAGAGATCGACCTGTTGCACACGTCTGGCCCGGTTCCAGCGGATCGTTGCCAGCTCTCCTTCCAGCTTCTCGACAGTTCCACGCTCGGAGTTGCGCAAATCCAGTTCCCGGTTGACGAGATGCCACTGGATACGGTCTCCTTCGGCAAGATCACGATGTTCCGGATTGAATATGTTGATGTGCCGGGCGCTGGCGGTCAGCGGATCGCGCGACCCTGCTCATCGACGAGGCGCACGACCCGCCGGCCACTGGGTTCATGCCCAGTCCGACGAAGCGATAGTCGACATTGTGGGCGACACCGAGACGGACGATATCGCGGCCGAAGCGCACAATCTGGCCGGATTAATAGAAACGCGCCATATACTTTTCAATCTGGGTACGGATATCCTCCAGCCGAACTTTGCCGACATGGGCGGCGAGTCCTGTGCGCAGGATGGCGCCCAGATTGTTGACCGCTTCCGTGGCCTCCAGTTGCTGCAGGCCGAAAAGCGCCGCGCGCGATGCCTCCCACTCGGTGGGTGGCAGGTGCCTGTCTTCTCACTCATGCGTACCGACGATGATCGACCGGAGCGCTGCGAGAATTGCTCGATGAGATCGCTGGGCACGCCACGAATTTCAAATAGCCCTGACCGCGGATCCGTATCGATATCGTAGCCCGCCTCGCGCAAACCGAAGGCCAGGGCATTGCGATAGATCTGGCCCGCAACGCGTGCTCGCCATACATGACCCTATGTACTTCGCTACGCCCAAGGCGCGGGCGCCGCGAACGCTTCCTTCCTATTTCCCAGGGGCGGCAATACCGGGGTAAGCGACGCCCAACTGTTCCAGATAGCTGCCATACTTCCCCGGATCATAATAAAGCGGTTCCATCTTGGGGCGCATCTGTTGCATGATCTGCGCGTTTAGGTGGATAGCCGGTGTGTCCTGCGCCGTTAATACCGGATCATATTTCATGTCCTTCAGTTGGACATTGTTAAAGTAATCCTTGGCCTCCGTAATCAGGGTCGGCGTCGTCATCAGGTCCAGGACAGTCATGGCCATCGCCTTGGCACCCGCGACCGCACCCTTGTGTGCGATGGGCGTGGCCATTGCGATCGCGGCGGTCACGTGATGATAGATGACGTTCGGCACATTGGAGGGGTAGCCGATGGTGATGGTCGGCACGGTCCACATGATGTCGCCAATATCGTCCGACCCACCGAAATTCACAGAGCCGCGCGTTTCTGGGGTGGAGAGAGGCGTCACCGTGGTGGCAAGCGGTTCTATCTTGAATTTATTGGCTTCCTGTACAGCTTTGGTGAAGGCTTGGTCGTCTGCACTCCACTTTGGCATCCCCACCGCCTTGATGTTGGCAAAGGCGGCTTCGGCCAGGGGCTTGTTACCAAAGTTGGGCGCCGCATAGCCCAGGAGCCTGCGCGTAACGGTCGTGCCGGTCGCTTTGGCAGCCGCCTCCGATATTTCGTTGCCGGTCTCGTAGAGATTGCGCACAGAGGCGAAATCCTTGTCGCGGAAATAATACCAGACGGAAGCTTCGCCTGGCACGATATTGGGCTGACCGCCGCCGTTCGTGATCACGTAGTGCGAACGCTGCGATAGCGGCAGATGCTCGCGCCGCATATTCCACGCGATGTCCATCAACTCGACGCCGTCCAGAGCGCTGCGCCCTGCCCATGGCGCCCCTGCAGCGTGCGACGTCTTACCGTGGAAATTATACTCTACCGACACCATGCCCGTCAGCCCCAGATCGCCCCATCCCGTACCGAACCCGGAATTGACATGGGCAAAGATCGAGGCGTCCACGTCCTTGAATAGGCCGTCGCGCACATAGAAGGCCTTGGTTGCAAGCAACTCTTCGGCGACACCGGGCCAAATTATCAGCCGACCCTTGATGCCGTTCTTGGTCATCACGTCCTTGGCGGCCAGTGCGGCCGTGACGACGAGTGCCATGCCCGAATTATGCCCCTCGCCATGGCCCGGCGCGCCCGCGATCAGTGGCTTGATCGTCGGGGATCCGGGCACCTGCGACAGGCCGAGCAATCCATCTATGTCAGTGCCCAGCGCGATCAATGGTCCGCCTTCGCCCCAAGTCGCCGTCCATGCGGTCGGAATGCCCGCCACTCCATGGGTGATCGTGAAACCGTTCTTCTCCAATATGCCGGTCACATACTCGGAGGTCTTGAACTCTTGAAAGCCCGGTTCGCCGAAGCTGAAGATGGAGTCCACCATTTCCTGAACCAACTTGGCATTGGCATCGACATCGGCGATTGCTTGCTTCTTCAGCTTCGGACTTGCTTCGGCATGAGCATGCGGCACCGGCGCAGACAATGTTGTGGCCACAAGCAGGGCGGCCAATGTTCGGGAAAGAAAGCGCGGCATTAATGATCTCCGGGTAAAATGGGTTCTGACCCCGGTGCGACCCAAGGGCTCGATCGGCAGACACACAAACTAGGGCGCAGGCGCCACACCCGGATAAGCGACACCCAACTGCTCCAGATAACTACCATATTTAGACGGATCGTAATAAAGCGGCTCCATCTGTGGCCGCATCTGCTGCATTATCTGCGCATTGAGATGGATTGCCGGCGTATCTTGCGCCGTCAACACCGGATCATATTTCGTGTCCTTGAGCTGGACAGTATTGAAATAATCCTTGGCCTTCGCGATCAGACTTGGAGTGGTCATCATGTCCAGCACGGTCAGGGCCACTGCCTTGGCGCCCGCTACAGCGCCCTTGTGCGCGATTGGCGTGGCCATGGCGATCGCGGCAGAGACATTGTGCCCGATCGTGTTGGGAATGTTAGCCGGAAAACGGATGGTGATGGTCGGCACCGTCCACATGATGTCGCCGATATCGTCGGACCCGCCGCCGGTCGAAGGACCGCGCGTTTCGGGGGTCGACAGCGGCGCAACGGTGGTGGCGAGCGGCTCCACCTTGAACTTGTTGGTTTCCTGCACGATCTTGGCAAAGGTCTGATCGTCGGCACTCCACTTGGGCATGCCCACAGCTTTGATATTGGCATAGGCGGCTTCCGCCAGCGGCTTGTTGCCGAAGTTGGGCGCCGCATAACCGAGTATCTTACGTGTCACCGTCGTGCCGGTCGCTTTGGCAGCGGCTTCGGAAATCTCATTGCCGGTCTCGTAGAGCTTGCGGATCGAGTCGAACGTGTTCTCGCGGAAATAATACCAGACGGACGCTTCGCCCGGCACGATGTTGGGCTGTCCGCCCCCATTGGTGATGACATAATGTGATCGCTGGGTGAGCGGGAGATGTTCGCGCCGCATGTTCCAGGCGATGTCCATCAGCTCGACGCCGTCCAGGGCACTGCGACCGGCCCATGGCGCGCCCGCAGCGTGCGAGGTTTTGCCATGGAAACTATATTCCACCGACACCATGCCGTTATTGCCCATTTCGCCCCAGCCGGTGCTGAAATCCTTGCCGACATGCGTGAAGATCGACGCATCCACACCCTTGAACAGCCCGTCGCGGACATAGAAAGCCTTGGTGGCAAGCAACTCCTCGGCAACACCGGGCCAGATCATCAAACGGCCTGGAATCTTGTTCTTAGTCATCACGTCCTTGGCCGCCAGCGCCGCCGCGACGATCAGCGGCATGCCCGAATTATGTCCCTCGCCATGGCCGGGCGCGCCCACGACCTGCGGCTTGATGGTCGGCGAACCCGGAATCTGCGATAACCCGAGGAGTCCGTCGATATCGCTGCCCAGCGCAATCAGCGGACCACCCTCGCCCCATGTCGCCGTCCAGGCGGTCGGTATGCCAGCCACCCCACGCGTGATGGTGAAGCCGTTCTTCTCCAATATACCGGTTACATATTCCGACGTCTTGAACTCCTGGAATCCCGGCTCGGCGAAGCTGAAAATGGAATCAACCATCTCCTGAACCAGCTTGGCATTGGCATCGACGTCTGCCATCGCCTGTTTCTTCAGCTTCGGGCTGGCTTCCGCATGGGCACGCGGTGCCTGAACGCAGACCGTGATAGCTAACAGCGTGGCCAGCAGGGGCATGTTCGGGATTTTCATGTTTTTCTCTCCATGAAGCAGATTCAGGCTCAGACAAAGCAGATCGCCGACACCGCGTTGCGCGACGCCAGCATCGGGGTCAGATCGCCAAGCGAACACCCATACGGAACACCCGGCCCAGCACGTCGTAGAGTGTACGGTTGGTTTGCGGATAAGCCGGCGTGTTGTTGCCGGTCGGGCCGTAGCCCACCAGCACGGGATCGCTGTTCAACACATTGCGGATCGCGACGAAAACCTGCGCCTTGGAGTTCGACACCTCGAACGAGTAGCTGGCATTGACATCGTAGTAGAAGGCGCCCTTGATCTCGTTCAGGTTGATCGTGCGGTGATCTGCGGTCGAGGCCGGGCAATCAGTGGTGCATACGACATAATTATTGTCATAAACGCCGCCGCTGACCCCACGCGCGATCGCCTGGAAGCTCAAGCCATTGTCCATGTCGTAGCCGGCCGAAAAGCGGTAGGTCCAGTCGGGCAGGCTGCCCGTGTTGGCGCCTGCTGCATCCGTCGTGATGGTTACGCCATTATTGGTCTTTTGGCTGAGGGCGTTGCTGGCCAAAGCGCGCAGCGAGACAGTGCCCGGTCCGATTTCGCGACGATAGCTCGCCTCGATGTCGATGCCCTGCGATTTAACGCTGACGAAGTTGGTAGGCTTGATCTCGATACTGGTGACCGCCAAGCCGGGCGTGACCACACCGCGTCCGCCGGTGGTCGAGATGAACGTGCAAGCATCGGTGATGCCCTGAGTATAGCATTGATCGACCAGCGTCTGTGCGAGCAACGAGGAAATCGCGTCTTTCAGGTCGATGTTGAAATAGTCGACCGACAGTGCGAAGCCCGGAAGGAAGCGCGGCGTCACCACAACGCCTGCGCCGTAGGTCTTGGCGATTTCCGGCGTCAGATCGGGATTGCCGACCGTCGATTCGTTGAACTGGTTGGGGGCAACCGTTCCATTGGGCTGCGGCACATTGACCGAGTTGGTGCGGCCAGTACCCGGCGCGAATAACTCGCTCAGGTTGGGCGCACGAATGTCCCGGGACACGGTGCCGCGGAACTTGATATCGGGGATTGCCTGCCAGGTCAGACCGGCCTTCCAGGTGTTGACGCTGCCAGAGGTCGAATAGTCAGTCATGCGGAAGGCGCCGTTGAAATCCATCCCCTTGAAGATCGGAATTACGGTTTCGACGTAAGCCTCTTTCACGTTATACTTGCCCTTGGTGGCCAGATAATTGCCGTAAATCCAAGTGCCTGTGGTCACACCATTGGCCACAATCGGCTGGTAGAGCGGATCGACAAAGCCGTTCACGGACTCCTCGCGATATTCGCCGCCGAACGCCAGCGAAACCGGCCCCGCCCAAATGTCGAACAGATTATTAGTCGAGAAGCTGAGCGCACCGACCTTCTGCTTGAGTGTCTGCTCACGCAGAGGTTGAGCGCCGTCGTAGAGAACATAGGCGCGGGCCGCATCGGTCACACCGCCAACACCGATGCGGTTGATAGGTACGCAGCCATTGCCGGGATTGGTAAGGGTCGAGCGGCAGATGATCGTACCGGCCGTAACTCCGGCCGCATTGCCTGCCTGCGCCACGATGGCGTCGGTCGCTGCGTTCATACGCGCTATGTTCCAGGCGTTGGTCAGCAACTCGTGGGTCTTGGTCTTGCCAAATTGGTAATAGCCATCCCAATTCCAGTCCGCGCCCAGCACCCCAAATTCGCCGCTGGCACCGCCGACATAGCGGAATACCTCCCGGCTATTGTCGCTGCCCTGTTGACCCAGTCCAATATTGCTGGTGCCGATCTGGATCGATGTAAGATTGTTGGCGACCATGGCGGCGCGGACAGAGTCCGGCAAATAGGCGTTGTCGCGCTGAATGGCGACACCAGTGGTGGGTGTCTGCTGGTAATAGCTCTTCCCATTGTATCGGCTGTACGAGAATTGGCCAAAGATTTCGAAGGCGGGCGAGATTTCGTAACTTAGCCGACCAAAGGCGCTGCCGCGGGTTTCGGACGGCTGGAGAGTAGCACTGCCGCGATGGCCATCGCTGGTGATGTCATAGTCGCCGCCCAACATCCATTGGCCGCTGACGCTGCCAAAAGCCAACTGATTGACCGTTGCCTTGCCGGTCGTGGGGTTTATCTGACCGAAATAGGTGCCGCGCAGGGGGCCGGTGCTGATCAAGCCGCCGGGCGTGAACTGGCTGGTGCCGATGCCGGAAGACACGAGAAATTCCGGAAAGCAGGCCGTCGCAGTTGACGCGTCATTGCATGCGGCAGCGACATAGGCCGGGTTGTTCGCGAGGAAATAGCCGCTCTCATTCCAGTCGCGATCGATTGTTTGAATGCCCTTTTGGCTGAAATATTCTCCCGAGAGAAGAATATGCCCCCTGCCGTCGGCAAACGACTTTCCGCCGGTCGCAGAGAATTTATGGTTGGGCGCATCGCCATAGGTCGTGACGCCATGCTCATATTCGGTCTTGAAGCCTGTGAAGCTCTGGTTGAGAACGAAGTTGACAACGCCCGAAACCGCGTCGGAGCCATAGGCGGAGGATGCCCCGCCAGTGACGACCTCAACCCGCTCTATTAGCGCCTGTGGGAAGGTATTGACATCGACTTGCCCGGTTGTGGTGGAGGCGACCGACCGCTGACCGTCGAACAGGACAAGTGTTCGACTTGGTCCCAGGTTGCGAAGATTGACGCTGTTGACGCCCGCCGCGCCGTTACTGAGCGAACCGTTGGAACTCGCTGCGGTGCCGCTCCCACGCACAGCGGGCAGGGTGTTCACGAAGTCCGAAATATTGGCCGGTGCCTCCGCTTTCAGTTCCTTCAGGCTGACAACGCTGACGGGGGTAGGCGCGCCATAACCATCGCGTACGATGCGCGATCCGGTGACCGTAATCTCGGCAACCGTCGAGGGGTCCACTTCGGGAGTCTCCGCAGGATCGTCCTGCGCCCGAGCGGCCGATCCGGCAACGCAAATGGCTGTTGCAGCGACCGTAGCGAGGCATCGGCCTTTAAGACGCCGTGTCGAAGATGCGGTGGATGTCGTACCGTAGAATCGCGATGCGCCCATAATATAGCCCCCATTTTCAGCAATTTTGGTTTCGGGCAGCCTCTCGCTCTGTATTTTTTATGCGGCACCTCGACGATCAATTCCGTCCGGCGCCGTTACATTGCTTCTCTATGATCCGCGAACACACTCCTGTTGTGTTGATTGAGTGATTACTCACCAGAACGAGCGACTAAACCCCTGTCCGCCAAGCCATTCATCTACCAACAAGATTATCAGAAAGTCTGTTGCGGTTCTCACGAAACTTGCGCAATCTTGACGCTACATGGTCGGCTTTCGTGCGAAAAAGGAGTGATTCTTGCAAAATTCCCTCACAGTTTCATTGGATGCCAGCGATTATCGAATCTTGCAGGCGTTGTCGGAGGATGGGCGCGCCTCCGACGTGTGGGTCGGCGAACAGATCAACCTGTCGAGCAGCGCGGTGGCGCGCCGGCGCAAGATCATGGAGGAAGCCGGGGTCATAACCGGCTACAATGCGAATCTGGATCTCACATCGCTGGGGTTCAGCGGCGTCGTCATGGTAGCGATCGAATTAAGCTCTCAGGCGGAAAACGCCCTTAACGAATTCGAGCAGGAGGTCATAAAATGCCCCTCCATCTCCTATTGCGGTTTCGTTTCGGGCGATACCGACTTCATCATCATGATCCACGTCAGCTCGTTCAACAATTATGATCATATCTATCGACAGGAGCTGTCGATCCTCCCTCACGTGGCCAAAATTCGCAGCAGCTTCGTGCTGAGAGAGGTCGCGCGGCGAATCAACCCGCCCACTATATTCGAGGGAAAGCGTTAGGGTTAAGGGCGTTCTGCCCGGCACCATGTCGTGCCGCAATTTCAAAGATGTGGCCCGTTTCGCGCAAAAAGTCATCGCGCCTGCCTAAGCCGGGGGCGTGATTAACGAGAAAACGGCGCGCGGCAAATGATAGGATCGTAGTCCACCGGGCGTTGCAGCCCGTTTTTGGAAATATTGGGGAAAGCTATGATGAATCGCCGCCCGGCTCTGAACCTGGATATCTCTTTGATCGGTCTTGCGCTGGGTGCTGCGTCTGTGCTGCCGGTGCACGCGGCACCTTCCCCAGTATCGACATCAATTGCCATGCAAGGGCTGCTGCCCGTCAAGGTCAACGCGGCAGAAGGGCAAATCCTGATGACCTTGCCCGCACCGGACAAGGACGGGATGGCGGGGCGATTCCTCTATGCGACGGCTTTGCGGACCGGCCTTGGGTCCGCTTCGGTCCGGCTTGACCGCGCCATGAATGGTCCGACCGAAATTCTCGCCTTCCGGCGGATCGGCAAGAAGGTTGCGATCATCTTTGAAAACCCGCGCTTCCGGGCGACCGGGGGATCGCGCGCCGAGCAAACAGCAGCACGCGAAAGCTTTCCCGTCACCATGGTCTGGATGAGCGATATAGTCTCGACTGAAGCGGACGGCCGCCTCGTCATCGACATCGCCTCCTTCCTTACGCGCGACGTAATGGGTATAGCCGGGCGGCTGAACGAAGATGGGAAGGGTTTCAAGCTGGTCGAGGGGCTCAGCGTTGCCGACCCGCTGTCCGTGCGCGTCTTCCCCGACAATATCGAGATGGAGGCGGTGCAAACATTCCAATCTGATACGCCCGGTCCACAGGTGGAGGCAATCTCTCCCGATTCCCGGCAGGTCAGCCTGATCGTCCACCATTCGATCATCCGCCTGCCCGATGCTGGCTATAAATCGCGCCTGTTCGACATACGTGCCGGCGGTTTTGCCAGCCAGGCGATCGATTTCGGCACGCCGCTGGGGCAGGATGTGGTCTATCAACTCGCCAACCGGTTCCGGGTGGAAAAGATCGATCCTGCCGCCGCCCGCTCGAAGGTTAAGAAACCGATCATCTTCTATATCGATAATGCCGCGCCGGAGCCGGTCCGCACTGCCTTGGCGGAGGGCGTTGCCTGGTGGTCGGACGCCTTCGACGCCGCCGGCTTGGTTGATGCATTTCAAGTCAAGATCATGACCGACGACATTGATCCGCTCGACGTCCGCTACAATGTAGTCAATTGGGGCAACCGGCTGACGCGCGGGTGGTCATTCGGTCAGGTCATTGCCGATCCCCGCACCGGCGAGATCGTCAAAAGTTCGGTACTGCTGGGATCGCTCCGCGTGCGGCAAGACATGGTCATATTCGAAAGCCTGGTAGGCGCGGGAGAGACGAACAGCGGGAGCGCAAGTGATCCGGTCCGCGCATCGCTGGCCCGGATCCGCCAGTTGGGCGCACATGAAGTCGGGCATGCCCTGGGCTTCATGCACAACTTCGCGGCCAGCACTCAGGGTCGGATTTCGGTGATGGATTATCCCGGTCCGCAGATCGAAGTGAAAGACGGCAAGATTGATCTGTCCGACGCCTATGCCAAGGGTATCGGCGAATGGGACAAGTTCACGGTCGACTGGCTTTACGGACAGCCCATGCCGGGCATCGACCCCGAAGCGGACGCTCAGGCGAAACTGGGCTCGCCCAAGGCGATCACGATGCGGTTCATTACCGACATTGATGGGCGAGCGGCGGATGCGCCCAATGCTTGGGGCAGCATGTGGGACAATGGACCTGACCCGGCGGCAGAGTTGGAGCGCATAATGTCCGTGCGGCGGACGGCTATAGCGAATTTCGGTGCAGGCGTTCTGCGGCCGGGCGAGCCGCTCGCCAACCTGCGGCGAAAGTTCGTGCCGGTGTGGCTTCTCCATCGTTACCAGATCGAAGCCGCCGCCAAGCTCGTAGGCGGCCTGGACTATGGTTACGCGGTGGCCGGGGACGAACGACCGCTGGCCTCGCCTGTACCCGCCGCAGTCCAGATCGATGCACTCAATGCCCTCCTGTTGACCTTGTCGGCCACCGATCTCACTGTCCCCGATCGGCTTGTTGGCGCGTTATCGACGGGCATTCAGGGACGCAGCGACCCGCAGTTCGATGTTGAAGTGTTCAAGAATGCAGGCGCATCGGCCTTTGATCCGCTTGTGGCCGCCGATGTCGCCGCACAGGTTACGCTCAATACGCTGCTGGCTCCCGCGCGTCTCAAACGCGTCTATGAGCAGCATCGCCGGGACGCGTCGCTCCTAGGGCTGGATACGCTGTTCGACAGGCTGGTGTCGGCGGCGGTGGATAACCGTGGCGATGCCGTCGGCCGCCGAATCGCGCACCGCACGATCATTGCGCTGGCCCAGGTAACGCGCAGCCTGGAGACGTCGCCCGAACTGGTGGCCATGGTCGATGACCGCCTCCACAGCCTGGCTGACCGGTTAGGGAAGGCTTCGGGGAACGGCGACGATGCGGCGTGGAGCCGTAGCATTGCGCGCCTGCTACATGACGAAGCGATACTTGAGCGCGAGCTCGCCAAACGGCCACGTACGCCGTCGGTCCCGCCTGGCATGCCGATCGGCGGTGCCGAGACGGAATGGATGGGCGATCTCCCTTAAAAGAGTCCTGTCCGATCGTTAGAGGCGGGTAAGGACACGTCGGTTGTATTTGCCGGAATCGACCATTTCCGGCCGGTCAATCATTATCATCCGCATTCCGGAAAGCGGCCACTCACTAAGAGTTTAAGTTGAAGGCCGAACAATCAAATATGGTGGAAAGCAGATGGGTTGGATGGCTCCCGCTCACCAACCTAGTGCCCGGCACGCTCGCAGCTGATAATGATTGCCTGTTCGAAATAGTCGGGCCAACCATCTTTGGCAGGGTGACGGGACCAACTGTCTGCGCCGTGAACGCGAGCCACACTGAGCAGTCGATGTCGTGCCACAGTTCATGAAGTTCGTCGTCTGTTATACTCTTCGGCAGGCCCGAGCCTATGCCAGTCGTCGGGGCAGTCACCGCAGGCTATGCCATCGTACCTTTGACGGCTTCCAGTTGGGCTAGATCATCTTCGCGCGTCACGCCGCCAATCTCGCTATACGGGACCTTCGTGGGGCCGTAGGCGCACGCCCTGGTCATGCCCAAATCAGAACCCCTAGGCACTTCTCCTTATTGCCTCACCTGCCAAGCTACTGGCAAACTCGTTTCAGGCTATCCTTCAGGCGACGTGCTGCTGAAGAATTAGCTGTATGGGGCTACCATTTGAAACGTGCGATCCAGGATCAGAAGATTTCGCATGTCCTTTCGGCAACGAGGCCTTTTGCAATATATGTGCCGACACGGTTCCGATGGCACCGCGCCGTGCGATGGGCAAGTCAAGGCGGCGTCTGTTTTTTCATCGCCCTGATCTTCATCCTGAGCTGTTCGTCATCCGCTTGGGCAGCCGTTAGCGATGTGCTGGTGCCGCTGGCCCGCACCGACGGGACGTCGGACAGATCGGTATGGAAGGGCGCTCTCGATCTCAGAACGCTGCCTGCGGAAACCCAGCCCACGGCTTTGCTGTTGTCCGTGCGGCGAAGCGCGGCGGTGCCCACGCGACTATATGCGTCTGTCGTCATTAACGGTGCTCTCCTTGCACGGCCAGAAATAGTCGGTGCAGGAAACACCTTTCGCCTGCCCTTGAAGGAGCGACATTTGTCGCTCAGAAACCAGATCGTCGTCACCGTAACCAGCACCTGCGTGAAATGCATGCCGACGGGGCCGGATTCGATCAGGCTGAGCCCGGTCCGCGTGGTTCTCGGCAAAGCCTCGTCGAATGTTCAAAATTTTCACCAACTCGTACCGCTCTTGCGTGCCGGTGTTCGCATCAACGCAGATCCGGCAAACGCAGATCTCGCCAGGCGCGTGTTGGCGGAGTTGGCTCCCATAGCTCGTATCGATGGTGCGGCGGCGAACGAGATCATCGTCAGCGCCTTTCCGCCTCCCGGAACGGATCCGTGGCTCCGCTTCGATCGGGGGCCTGTGCAGCTTGTGACCAGAAACGGCCTGCAACTCTACACAGAGGAGCAACTGAGCCGCCTGACGATCGTCCAGATCGTGAAACGAGGCGGCTATTATTCCCTGTGGGTCCGCCCGGGGCGCGGCGCATCGGTGCCGACGCTGATGCCGTTGGATTATGGAGATGTCGCGATTTTTCAGGCGAATGGCCCGGAGATAGCCTTTTCGACATCCGAAGATCGTATCGTGCAAGCCGCCTACGGTCGGCAGGAAGCAGAAGAAGATGCGTTTTTCCGGATCTGGCGATCGTCCGTTCTGGCAATCTGGGCTGCACTGACGATTGGTGCCGCCCTCCTCATGCGGCGCCTGCCGCGCCTTCAGCCAAGAAAGATATAGGATGGCGCTGCTTTCTTCGAGCGATGCGGACACCGGCGACTATCTGGTCGAGTGCGGAATGTTAAATGGATCGCAACTGGACGAAGCCAGCCACCTCTCGAAGGACTGGGCCGTCTCCCTTTCCGACGTTTTGATGGCGCGAAACTGGATCAACCCCACCGAGTATTACAAGGCACTTGCGGGGCGGTTCAAAACCCGGTTCGTTGATCTAGCCGAAACGCCGCCGGACCGCGATTTGCTGCTGGAAGCTGAGGTGGATCACTATACGCGCGCCCTGAGCGTTCCTTGGCGGCGCGAAGGCGATCGGGTGGTGGTAGCAACCGCGCGCCCAGGGCCGGACGCACTCTCGTACGCGCGCCGCCGATGGGGGCCTTCCAGTCAAATTGTCGTTACGTCCAAGCTCCACATCTTGGGATGCCTGCAACAGGCGTTCGGGCAGCGTCACAGCCATCGTGCGGTGAATGACCTGGCCGATCATGATCCCGAAATGTCGGCCCGGTTGGTATTCACGAGGTCGCAAGTCTTCGTATCATGGCTGGTCCTCAGCGCGATCGCCCTGGGGCTGGCGTTCGATCCTGTGTCGACGTTGATCGCCGCAAACAGCATGATGAGCGCTTTTTACCTGGGGAACCTCGTCTTCAAGGGGATCCTCATATGGCTGGGCGGTCGCCGTCAGCAGGCTAAGACGCAAGCGATCGGGGCGGACGTCGCCCTGCTGCGCAACGAGGACCTTCCGACCTTCACAATCCTTGTGCCCATGTTCCGCGAGCCGGAGGTTCTACCAATCCTCGCCTCTGCCCTGCGCAGGCTCGACTACCCGCTGGCGAAGCTCGACATCAAGCTGGTGCTGGAGGAAGACGATAAAGAGACGATTGACGCGGCTATCAACCTCGGCCTGGAGAGCATATTCGAGATTGTGAAGGTCCCGGCCTCGCACCCGCAAACGAAGCCCAAAGCGTGCAACTATGCGCTACGTTATGCGCGGGGCGACTACCTCGTCATCTACGATGCGGAGGACAAGCCGGAACCGGACCAGCTGAAGAAGGTCATCGTCGCGTTTCAGCAGGCGCCGGAGAATGTCGCATGCATCCAGTGCCGGCTCAATTTCTACAATGCGGACGAGAACTGGCTGACGCGGCTTTTTACACTCGATTATTCCATGTGGTTCGATCTGATGCTGCCGGGGCTGGAGCGTCTGGGCGTTCCAATCCCGCTCGGTGGCACGTCGAACCATTTCAAAACGTCGGTCCTGCGCGAATTGCACGCTTGGGATCCCTATAACGTCACCGAGGACGCCGATCTTGGCATCAGGTTGACGCAGAAGGGATATCGCGTCGGTTTGGTGAATTCCACAACCTACGAGGAAGCCAACGTCTCGCAGTCCAACTGGATCCGGCAGCGGTCGCGCTGGATCAAGGGCTATATGCAGACCTTCCTGGTGCACACCCGGCGTCCGATCCAGCTTGCGCGGACCATTGGGCCGCTCGGCACGGCGGGGTTCGTCTTCTTCGTGGGCGGAACAATGCTATCTGGCCTGCTGAACCCTATCTTCTGGGGCATGTTCCTGTTCTGGGTGTTTGCGCAGACAGCGGGAATGGACATCATCTTCCCGCCGGTGCTGCTGTTCATCTGTGTGTTCAACCTGCTCGTCGGCAACGGGCTCTTCACCTATCTCCTAATGCTCGCCCCCTTTCGGCGGCGCATGGTGAAGCTCGCGCCGTTCAGCCTGACGGCGATGTGGTACTGGGCTTTGATGTCGCTGGCGGCATGGAAAGGTCTGGTGCAGCTCATCACCAAACCCTTTTATTGGGAAAAGACGCAGCACGGACTATCGAAGCAGACGGCGGCCGAAGTTGCGGATGCGTTGCATCAGGACGCTCCTGTATCCGCATGAACGACGCATCGCCGTATCTTGCCCGATACCCTGCCGCGGTCTCGACGCTCATTGGCCTTTGCCTGGTCGTTCCAATATGCTTGGGACTGAACAGCATCGGCCTTTACGGCAGCGACGCTTCTTTTTCGCTGCTAGGCAGGGCGATACTGGCCGGCGACGGACAGGCGGGACTGAGCGCGATCCTCACAAGTTATCCACCCGTGACGCAGGCGGCGCTGGTTGTCGCCGATGCCGTTTTGCCCGCGCAGGGGCTGGAAGCGTCGCTGGTCCTCTCCTGCATCATGGGCGGACTGCTCGTATCGTCATGGGCCGTCCACCTTCGCCGTGCAGGGTATCCGCTGGCCTGGGCATTCTTCATCGCGATGTTGCTGGCACTCAATCCGCTGTTCGTGCGCTGCCTCGCTGAAGGGCCTGCCGCGCTGATGCTGCTCTGGGCGACGTGGTGCCTGGCGCTTGGCCTGCTTGGCCTGCGTGCGCATGGCGAGGTCACACATTTGATGATTGTGTCGCTTGCTCTGCCCTTGCTCGTTCTGTCGTCCCCGCTTGGCGCGGCATTCGCATTTTCTTCAGTGCCTTTCCTGCTTTTCTGCGTGCCGAGAGAATTGATCGGCCGTTCCCCTGCGGGGGTCATGATTATCCTCCTGTTCCCGATGCTCTTCTGCCTCGTGTCCATGCTGATAGTGGCGACCATATTCCTGAGCAGCCCGCTGGAATCCCTGATGCAGGAGGCGGCGGCGTTTCAAGGCCGGGGCGAGAACGCCGCGTTTCAGGCCGCAGCGCTTGCACTGGCAGCGTTGCCCTTGGTCTTGCTTTCCTTGACTCTTACGCCGGGCCGGCTCCGTCTGCGCAGCCCGAAGCTGGCACTGCTCGGCACGACCGTTATCAGTTCCGGCGTCGCCGTGCTTTTCGGCGCGACGGAGTCGATCGCCTTGGCCATAGCGCCCACTGCATCGATTCTTGCCGCCGTCGCGATCCGCTGGCCTGTCCACAAGCGGCGGCCGTTCATTGTCGCGCTGCTGATCGCCTCAGGTTTCATCGGCAGCGCAGCAGCGATCTGGCTCGATGCCCCTGCAGCCGCCGCGCAGCGTAACACAGCCCTCAGGGGTGGTGAATCGGATCCCGCCGCGCAAGGTGCGGCGAAAGTCGGTCGCTACCTGCGCGGCTATTCCGATGTACTGATTGATGCCGAGCAACACCCTCAGGTCGTGGCCGCCCGCGGGGACGCGAAGGGTCTTGTCACTCCGCGCCTCGACGCCTTCCAGATCGCGGTCCTGCGGCGGCGCATCGTGTCGCGTGCGGTAGCATTGCCGCGGCCCAGCGAAACCGAAAGCGCCGATCAGATCAGCCGCGCTTTCCCAACCGCCTACGAGGCCGGCCTGCCGGGCTATCGGCTGGACTATGATGCGGGCGGGTGGCGCGTGTGGCGCCGGATTTCAACAAAGGGGGAACATTAATGCGCCGACTGGCCCGTCTCGCCACCGTGGCTGCCCTGCTCTATTCCGCGCCAGCCGCTGCGGGAGCCTGGAACCAGGAGCAGGGCAAGGGGCAGGTGATCGTCACTGGCCTCTATTCTCATAGCGACAAGGGATTCTCCGCCAACGGGCATGTCACCGACATAGACGATTACGAGAAGTACGAAGCCTATCTGCTTTTGGAATACGGCTTGACCGACGACATCACTCTCCTCGTCAATCCCAGCCTCACGCATCAGGGCAGCGACGGGTCAAGCGACGACGTAAGCGGCCTCGGTTATACGGAAGCTGGCGCTCGCTATCGCGTCGCTCAAGGCACGACGACGGTTCTGTCGTTGCAGGGAACCACCCGCATAGCCGGGGAAACGCAGTCCGGCAGCCTCGCCCAGCTATATCAGGTTAAAACCGAATTCGATACGCGCGCTCTGATTGGCAAAAGTTTTACGATTGCCACTCGCCCCGCCTTTATTGACGTACAGGCGGGCTATCGCTTCCGGAGCGGCGGCCCTCCCAATGAATTCCGCGCCGACGCGACGCTGGGCTATCGTCCAGCAAAGGGCCTGCTGCTGCTGGCCCAGTCGTTCAACGTATTTTCGGATGGAAGCGGCTCCCGATTGCTGAACAGCTACCGCTATCACAACCTGTATCTGAGCGGCGTTTACGAGATCGACAGAAAATGGTCGGTCCAGATCGGCGGCCTGGGGACGCTCGCGGGGAAGAATGCACTGCGGGAGCGCGGTCTCGTTACTGGGCTCTGGTATCGCTTTTAATCCAGCGCGCCCTCAGTGCCGCCTCCGCCGCCTTGTGCTGGACGGTGAAATCGGTGTCCAGGGCGCCCCCCGCGTTCGGATCGCTAAGCCAACGCCAGATCAGTATCCCCGCCACGCTTTCCCGATCGAGCACGTCCAGCCAAGTGGCGAGCACGTCCGCCTGCAACTGGGGCACAGGCTCGGCCGCCCGCTCTTCGGCGCTTTCCCAGGGCTTGGCGGCGGCACCCTGCGCCGACCTTATGCCTATTTCACCTACCCAGACCTGTTTTCCGTTTTTTCGGGCAACAGCCTCGACGCGGCCATATTCCGCGCTCATAGCGCGCTGCCATCCCAGCCTATCATGATCGTTCCCCAGTGGGGGGTATAGCGTTACGCCAAGGAAATCGAGATCGGCCCAGAACGGAACGGCTTCGACCTCGTCCGCACCATGCGCCATGTACACAAGCGGACCTTGATACAGGCGGCGGACGCTGGCGATCACCTCGCGCCACTCCGGCCGGTGCACCGTCTTCAGGAACTCGGTGCCGATGCACAGCCACTCCGCGCGCTCCTCAAGGGCGACGCGCGCGACGATTTCCAGTTCGCGGCGATAGTGGCCAAACCACTGGCTCCATCCTGCATCGTCTTCCATGCCGATTAGGCCAGCCCAGCCGGTCGGAACCCAGATGTGCGGTTTCACCATGACTTTCAGCCCTGCAGCGCGCGCGGCGCGTATCCCGAGCCTGAGTTGCTCTGGACTCATGTCGGAGCCGCCCACGAGCTCGGTGCTATTGGGCTTGGCCTGCCAGAAAAACGGGATCAGGGCCACGGTATCGGCGCCCGTTCGCCTCAACGCTTGGAGGGACGTTTTCGCGCTTTCACTGCCAAGTGGCGCATGAGTGGTCTGGATCAGGTTGAAGCCCTGGCGGACCGATCGGGATGCTGAGATCTTCGCCTCCCCGGCCCGTGACAGAGCTGCCGCGGATGCCACTCCGATCAACAATGTGCGCCTCGCTATCATAAGCCGCCACCCTACACTTTGGAACGCAGAGCGAAACCTTCGTTTTCGCCTGACGGATGCGGTTACTCGTGTGTACGTCCGAAATCCGGCGCAGGATCGTCCTGCCCTTCTTCGATGATCCACCGGCTAGCGCGGATGCGGGTGAACAGCGCGTCTCCGATGTCACGCATTTGTCTCAGAATTTAGTCACTTCCTCGACATGTTTCTCGATGTCCGCACGCTCAACCCAGAGCGTACGGAACGTCTTGTCAGCCAGAAATTTAAGCTGGTCGCCCATATGTTTTGATCCAGGCTGGCTGCTATTGCCGTAGCTCATGACGCCCACGGCCTTCATCGGCGTGCCAAATTCAACCATCGACACCCACGTCTCGCCGGCATTGGGCGTACGCTCGCCATTCTTCATCGGACCCCAGGTGATCGTGCGGAAAACCCCCGTGTTGCCGAACCCGCCATTGGCCGGCACGCTGACGTCGCCGATGTGAAAGCGCGACACTTCGCCATAGGGCCGGTCGACCGCGCCGTAGAGTTCCTTGGTCTTGGCCGCCGCCTGCTTGAGCATCGCGACCGCCGCGACCGGATCCTTCAGGCCGCGTGGCGTTTCCAGCGGATCGTCTAGCGTCCATTTCACCGCATAATTGGTCTGAACGGTGAAGTTTTTGGGCGCGAAGATGCCAGCCCAAGTCTCGAACAACAGCGCGGCTCGGCTGTCGGCCTCGAATCGATGATCCCATCCCTTGAGCAACGCGACCGCCGTCTGGATATCGACGTCGGTCGAACCCGCAGCCGCCTTCAACAATTCGGGCAGCAGGCGGTCGGCCATAAGCGACGTCGTCGTCACCTTGCGCTCGACAAAATCCTCAAAGCTCATCTTCGGCTTGCTGGTCATCAGCTTGACCGACATCTGCGCGCGCTGGCTCATCGGGCCGACCGGCGCGACATAGGCGGGAAACGCCTTGGGATCGAGGGTGCGCGGCCATGTGGTAACCCATGGCGGGTCGTTGGCATTCTGCACGAAACCGCCGGCCGGATCGAACACCTTGGGCATCTCGTCATAGCTGTGGACGTCCTTCCAGAGCGTCCTGGACGTGTCGCCCGGCACTAGGCCCGACCAATATTTGAGGTCGCCGTCCGGATGCTTGGGCAGCAGGCCGTTGTCGAGATAGAGGATATGACCGGCGCGGTCGGCATAGACGATGTTGAACATCACCACCTGCATCTTGCGCAGCGCCTTCTCGAACGCCGCCCATTCACGAGCCTTACCCATCTCCAGATATTGTTCCAGCACGCCGGGCCGGTCGAGCCCCGCCACCTTGAGCGCAATGGTGGTCTTGGCTGCGCCGGGCAGTTCGAACACCGGCCCATGCACAGTGCTCTTCTGTTCGAAGCTGATCGTCTTGAGCGATCCGTCCGCCTGCTTGACCTTGTAGCTTTTGGTCACTGCCTTGAAAGGGAGTATCTTGCCGTCGAACTTGTAGCCATTGCCCTCCAAGGTCAGTTGATAGCTGGTATAACCCAGCATCGTGTTGACCGTGTTGGTAAAGCCCAGATCCTTGTTGAAGCCGAAGCGCAGCACCGGCAGTCCGACCTGCGTCGCGCCATAGATGGCCAGGCCGGGCGCGGTGATCTGCGCTTCATAATAGGTTAGCTGGCTGGGCGCCCAGGGCAGATGCGGATTGGCGAGCAGCATCGCCTTGCCGCTGGCCGAGCGCGACGGCGCGACGGCCCAGGCGTTGGACCCGCCCGCCTCGTTTATCAACGGATCGGTCAGCACCCGGCGATCCGACGCGATATAGCCGAAATTCATCAGCCGCTGGGCGTGGCCGATGATGTCGACGCCCGAAAGGGGCAGCACCACCTTCATCGCCGGATCGATCTTGTCCGGATGCGCGGCGGCATAAGCGTTCACCCCGGCGGCGAACGCGTCGAGGTTCTTGCGCATCTGCGGGGTCTGCAACTTGAACCACTGGATCGAACGCGCTGGGACGTCGTTGGCGACCAGCCACTTGTCCTGGGCGTCATATTTCTCACCCCAATATTCCGCGGCCCGCGCCCGGCTCTCGCCATACATACGCAGCAGCAAATCGCCATGGCTCTGCGCCTGGGCATAGCCAAAGCCGTAGAAGCCGCCTTCTTCTGTCTTGGCGTAGATATGCGGCACGCCGAAGCTGTCCCACAATATCTCCCCGCCGCCCCATTTGGTCGAGGAGGCGGAGGGCGTCGCGGCGGGCGCAGCGAGCGCCGTTCCGGTCAGCAGGAGGCCCAGGAATATCGGCCGCAGGTTCATCGTCTTCATGCCCAAGATCCTCAGAAGTTCACACCGACGCGCATATAGTAGAAACCGCCCGTGAAGCCGGTCGGCGCTATCCCGGGATAGCGGCCCTGTCCCAGCGTGGCCGAGATGGACCCGACGCCGCTCGGATAGACGTTAAAGATATTATTGGCGCCGACCGACACGTTGAAGATCGAACTCGCCTGCCAGGTCAGTTCGACGTCCGTGAGGATCTTCGCTTTGTAATGGCGGTCATTGAGGTAGACTGGTTCCCCCGCTACTGTCCCTGTCGCATTGCCGTTCTGGTTAAACGAACCGAAGCGCGTCGCCCGAGTACTCAAGGAAAAGTCACCATAGGTTGCGACATTGCCCAGAAATGCCTTGGTCCGGGGCAGATTGGTCGTCAGATTGCTGCGCGAGGCACGGTCGAACAATTCGAACGAAATGGCTGCCAACTCTGATGGGTTGGGAATGATATCGGTGATCTTGGTCTTGTTATAGTTGAACCCCAAATTCCACTGCATCTTGAAGTCTTCAAACAGGGTGTGGCGATAGGTGGCGACCACGTCGACGCCCCGCGTGCGCGTGTCGATCGCGTTCGTATAATATTGCGCCGACAGCGTATTGGCTTCCAGCGCCGTGAAACCGTTGGTGATCAGAATGGGCGCGATCGCCGCGCCGGTCAGCGTGCTCGTCACCGCGATGCGGTCCTTCACGTTGATCTGATAGGCGTCGACCGTGATGTTGAGCGATGGCGCGGGCGTCAACACGATGCCGCCACTGATGTTGAACGATTTTTCCGGCGTCAGGGGTTCGGCGCCCAGCGCAATGGCGGCGCGCGATCCGACCGGCAGCGTCTTGATCTGCAGCAACTGGTTGGTCAGGGCGCCAACGTTGCGGAACTGGTTGGTCGTCTGGCTGTAGATCTGCTGCGCGACAGCTGGCGCGCGAAAACCGGTATTGGCTGCCGCGCGCAGCGCCAGCCAAGGCGTCACCGCATAGCGCCCGTTCACTTTCCAGATCAGCGTGTCGCCGCTGGCGTCGTCATAATGTTCGTACCGTGCTGCCGCGCCGATGGTGATGTCCCTGGTCGGATCATAGGCGAGATCGATATAGGCCGCATAATTTTTGCGAATCATGGAGGCCGCGTCCTGCGGCTGGAAGCCGGCTGAACTCTGGGCGCCGGGCGTACGGATGGCGCCGGTCGGCGAGGTCTTTTCCGGGCCGTTGGCATAGCTGTCCGGATCCCCGGCGAAGGTTTCATAATGTTCGCGGCGGAACTGCAAACCCGACGACACCTGAAGATTGCCGCCGCCCACATCATAGCCGCGCGTCAGGTCGAGCGAACTCACGAACTCGGTGGAGCGCAACGTACCAATGTAGAAGCTGGTCGGGCTGAGCGCGCCCAACGTCGGGTTGACCGTCCCTTCCGAGCTTTGGCGGGCGCGGTTGCGGCCATAGGTGCTGGACAGATCCCAGTCCCAGCCCGAGATGGTGCCGCGCGCGCCGATCGCCATTTCCAGATCGTCTTCGTCCACCGTCACATGCGGGCGATAGCCGTTGGGATAGATGGCCGTGACGTTGTTCACGTCCTTGGGATAGCGGTAGGAGTACCACAGGTCGGATTTGCGCTGGCCATAGGTGCCAAAGGCGTAGAGTTCGACATCGCCCACTTCATAGGCAGCGTTGAAGGCGGTGTTGATGCTTTGCGACGGCATCACGCCGTAGCTGATCGTGACGATACGGTCGGTGCCAACGGCGGCGGCATCGCGCGGATCGAGCGCGCCGTTGATGAGCGGATAGAGGCAGGTCGTTGCGGCGGTGATCGAACAATCGGCCAGCGGTTCCGCGCGGTTCGACATCTGCTGCTTCTTCGCGCTGACGGACAGGTTGATGAAGCCGTTCTCGCCCAGCTTCAGCCCGATATTGGCGTCGGCGCGATAAAGTTCGCCATCGCTGCGGTCAAAATTCTGGCCAGCCGAGAAGGAGGCGCTGCCGCCGCTGCTGTTCTTTTTCAGTATGATATTGATGACGCCGGCGATGGCGTCCGATCCATATTGCGCGGCCGCGCCGTCACGCAGGACTTCGATATGGTCGACTGCGGATGTCGGGATCATGTCCAGGTCGGACGGGACCGAACCATTGTAGAGCGACGACACAGCATTGATGAGCGACGTTTTGTGACGCCGCTTGCCGTTGACTAGGATCAATGCCTGGTCCGGGTTGAGACCCCGCAAGCCGCCCGTTGCGATGATCGTGGAGGTGCCGCCGCCGGCGCGAACCGGCAGGTTGAAACTGGGGATCAGGGTGTTGAGCGCCGAGAAAACGCCCGCCTTGCCCGTACGTTCTAGGTCGACAGCGCTGATGACGTCGATCGGGGTGGGACTGTCGACCACCGTGCGCTGCTGGCCGCGCGATCCGGTGACCACGATTTCCGATCCTACGTCGCCGTCGGTCGTCTGCGGTGCGACACTGTCCTGAGCGATGGAGACGCCCGGTACGGCAAACACAGCCGCCATCGCGGTCGAGAGAAGAGCAAAAGAGATTAATTTACGCGACATCAAAGCTCCCGCTTTGTTAAATGGATCTTGGTGATGGAAACGAGGGCGGGCGACGGTTCTGCTACTGGACCGTAAAATATGTTGAACTTTCGTGACTTAAAAAAGCGGGCCGCCCATCGGCGCCGGCCCGCTCCTCAATGCCGGCATGATCCGGGTCAAAACTGGACCGCGACCTTGCCGTAATAATAGCCGCCCGTGAAACCATAGGCTCCGCTGGTGGCGTAGAAGCCCGACCCCAAATTGGCATTAGCCGACGCCGAATCATAATCGGGATAGACGTTGAACAGATTGTTCGCGCCGACCGAAACCGCCAGCGCAGGAGTCGCCTGCCAAGTGAACTCCGCGTCGGTGATGAACTTGGCATCGAAGCTGCGATCGCTGCCGTAGACGGGCACGCCCGCCACGGTCGCCGTCGCATTGCCGAACGAGTTGAACGACCCGAACCGGGTCACGCGTGTCGACAGGCTGAAATCGCCCAGCGTTGCCATATTGCCTAGGAACAGCTTGGTCTTGGGCAGGTTTTCCGTGATGTTCATCTGCGACAGGCGATCGAACAGTACGAAGCTGGCGCCCAGCGAGGCAAGCTCGGACGGGTTGGCCTTGATCTTCGTGATCTTGGTGTCGTTATAATTATACCCAAGATTCCAGGACAATTTGAGATCGCCCAGCGTATGGCGATAGCTGGCCACGACATCGATACCGCGCGTACGCGTGTCGATGGCGTTGGTATAATATTGGGCGCTGATGTCGGGCGACAGGCCGTTGGCGACCAGAATAGCCGATACCGCAGTGCCGGTCAGCGTCGACGTTACGGCGATACGGTCTCTCACCTTGACCTGATAGCCATCCACCGTGATGCTCAGGTTCGGCATAGGCGTCAGCACCAGCCCGCCCGAAAAATTGGTCGATTTCTCCGGCGTCAGCGGTTCTGAGCCGAGCGCGATCGCGGCCGCCGAACCAACCGGCAGCGTTTTGATCTGCAGCAGGTTGATCACGCCCTGGATGGTCCGGAACTGACCGCTGGTGGAGGCGTAAATTTGTTGCGCCAGCGCTGGCGCGCGGAAACCTGTGCTGGCTGCGCCGCGAAACGCGAGCCAGGGCGTCACGGCCTTGCGGGCATTGATCTTGCCGATCAATGTGTCGCCACTGGCATCGTCATAATGTTCGAACCGCGCTGCCGCCCCGATCGTGGTCGACGGACTGGGATCCCAAGCGACGTCGGCATAGGCTGCCAGATTGTTGCGCGACATGCTGCCTGCATCCTCGGGCGTGATGCCGTTCGCAGCCTGTCCGCCCGGTGCCGGGCGGATCGTCACACCGTTGCGCACGAAGGTGTAGTTGCCCGCTGCATAGGAATCGGGTTCGCCTGGCCTAATATCATATGTTTCGTGGCGGTGCTGCAACCCGCCGGACAGTTGGAGATGGCCGGCAATGTCGAACCCCTTGGTGAGGTCGAGCGAGTTCACCCATTCGGTCGATTTGAGCGCACCGACATAAAGTTCGGTGGGGCTGGTCGGGCCGATCGAGGGATTATACGTCTCATAGCCTTGGCGATAGGCGTAGTTTTTGCCATAGCTACTGCTCAGATCCCAGTTCCAGCCGCCGATCTCGCCTTTCACGCCAAGCGCGAATTCGAAATCGTCCTCGACGACATCAAGTCGTGGGCGGAAACCGTTGGGATAGACTTCGGGCAAGGTCGCGACATTGTTGGGCGCGCGGAAGGTGAAGTTGAGTTCCGAATTGCGCTGGCTGTAGGTGCCGAACGAATAGAGATGCAGGTCGCCGGTATCATAGCCGACATTATAGCCGATGTTGAACGCCTTGGTCGGGAAAGCACCGTAATTCTTGGTGACCAGGCGGTCGATCGTCGCTTCGCGCGGGTCGCGCTGGCCGTTGATGCGCGGGTATAGGTCGATACTGTCGGCGATCGGCACGGCGCGGTTGGACACCTGCTGGATCTTGCCGTTGGCGAAGATGTCGAGGAAGCCGCTGTCGCCCAGCTTCGTACCCCAACTCGCCTGCACCAGATAATTTTCTCCATCCGAGCGATCGTAATTCTGCCCTGCCGTGAAGGACGCGGCGCCGCCATTGGTGCCGCTCTTGAGGATGATGTTGATGACTCCGGCAATGGCGTCGGAGCCATATTGCGCGGCTGCGCCGTCGCGTAACACTTCGATATGGTCGATCGACGAACTGGGAATGAGGTCCAGATCGGCCGGTACGGAGCCGTTATAGAAGGACGAGACCGAGTTTATCAGCGAGGTTTTATGACGGCGCTTGCCGTTCACCAGTATCAGGGTCTGGTCAGGATTAAGCCCCCGCAGACCGCCGGTGCTGATGACGGTCGATATACCGCCGCCGGCCCGCGCCGGCACGTTGAAGCTGGGCACGAGCGTATTGAGCGCCGCCAGCACACCGGGCTTGCCCGTGCTGTCCAGTTCCTTGCTGGAAATTACATCGACCGGCGTGGGACTGTCGGTCACTGTGCGCGGCTGGCCGCGCGACCCGGTGACGATGATTTCCGCTCCCACCGTTTCGTCCTGGGGAGCTTCCGCCATGCCTGCGCCGGCGACATCGCCCTGTGCCAGCATCGCCGACCGCATGGAAACGGGCATGGCGGTGACATTCAGACTGGCGACTTCGATGGCCCTTGGTTTCTTAGCCGAAATCGCCAGCGACAGCGCGATGACCTCGCTGTTGGCGAGCGACACCTTGAGCCCGCTGCCGTTGATCAGCCGCATCAGCGCGACGTCGGGTGTCATACGGCCATGGATCGATCGTGCGCGCAGCCCTGCAACCTGATCGTAAGGAAATAGGATCTGGATGCCGGACTGTTTGGAGAACATCGCCAGCGCCGACTGCATGGACTGCTCCGGAATCTGGAATTTCATTGGCTCGGCGGCGGCGAATGCCGGCGCGGCCGCGACCGCGATGACGGCTATCGCCGCCATGCCACCCGCATGCAGTAGGTTCCGTGACATGAGCTACCCCCGATCTACAATATTGTTCGATGGCGGAAACGAAAGCGCCGCACGTTTCTGCTAGCGACGCATGAGAATATCTCAATTTTGCGACAATGACCTTCGCACTAACGAAACGCCGATCAACCTCGCACCGAGAGTGATCGCCGTGCCGATGCCACAATGGAGCGCGGGAGGACAAAAGCAATAAGGCGGGAGCATGTTATGGAATCAGTGAGGGCCAGACTGGATTGGTTCAAGGACGCCATTTTGCCGCACGAAGGCGCGCTGCGTGGCCGGTTGAGGCGAATCATGCCCCGTTCCAGCGAAGTCGACGACATGGTCGCCGAATGCATGACCCGCGCCTATGCCCATGGCGACGTCACACGGACCATGAGCGGCAAAGCCTATCTGTTCCAGATCGCCCGCAACCTTATGATCGACGAAGCCCGCCGCGAAAAGGTCGTCTCGCTCGAACTGGTGGTCGATCTCGACATGCTGCAGGCCGACAATTCGACTGAAGCGGGACTACAAGCGCGCGACGAACTCCGACACCTTCAGGCCATTCTCGACACCCTGCCGCCCCAGTGCCGCCGCGCCTTCATCCTGCGCCGAGTGCATGGCAAATCCGTTAAGGAGATAGCAGAGGAGATGGCGCTATCCGTATTCACGGTAGACAAGCATTTGACGCGCGCGGCGGTAAAGATAATGCACGCGATTGGACAATATGAGGGTTCGGGATTTGGCTGGTCGCTACACAAGCGCGGAGGAGATGCAGGCGGTCGAGGCGGAAGCCGCTCGCCTGTATCTTAGAGCGCGAGCCAGCGACGCAGAAGAGGATTGGACCGCCGCCTATTCCTGGGTCGCGCGCGATCCCAGCCATGGTTTCGCTTTTGCGAAAGCCGAGGCTAGCTGGGAACTGACCGAACGGCTGAACGAGCTGCCCTTTGGGGGAGAAAATGCCGAGACGAGCGCGCGCACGTCCCCGCAATGGGACAGCGCCCGAGCTGCTTCTGCAGATTTCCTGCCCGCCATGCTCAACCGCCGAATGGTTCTGGGCATTGCCGCCGCCACAATCGGGTTTGCCGTGACGGGAACCGTCGCGATAAGGCTACTCGATACGGTCGACCATTACCGCACGGCCCTGGGGGAATCCCGCGCCGTACGCCTGGCCGACGGATCGACCGTGCATCTCAACACCAGTAGTTCGATCGAGGTTGCCCTGCGCGATGACGTCCGCCTGATCCGCCTGTTGAAGGGCGAGGCGCGCTTCGATGTTGCCCATGACCGGCTACGCCCGTTCATCGTTGATGCCAATGGCACGCGTGTTCGGGCCGTGGGAACGACATTCAACGTGCGTCTGCGCGCCCAACTGACTGAATTGACGGTGATAGAGGGGATTGTCGCTGTCCAGAATGACGGCTCGCCCAGCCGGAAGGTGGGCGCAGGCAAAAGCGCGGCAGTTCGCAGCGGCAGCATCGCCATCACACCGCTCGATCCGGGGAAGCTCAAACAGCGCACGGCGTGGCAAGGCGGTATGATCCAGTTCGATGGAGACACGCTGGAACAGGCGGTCGAGGAGTTCAACCGCTACCGCGCCACGCCGCTCGTCATCGGCGATCCCGCCATCGCCAGCATTCGCATAGGCGGCACGTTTCGCAGCGGCCGGTCGGACGACTTCGTCTTCGCACTGGAACACGGCTTTGGCGTCCGCGCGGTTGCCGGCAATGACAATTCGGTCATCCTGGTCGCTGCGGAATAGTGTTTTGAAACTTGAGTAGCAGAACCACAAAGGCCATTCGTTTCAGCCGCCATGGAACATGTTAAGCTACCCGTTATTCGCGATATATCCCGCCAGGAACGCCTACGATCGATCATTGGCGGATCGATAGGAAATCTTGTCGAGTGGTATGACTGGTATGTTTATTCAGCCTTCACGCTTTATTTCGCGCCGGTCTTCTTCCCCTCGGACGACAGCACCGCCCAATTGTTGAACGCGGCCGCGATCTTCGCCGTGGGCTTTCTCATGCGGCCGCTGGGTGCGTGGATCATGGGCATGTATGCCGATCGCAAAGGGCGCAAGGCAGGCCTTACACTGTCCGTCATGCTGATGGGTGGCGGATCGCTGATGGTTGCCATCATTCCCGGCTATGGGACGATCGGCATGGCGGCGCCGCTGCTGCTGCTGCTGGCCCGCTTGATGCAGGGGCTTTCGGTGGGCGGCGAATATGGCGCCAGTGCTACCTATCTTTCCGAGATGGCGCATCAGGACCATCGCGGCTTCTTTTCCAGTTTCCAATATGTGACGCTGATAGCCGGTCAGTTGCTGGCCCTATGCGTGCTGCTGCTGCTCCAACTCACGCTCAGCGAACCGCAGCTGGAGGCCTGGGGCTGGCGCATTCCCTTCGCCATCGGCGGGATTATGGCATTCAGCGTTTATTATCTGCGGCGGGGCCTGCGCGAAACCGAACAGTTCGAAGCTGAAAAGATGGAGGACAGTGCCGTTACTGCGGACAAGCCCCGCTCAAGCGGCTGGGCGCTGATGCACCATCATCCACGCGAAGTGCTGCTCGTGATGGCGCTGACCGCGGGCGGCACGCTCGCCTTCTATGCCTACTCCACCTATATGCAGAAATTCCTGGTCAACAGCGCCGGCTTCGGCCGCCACACCGCGACGGCCATCATGGCGTCGGCGCTGTTCATCTATATGCTGCTGCAGCCGGTCGCCGGCTGGCTTTCGGATCGGATCGGACGCAAGCCCCTGCTACTCGCATTTGGTTTTGGCGGCGTCGCGTTCACGACGCTAATCTTCACCCGGTTGGAGACGGTCACCTCCTCCTTTGGTGCCTTTTTGCTGGTGCTTTCGGGGCTGGTCATCGTCACCGGCTACACATCGATCAACGCGATCGTGAAGGCGGAGCTGTTTCCCGCACACATTCGCGCGCTCGGCGTCGCCCTGCCCTATGCGCTCGCCAACACGATGTTCGGCGGCACGGCCGAATATGTCGCGCTCTGGCTCAAGAAAAGCGGGATGGAGGACGGCTTCTACTATTACGTCACCGCCATGATCGCCGTGTCGCTGATCGTCTATCTCCGCATGCCCGATACCCGTAAAACCAGCCGCATCTGATCGAAGGATTTTCAGCCATGACGTCACTGTCCCGGATCGTTTCCCGCACCCTGCCACTGCTGCTGGCCCTGCACATAGGTGCGCAGGCACAGGGCACCGCCCAGCCGGCCGAGCCTGCCTTCACTTCGATCCAGCCCGACGATTTCGCGATTCCCGGCTCCTTGTCCAACAGCTGGGCGGATTTCGACAAGGACGGCGATCTCGACCTCGCTGTTTCCCTGAAGGGGGGTGACATCCGCCTCTACCGCAACGACAAGGGCCACTTCGTGAATGTCGGGCCCGCCATGGGCCTGCCCGCATCCGGCCCGGAAATGCGCGGGGTCGCATGGGGCGACTATGACGGCGACGGATGGGTCGACCTGATGGGCGGTGCGACCGATCCCAAGACGCTCAGCCTCCTGTTCCATAATGAAGGCGGCAAGACGTTCACCAACGTGGCGCCGGAACTCGGCCTCACCGTCCCCGGCCGCTCGGCGCGCCAGTCCAGTTTCCTCGACTACGACAATGACGGCGATCTCGATGTCTATGCCTCGGACCGGATCGGCCCCAATTCGCTGTTCCGCAACGACGGCGGCAAGTTCGTGCAGGTCTTCAAGGGCGAAAGTGTGTCCGATCCGCGTCCGACCGTCGGCGCCTGCTGGTTCGACTATGACAAGGATGGCAAGCTTGACCTGTTCCTTGCCAACCAGTCCGGCGCCACGGATGCGCTATGGCACAACACCGGAACCGGCTTTGTCGATGTCGCGGCGCAGGCGGGCGTCGACAACCCCGGTCGTACCAAGGAGCAGGGTGGCGTCGGCTGCGCCGTCGGCGATTTCGACAATGACGGTCTGCTCGACCTGTTCGTTCCCAATTACGGCGTGAACGCGCTCTATCGCAACAATGGCGATGGCACCTTTGCCAATGTGGCGAAGGACATGGGTGTCGGCATCGATAACCATGCCGTCGGCGCCTCGTGGGGCGATTATGACAATGATGGCTTCATCGATCTGTTCGTCACCTCCTATCATGGCGAACGCAACCAGCAACAGCCTCAGGACAGCCTGTTCCACAATGACGGTGGCAAGGGCTTCACCCAAATACTGACCAAGACTTCAAAGCTGAACGTCGGCGATCATGGCGTCCAGTGGATGGATTATGACGGCGACGGCGCGATCGACCTGTCGGTTATGCGGGGATACACCGACAAGGGCGGCCATTTCCTGTTCCACAACGATCTGCCCAGGGCCGTGGCGCAACGTAGCTTGCACGTGCTTGTTCTCGACGCCAAGGGCCGCTTTACGAAGATGGGCGCGGAAGTCCGCCTTTATGACAAGGCGGGCAAGATCCTTGCAACCCGCCAGGTATCGACCGGCGACGGGTATAATTCGCAAAATGCCGCCCCTGTCCATTTTGGACTGGCGTCGCTGGCCCCGGTAACCGTGGAAGTCAGCTATATGAGCGCAAACGGTCGATTGGTGCAGAGCATACAGAATGTAAATCCCAAGAAATATGTCGGCAAATCCCTCGTCATTCGTCAATCCCGCTAGGTGGCGTGACAGCGATGTTGCCGCGCCGGTCGGAACGCGGCACTTTTTTGGGGGGCTGTCAGCCAAGGGCTGCGTCTTTGACCCTTGAGTAGGAGGCAGGCGCTGGCAGTCGAGCGTGCTGGCACGTTGGGGAAGGCTGCACGACGTCAGGAGCACACTTGGAGCAGCCACGGCGCTGCTTTTTGCATGGGCATTAGCAGGCTAACCGCCGCGTCTACCGGTCATTCGAGTACATGGCCTCGCATGCACTGTAGCCTTGATGGCAGCTCCCAGAAGAAGCCGATTTTCGTGGAGCTTGGCAAGTAGGAATGGAATGCCTAGGCTCAGGACTCATTGATTGAGCCAGAAGATGACGGTGGCTGCGATGCAGATGGCTGACATGAAGGTGTGGGCGCATCGATCGTAGCGGGTATAGATGCGTCGCCAGTCCTTGAGCCTGCCGAACATGATCTCGATCTTGTGGCGTTGGCGATAGAGCGTGGCGTCGTGCGGAATTAGTATTTTGCGGTTCACCTTTGACGGGATGCAGGCGATCATGCCCCGCTCGACCAAGGCGGCGCGGAACCAGTCGGCATCATAGCCCCTGTCGCCGAGCAGGACTTTTTGCCTTGGGCAAGGCGTCGATCATGAGGGCCGCGCCCTTGTAGTCGCTCATCTGGCCTTCGCTCAGTAGCATGACCAGCGGCCTGCCCCTGCCATCGCATACGGCATGGCGCTTCGAGTTCAGGCCGCCTCTGGTGCGTCCGATACGTCGGGGAACAGCCCCTTTTTAAGCAGGCTCGCCGCCGTCCGATGCGCCTTCAGGTGGGTTGCATCGATCATCAACTGGTCCGGCTTCCCGCCCCGCGCCGCGAGGCCTGCGAATATCTTGTTGAATACGCCAAGCCGGCTCCAGCGGATGAAGCGGTTGTAGATCGTCTTGGGCGGCCCGTACTGGGCAGGCGCTCGCGCCACCGCAGGCCGTTCCTGATCACGAAAATGATGCCGCTGATGATCCCGCGATCATCGACACGCGGCACTCCATGCGACAGCGGAAAATACGGTTCGATCCGGCACATCTGCGCCTCCGACAGCCAAATCAGATCACTCATGGCACCGCCTCCTCACCCCGCTATTGAATCAGCCAGTCCACATCTCTGCAAGGGCTTAATAGGTCCTGAGCCTAAGGCGACCGTCTTAATAGGAAACTTTGCCCCGTTCATAACGTGCGCGTAACATGGGTTATTAACAGGGGAAAGCTTTAGCGTTCGGAGATATCCACTGGCTCCGCCACACAGCGCCCGCAGGTATGTAAAAACGTGGGCTTTTCAGCATTGAGCCGATTCAAAATGCGCGGCTACATACCCGAAGGGGTTTTCGAGAAACCTTAATTGCGCGCGGGCAGGCAAACGCACCAACACTTGTGGTCGATGTATGTCCGGAGCCGTCATGAAAATCCAGCGTGAGAACGATGAAGAATCGAAAGGTAGTCGATACCTTTGTCGGCGCTGGTCATCAGCATTACGGATTCGGAGCGGTGCTGGTCCACCATCTCCTCAGCATCCTGAAATCGCTCCCGGCGCTCATCTTCGCCCTCGCAGCGTTAATCCGCGTAATCCACCTACTCGACTAAATAGAAGGTCAGCTTTTAGCTGGCGCTTTCAACTCACCTTTTGCGCTCAACGAAGGGCGGCCCGTCGATACCAGATTGGCCGCTCTTCACTTGGCCGATAAGAAAGCCTGTCTTTTGCACGCCCCTCCAATCGTCTATCGAGCGCTATGACCGCGATCCAAATAACCCGCTCAATATCGATTGATAGCGACGAGCTAATCGAGAGCTACACACGGTCTTCTGGCGCGGGTGGCCAGCATGTGAACACGACCGATAGTGCCGTGCTGCTTCGCTTCGATGTAGCCAACTCTCCCAACCTTCCTGATGCGGTTAAGAACCGTCTTGCGGCTCTGGCGGGATCACGCATGACCCGCGAAGGCGTATTGATACTTCGATCTGAAGGGTCACGCTCCCAGCTTCTGAACCGCGAAGAGGTTCGTGCAAGACTGATCGCCTTGATAGCTGAAGCCACCATCGTTCCCAAAAAGCGCCGTCCCACTAAGCCCACGAAAGCCTCACACACGCGCAGAGTTGATGGCAAAACTAAGCGGGCAGTAGTGAAAGCTGGACGCGGCAAGGTGCGGGACCACTAAACTATGGAGGGGGAGGTCTTGACACCTTCAACAAGGTCGCGACGGCAGTGCAACTGCGCATCGATACGTTCCGTCTTGGCTTACCGCCTTACGCCTGGCGCAAGCTGAAGGAACTCGCCGGGTCGCGCATGACCTCGGCTGGCGTGCTGGTCATTCAGGCGCAGCGGTTCCGCACGCAGGAAATCCAATCGCGCCGATGCGCGCGAACGGGTGCAGGCGATGATCGCCGAAGCCTTCAAGCGCGACGCCGGCCGGATCGCTACCAAGCCGAGCCGTGCGGCAAAGGCGCGGCGCGTCGATGCCAAGAAGTCCCGCAGCAATGTGAAGCAGGGACGCGGCAAGGTGTCGTTCGACTGACGCTTGCGAAACGTGGACTAATCGCGCCCCACGCCCTACATTCGCGGCATGTTCGATCTCAAGACCCCCGACGCGGCCGACAAGGCCGCGCTGTACGTCGATCTTCATGCCGCAGCCGACGCGCTGACTGGCGGCGAGAATGACGCCATCGCCAACATGGCGAATATCTCCGCCCTGTTGTGGCAGTATCTGCCTGACCTAAATTGGGCAGGTTTTTATCGCATGATCGACGGCGAACTGGTCCTTGGTCCTTTTCAGGGCAAGGCAGCCTGCATCCGCATAGCGGTTGGTAAGGGCGTCTGCGGCACCGCAGCGGCTACCCGCGAAACGCAGTGTGTCGAGGATGTGCACGCCTTTCCCGGTCACATCGCCTGCGATGCAGCTTCGCGATCGGAAGTTGTCGTGCCGGTGATCCGAGGGGGCCAGGTAATCGCCGTGCTCGATCTCGACAGTCCCCTGCCCGCCCGGTTCGACTCGGCGGATGTTGCCGGGCTGGAAGCGCTTGTGGGCAGGATCGCCTCTCGCATCGCCTGACGGTTTAACCATCTTTCCAAAGATCAGCCCCGCAGGTTACTGACAAACAGTCGAAAATTGCCCCGTTTCGAGACAATCCCGCGCGCCGGAATCTTTGGAAGTCGACGGGTCACGATGCTAAATTGCGCGTTAACATGTCGCCGTTGCTCGATCGCTCGTTGCGGTTCTTCCGGGCAGGTGAAACAGGGAGTGTTAACCAGTATGCGGACCCTCTTGATCCCCGGCATTGCCGCGATGACGCTGGCGGCTGGCATCGCGCCAGCTCTTGCCCAACCGGCAAGCGGGACAACCGTCAAAACCTCGCCCGGCCCTACGGTGACAAGGACTGCACCCCGATGGGGACAGCGCATCCAGGGTCGCTGGCATGGCGGCGTTCGCGCACCCGGTGGCTACGTCGCCTATCGCCGCCCTGTTCGTGGTTTCACTCTGCCCCGCTACTGGATCCAGCCCAGCTTCTACATCGGCAACTATGCGGCCTACGGCCTGCCTGCACCACCCAGCGGCTATGGCTGGTCGCGCTATTATGACGATGCCGTGATGACCGACGCCTATGGCCGCGTCATCGACAGCCGCAGCGGCATTCGCTGGGATGATTATGAAGGCGGCTATGCCGATGATCAGCCCATATATGCGGCCCGGCAGGATAACGGCATGGGCGGCGCGGCCATCGGCGCAGTCGCTGGCGGCGTTGCGGGCAACGTGATCGCTGGGAAAGGCAATCGTACGGCTGGCACCGTCGTCGGCGCTGCGGCAGGCGCATTGGCAGGCGCCGCTATCGACAAGGCGGAAGATCGCACTCCACGAGGCAACCGGCAGTGGGCGGACAAGGGAGACTGGGAGGGTGATTGGGATCGCGCTCCCGGCCATGGTCCGGATCGCGGCCCGCCGCCGCCGCGCCATGACCGTGGCGTCACCTACGACACGGCCTATGACGGGCGCTGGACTGGCACTTGGACGCGCGAGGACGGCAGCACCTACTCGGGCGAATATGAAGGCCGCTTCGAGGGCGATGTGGAGGGCAGCTATGCTCCGCCGCACTGGGGTCCGCAGGGACCAGCAGGATATGGATCAGGTGGCTATTTTTCGGGCGGTTATTATTATCCGGCCCCGACAGTCACGACGATCACCATACAGCCTTCAGCGCCGACCTATACGGAGACCGTGTCCTATGTGACTGTCCGCCATCCGCGGCGCGCCTACAGGCATAAGACAAAATGCGCCTGCTAAAGCGCTAGCGGCTTCCCTCTCCATTTATCCGCGATTATAACGGCTTGCGCGATTATCCATGCAAGCCGTTTGCAAATCGTCGAAAAAAAAGCCGCACTCAACGGCCTGGTTAACATTTCGCTCTGTTAATGGAGGGTATAAAGCCATATCGGCCTCGCAATGGTTTACGCCGACGCATACACCACATTCGAAACTCAGGGCCGCGCGCTTCCCTTGTTGATCCGGGGAGAGGCGCTGGAACTGCTGCGAGAGACATTTGGCGGCTCAGATGATCCCAAAGAGCTTATTGCAGAAAACCGGGAAACGATCGACGCTATCGTCCATTTCCTGATAGACGCCGAGCCCAACTGGCAATGGTCGCTGGAGATTGATCGCGACACCTTACTGCAGTGGGGACGGCAGCGCGACCTCTGGCACTGGAAACCAGTGTAAAATCGCGCTCGTTTCGTACGCGATACTATCGAATCATAATCGCTTTCGTGGTAAATAGGCTTTTAATCCGTGTCCGCGCACGTCATAAGAAATTAACGATTCAACCACCCCTTAACCGGGTCGCAAAGACAGGACGGGAATGCTGTGAGCGCCCCTTTTCGCTTTCCTCGCTTTTTCGTCACCAATCCCAGTCCGTGCCCCTATCTTCCGGGCAAGAGCGAGCGGAAGGTGTTCACCGAACTTTCGGGCGATCATGCCTCCGAATTGAACGACGCATTGGGCCGGATCGGCTTTCGTCGTAGCCAGAACGTCGCTTACCGTCCAAGCTGCGCCGATTGCTCAGCCTGTGTATCCGTGCGCGTTGTCAGCGACGAATTTCGCCCGAACGCCACACAGCGCAAATTGCTGCGCCGGAACGAAGATCTGGTTGTCACAGCCTGCAAGCCCTGGTCCACGGAGGAGCAATATTCTCTGCTCCAGCATTATCTCAACTCCCGGCACCCCGGCGGCGGCATGACCGAGATGGACGAGATGGATTATGCCGACATGGTCGAGCAGACACCCGTCGACAGCCACGTCATCGAATATCGTGAGCCGGGCATGGATGGCCGTCCGGGTCGCCTGGTCGGCGCGTGCCTGACCGACCGTCAGGCCGACGGCCTCTCGATGATCTACAGCTTCTTCGATCCTTCGCTGGAAACGCGGCCCAGCCTGGGCAACTTCATCATCATGGATCACATTCTGCGCGCACGCCGCGCGGGCTTGCCCTATGTGTATCTCGGCTACTGGGTCTCGGGATCGCAGCGGATGGAATATAAGGTCCGCTATCGTCCGCTCGAAAAGCTGGGTCGGACGGGCTGGACGCGCTTCGATCCGGACGAGCAGTCCGACGCGATCCGCGAAGTTGCCAACCGTGACGAACCGCCATTACCGGTGGAGTTGCACGGCGTGTTCCGCAAATAGGGATCTGCCATGCCGGATATGTTCGCCTACAAGATCCTGACGACCGAGGAATTCGCGCAGTTCCGGTCGGACGGTTTTTTCGAGGGTTCGCCCGTCGACATCAAGGATGGGTACATCCACTTGTCGACGCAGGAGCAGGCGGCAGAGACGGCCGCGAAGCACTTCGCCGGACAGGATAATCTGGTACTGGCAATGATCGACCTCGTACCTCTCGGTGCGCATTTGAAGTGGGAAGAATCCCGCGGTGGGCAGCTTTTCCCGCACCTATTTTCGCCGCTTCCGCTTGGCGCAGTCACCAAGCATGTCGTCCTGCGGCTCGACGATCACGGCAAGCATCAGTTTCCAGCAGGCTTCTGACACCCGCGCACGCTTGCGATTCCGCAGGCTAAGTCTATGTCGGCGGAATGACACATCAGGTTCACATTATCGGCGGCGGCCTTGCCGGGTCCGAAGCCGCATGGCAATTGGCGCAGGCCGGGATCAAGGTTCGCCTCTCGGAAATGCGCGGCAGCGGCGATACGACGCCGGCTCACCAGACCGACACCTTGGCCGAAATGGTGTGCTCCAACAGCTTTCGTTCCGACGATGCCGACAAGAACGCCGTGGGCCTGCTCCATCAGGAAATGCGCAGCCTCGGCTCGCTGATCATGATGGAAGCCGACAAGGCCAAGGTGCCCGCCGGGTCCGCCCTCGCCGTCGATCGCGATGTGTTCTCCGAAGGCGTGACTCGCACGTTGCTCGACCATCCCAACGTAGAGGTTGTGCGCGAGCGGGTCGACACCTTGCCGACGGAAGGCCTAACCATCGTCGCCACCGGACCGCTCACAGCAATGACGCTGGCGCAAAGCATCGGCGCAGCAACGGGCATGGACTCGCTCGCCTTTTTCGACGCCATCGCGCCGATCGTTTATCGCGACAGCATCGACATGGACATCTGCTGGATGGCCAGCCGCTGGGACAAAGGCACAATCGATCCCGACAATCCCGAATGGGATGGCCGTGACTATATCAACTGCCCAATGGACAAGGATCAGTATCTGACCTTCGTGCAAGGACTGGTCGATGCGGAAAAGACCGACTTTAAGGAATGGGAAAAGGACACCCCCTATTTCGAAGGCTGCATGCCCATCGAAGTCATGGCCGAACGCGGCCCAGAGACGCTGCGCTACGGCCCGATGAAGGGCAAGGGACTGGACGATCCGCGCACCGGACGCTGGCCCTATGCCGTCGTCCAACTACGGCAGGACAATGCGCTTGGCACGCTGTGGAATATGGTCGGCTTTCAGACGAAGATGAAGCACGGCGCGCAAGTCGAACTGCTGCGCACCATCCCCGGATTGCAGAATGCCGAATTTGCAAGGCTGGGCGGCCTGCACCGCAACACTTTCATCCAAAGCCCGAAGCTGCTGGACCCGCAACTGCGCCTGAAGGCTGCGCCTCATATCCGCTTTGCCGGACAGATCACGGGTTGCGAAGGCTATGTGGAAAGCAGCGCGGTGGGATTGCTGGCGGGCCTATTTGCAATCTCGGAGTTAACCGGTCGCCCGATACCGACGCCGCCCGCCGAAACGGCTCTGGGGGCGCTGCTCGGCCACATAACGGGTGGCGCGGACGCGGCCAGCTATCAGCCGATGAACGTAAATTTCGGCCTGTTTCCGCCCATGAACGACACCAAAAAGAAGCAGCGCAAAGAGGCCATGACCTCACGCGCCCGTGAGGCGTTGGCAGAATGGCAGCGCGAGATACCGGTGCTTCAACCGGCTTAACAGCGGCAAGCGGCCTTGGGCTTGACCTTGGGTGCAGTCGCCGCGAACTCGGGGGCCGTGACCTTGCCATCCTTGTTGGCGTCGGCGGCAGCATAGCGCTCTCCGGTCGCCACGGCCCATTCCTCGAACGACAATAGATTGTCGCCATCCTTGTCCAGCGCCTTGAACGCCTTCGTCCGGCTGGACAGCATTTCCTGACGCGTGATGATGCCGTCGCGATTGCGATCATAACGGGCGAAACGCCGCTGTTCCCGATTTGCTGGCGATGCGCTCGCAGGCATAGGCGGCGCTGCACCAAAGGCGTTATCGTCGCCTTCGGGCAAGCTGTCGTCCACAGCTACAGCGACCGGCATTGGCTTTGGCTCACCATCGGCAGCGGCCTGACTACGGCTCTGCCACCAGAATAGCGCCGATGCCGTCAGCAATAATGCCGCCGCGATCCCCGCCAAATAACGCCCCATATACTTGCCCCCTTCCGCCGACCGATATCGCCGCCCGATCGCAAAGCCAAGCGCTCAACGCCCGAGAACCGCCATGCGAACCAATCGCGCGTAAAGCCGGGGCGTCAATTCCGCAGGTCCAGCCTGCCCTCGCGCAACGTCGTACCGCGCCAGCATCGTCGCCAGCCGCAGCGCTTTCCCGCCACGCAACCGCGCAGGGAGATAGCTCTGCGCCACCTCGATCGCCCGCGCTGCCGTGATGTCGTCCCCGATATGCCCCGACAGATCCCACAGCGCCCACAGCGCTCCAGCCTCCACATCGGCATCCGGATCGAGCGCCCGGAACAGACCGCCACCTCGCCCCGTCGCATAGCTGCGCAACGCGCTCTCCTCCAGCGGCAGAGGGTCGAGCAGCACCTCCCACCCGTCGATCATCGCCAGCATGCCATCACGCGCCGCCAGGATTTCAGGCTGCGCCCGCAACGCATCCACCAGCGGATCGCCCTTCCCCTTCACGCCGCTGTCGTCGCTCAACGCCTCATGCCACCATGTCAGCCGCATCTGCCCCACCATCGGCTCCCGCGTCGTCCGCACAACATCCGCCAGTCGCGCATCATAAGCCCACAACAGCCGATGCCACGCACCATCGCGCCCCGCGTAGCTGGACAGAAGGCGCGGCCACGGGGCGAGGCTTAGCGGGTCATTAACCATGTTGGTTGTATCGATCCTAACCAGCGCAGGCGCATGGCGCATGTTGGAATCAAACCCGGCGTTCCGGGCGGGGCGGGCAAGGCACATATGGGTAAGTTAGCGGGCAATACAATCGGCTTTCTGGGACGCCTACGCAAAGACGTTCGGGGCAATGTGGTCGCTATGTTCGCGGCCGGGATTTTCCCGCTTTTGGGGCTGGTCGGTGGGGCAGTAGATATAAGCCGCCTCTACACTGTAAAATCTCGCCTGCAATCGGCCTGCGATTCTGGCGCTTTAGCTGGTCGTCGCGTGATGGGCACCGGACGGTGGACGGACAATAACGGTAGGGCAAATGAGGTTGCCACCCGGACTTTCGAACTGAATTTCCCCGCTGGCAGCGTAGGATCAGGAACCACGACGCACACGTTCACGGAACATGATGGCACCGTAACTGGCAACGCCTCCGTGCCGGTCCCAATGACGTTGATGCGCGTCTTCGGAACGCCGGAAAAAACCCTCACGGTCACATGCGACAGCTTGATGCTTATCCCGAACACAGACTTGATGTTCGTGCTGGATAACTCAGGATCGATGGCGGAAACTATTCCCGGCGATAGTACAGGACTAACGAAGATAAATGGCCTCAAGAGGGCGATCAAATGCTTCTATGAAGCACTTGCCCGGCAGGATATCACAGACGTAAGCCCGTCAGATTGTGGAACCTCTGCTAACCCTACTGGTGGGCTCTCCTCCCAAGTTCAACTCCGTTTTGGGTTCGTCAATTATGATAACATGGTCAACGTCGGAAAGCTTTTGCCCAATGACTTCATGGCGAATAACTGGACTTATCAAACCAGGACTCCCAATTTCGCGACGGTCCAAGCCTGGGCATTGGGTTCGCAGTCAGCCGTTAGCTGGAGTCAATGGAACCCGAGCACCGCGCCTTCGTCATACCGGTACGCCAGCAATTATGGTCCCTTCAGCATTGTAAGTACCAGCGGCACCACAACTTTGGGTGGGGTGAGCATTCCGAACAGGGCAACTTCCGCTTCAAACGACTCACAGTGTCACGCTCTCAACGCGTACCCGGGAAGTGAACTCGTCGGCATCAACGAAGCCAACGCAACCAGCAGTACAGCGGTTCCGTCCAACAACAACCCGCCGGTGCATCCGACATCGAAGCAAGATATCGCAAACAGCGAGGCCGCGACGGTAACAGTGACCGGCTTCCGATACCGCTACTTCAAGCAAGGAAGCACCAATGCATGTTGGCTGGAGAAGGCAACAGCTTCAAATATCTATTCGAAAACACGTGACGGCACTTCAAGCAAGCCGATCACATGGACAGAGCATCAGACCATCGCGAATTGGACTTATCGCCCCTTTAGCTTGAATGTGTCTGCATTGAAAGCCGGTGAAAGCAATTGGAACAACACTGTATCACTCCCTATCGGAGAAATCTCGGGTGCTACAGTAAAGCTCTCGGGTTCAAGCACTAATTCGACAATAAAGCTTCCCGCGAACATCAGTGTTGCTTGGGCCGGATGCATAGAGGAAAGGAAAACAGTCGCGAACACAGATGGCATTCCGTCGGATGATTGGCTAAGTTATCCCTCGTCGCCGGTTGGTGCTTTCGATATGAATATCGATAGAAGCCCAGATATCGGTGATCCCAACACGCAGTGGGGACCACTGCTGGTCGGTGCCGCATGGGGGCGGCTGCAGACGCTAAATGGAACATCGTGGAGCGGCGCGAAAACGACTGACCCAACGACCGGTGGGTATACCACGAACCGCAACCTCAGTTCGTTTACGAATTGTGTAACTCCATCCCGCAAGCTCTTGAGCTATTCGGGCAATAGCGGCGAATTTTCCCCCAGCGATTTTGATAACTATGTCGATACCATAACGCCTAATGGAAACACCTATCATGATATCGGCCTTTTATGGGGCGCGCGCCTCATGTCACCTACCGGCATTTTCGCGAATGAAAATGCCACTACGCCCGGAGGCGCGCAGATTCAGCGGCATATGATCTTTATGACGGATGGTGCCACGGCCAACACATACAATAATTATGCGAGTTACGGCCTCGAATGGTGGGACCGCCGCCAAGTGGACCCCGGAGTTCTCAGTAATTATGATTATGAAAAAAAGCTGGAGGCAAACAATAATGCGCGATCTAATGCCTTGTGTACCGCGATTAAAAATAGAAATATCACCCTTTGGGTTATTTATTATGGCACATCAGATACTATAACAAAGACGAGATTGACAAAATGTGCGACCAGCGCAACATACTTTTTTGAGGCAAAAAGCACGACTACGCTGATCGCTAAGTTTCGCGAGATTGCAGGTAAGATCTCTAACTTGCGTCTGACGAAGTGATTTAAACATGAGAGCATTTTCCTTAAAACTTCGCCAAGACGAACTGGGTGTGTCGGTGATCGAGTTCGCGATCGTGGCACCAGCGTTTCTGGCTCTACTCATGGGAGGGCTGGATTTTGGTCACACCCTGTACATGCAGGCTGTGCTGCAAGGCACTGTGCAAAAAGCCGCCCGCGACTCTTCGCTGGCTACGGGTGCAGAAACCGCGCAGATGGCAATCATTGATGACAAAATTCGCGGAGCGGTGCGCGATCTCAATACATCGCTCGCTGATAAGGATATTGAAATATCGCGGACATCCTACAGTGACTTCACCAGGGCGCAGGCGGCACAGCCGGAAGATGCCAATGAGGACGGCATTTGCAGTCCGGGCGAAGTGTGGATCGATCGGAATTTCAATAGCGTTTACGACGCAAAAGGTGGTTCCAATGGCACCGGGAGCGCGAAAGATGTCCTCGTGTTCTCAGTAAAAATAGTCTATCCTAGACTCTTTCCCGTTGCGGCGCTGATTGGCATGTCGCCTGACGTGAGCCTGAGTGCGACGACTGTACTGGCCAATCAGCCTTATGGGGACCAAGTAACACGAACCGGATCATTGACGCCCAAGAGTTGCGCATGACGGCAGCTTTGACAAACTGCGGCGTTCACAACCTTTGGCGACACCTGCAGAGTAACTGCAGCGGCCTAGCGCTTGTGGAATTTGCACTCACCGCACCCATAATGCTGGTGCTGATAAGTGGCGGCGTCGAGCTTGCAAACTATACCATTACATCGATGAAGTTGTCCGCGGTAGCGCTACAAGTCGCCGACAATGTCTCTCGTATTGGCTCTGGGGATCCGCTTGCCGCGAAAAAAATCAGCGAAGCGCAAATAAATGATCTGTTGCAGGGCGCTCTTGCGCAGGGCGGCAATCTTAACATCAACAGCACCTATGCGGAAAAGCAGGTGAATGGCGCTTCCCTCTCCAAGAACAAAGCCCGGATAATCATATCCAGCTTAGAGTCCGATCCTGATCCTTTACATGCCGGGAAAAACTATATTCACTGGCAGCGGTGCTACGGCAAAGCAACTGAATATACGCCACGATATGGATTAGAAGGGGCGAACAATTTATCCGGAATGGGGCCGGCGGATAGGCAAGTCTACGCACCGCCCAATACGGCAGTAATCTTCGTAGAAGTACACTATCGATATGAACCGATATTCCCGGTTCTCCAGAGCGGTAATTTCGGCATAATGAACTATAAGGTCATGGACAATGTCGCTGCCATGATCGTCAGAGACGACCGCGATCTCTCCCAAATCTACAACGTCGAAGCTGTGACGCCTTCCACTTGCTCATGAATAATGGGCGTCCGGATAGCCAGACGCCCATCTCTCACCGATAACATACCTTCTTCGCCGCAGCGACCACACGGGACGCGTCGATCAATGCCGCTTTCTCCAGGTTCGCGGCATAGGGCAGTGGGACGTCTTCGTTCGTGACGCGCAGCAGCGGTGCGTCCAGATCATCGAAGCCCTGCTCCATCACGACCGCTGCAATTTCCGACGCGATCGAGCAGGTCGGCCAGCCTTCTTCGACCACCACGATGCGGTTGGTCTTCTTCAGGCTCTCCAGCACGGTGGCCGTGTCGAGAGGGCGCAGGGTGCGCAGGTCGATGACTTCCGCTTCGATGCCTTCGCCGCTCAACGTTTCCGCCGCATCCAGAGCTAGGCCTACGCCGATCGAGTAGCTGACCAGCGTCACATCCTTGCCCTCGCGGATGATCCGCGCCTTGCCGATCGGCAGAACATAATCGTCGAGCTTGGGAATATCGAACGTGCGGCCATAAAGCAGTTCGTTTTCGAGGAACACGACAGGATCCTGACAGCGAATCGCCGCCTTCAGCAGCCCCTTGGCGTCGGCCGCATCATAAGGTGCGATGACGATCAGGCCCGGAACGCTGGCATACCATGGTCCGTAGTTCTGGCTGTGCTGCGCTCCGACCCGGCTGGCTGCGCCATTCGGACCGCGGAACACGATCGGGCAGCGCATCTGACCGCCTGACATGTAGTTCGTCTTCGCTGCCGAGTTGATGATGTGATCGATCGCCTGCATGGCGAAGTTGAAGGTCATGAACTCGATAACAGGACGCAGGCCGCCCATGGCCGCGCCCGTGCCAACGCCAGCAAAACCATATTCGGTGATCGGCGTATCGATCACGCGGCGCGGGCCGAATTCTTCGAGCAGCCCCTGTGTAACCTTGTAGGCACCCTGATATTCCGCGACTTCCTCGCCCATCACGAAGACGCGGTCGTCGGACCGCATTTCCTCGGCCATGGCGTCGCGCAGCGCTTCGCGGACGGTGACCTTCACATATTCCGTGCCTTCGGGAATCGATGGATCGGCAACCTGCGGCTTGGCTTCGCTGGCAAGTTTGGCCGTTCCGCTTTCCGCTTTCTTCGGCGCGTCAGGCGCGGCTTCCGGCGCCACCGGCGGCGCGCTTTCCTCAGCCTTGGGCGCTTTGGCTTCGGGCGCAGCTTCTGCTTCGCCATCTTCGCTTGCCATGGTCGCGATGACCGTGCCGACCTTCACGCCGTCCGTTCCCTCGGCAATCATGATCTTGCCGATCTTGCCTTCGTCTACGGCTTCAAATTCCATCGTTGCCTTGTCGGTTTCGATCTCAGCCAGGATATCTCCGGACTTCACTTCGTCGCCTTCCTTCACTAGCCACTTGGCCAGCGTGCCTTCTTCCATCGTGGGCGACAGCGCCGGCATCTTGATTTCGATACCCATCAATATTGCTCCACCAGCACGTCAGTATAAAGTTCGCCAGCCTCAGGCTCGGGCGATGATTCCGCGTAGTCGGCCGCTTCGCTGACGATTTTGCGAATATCCTGATCCATCTTCTTGATCTCTTCTTCGCTGACGCCCGCCTTCAACAGATAGGCCTTTGCGCCTTCGATCGGGTCGGACTTGTCGCGCATCTCCTGCACTTCCTCGCGGCTGCGATACTTTGCCGGATCGGACATGGAGTGGCCGCGATAGCGATAGGTCTTCATTTCCAGCAGGATCGGCCCCTTGCCGGCCTTGACCCATGCCAGCGCTTCTTCGGTCGCGCCGCGTACGGCCAGCACATCCATGCCATTGACCTGGAGGCCCGGAATACGGAAGCTCTCGCCACGGCGATAAAGCTGATCCTCGGCAGAGGAGCGATTGACCGATGTGCCCATGGCGTACTGGTTGTTTTCGATCACGAAGATGATCGGCAACTTCCACAGCTCCGCCATGTTGAAGCTCTCATAGACCTGCCCCTGGTTGGAGGCGCCATCGCCGAAATAGGCGACGCATACGCCGCCATCGTCATTATATTTATGCGCAAAGCCAAGGCCCGCGCCGAGGCTGACCTGTGCGCCGACGATGCCGTGACCGCCATAGAATTTATGCTCTACGCTGAACATGTGCATCGAGCCGCCCTTGCCGCGCGAAATACCCGCTGCGCGGCCAGTCAGTTCAGCCATAATGAGCTTGGGATCGATTCCGTAGGCGAGCATGTGCCCATGGTCGCGATAGCCGGTGATGACGCTATCCTTGCCGGGCTGAAGCGCCGACTGGATGCCGACGGCCACGGCTTCCTGACCTATATATAGATGACAGAAGCCGCCGATCAGGCCGAGGCCATAAAGCTGGCCCGCCTTCTCTTCGAAGCGGCGAATCAAGACCATCTGACGATAGAATTCGAGCAACTCTTCCTTGCTCGCCTTATAATCGGAAGGCGCGTCGGGACGTTCGCGATTGTGATCGGCGGGCGCCGGTGATGATTTAGTTACGGCCGCCTTTGCAGGTGCAGTGCGTGGCGAGGCTGATTTTGCCAAAGGAGGAACCCTTCTTTGTCGTTCCGGGGAGGGAGCGAGGATATAGAGCCAGTCACACCCACAATGCAACGCCCAGACAATGTAGGCGCACGCTAAAAACAACTAGACCAATGCCCATTCCGCCAAAATATGGCGGAGGTGGTTACATGCGTTACTTGAGCGGCACGATCACTTCGTCGGGGTGCCCAACGTTCAGTTCCTTGCGAACAAGTTCGTCCACCATATCCGGGTCGGCGCGGCGCGGGTCGAGCAGTTGCACGCGGTTCTTCAATTGGTCCCGCTGCTTCTTGACCATGGCCAATTCAATGCGGCTGTCATGCAGTTGCCGGGAGTAATCGCCCCATGCCAATATGCCACTGGAACCAAATACCGCGTATCCTGCGAAGAGCAAAAGCAACAGAATCGCCAAAGCTGGCCCCAATGCTGACATCAGCAGCGTACGTAACTTAGCGATATGGGCCATGATTCGTTGAATCACAGGCGATTTATGCTTGCAACATAAATCTGCAAAACTTGACCCAAGTCATGAATTTTGTCGTTACGGCGTCGTGTCGACTTAGGTGATGACCCGAAACATCACGAACGCATTCACATACCCCAACGATGGATGTGCGAAGGCCTGAGGCAGCGTCCCCACCGTCTCGAACCCTAGCGAATGCCATAGCCGAACCGCGACGCTATTGCTGCTCACGACGAAGTTGAACTGCATCGCGTGAAAGCCACGCGATCTGGCATGGCAGAGGGAATGCGTGCACATGGCCCGAGCAACACCGCGACCTGTCGCAAACGCCGCCGTCGCATAGCCCGCATTCGCCACATGCGCGCCGCCGCCCACATGGTTCGCCTTCAGATAATAGCTGCCGACGATATCGGCACCATCCTCCGCAACGAACACGTCCTTTTCGGGCGCAAGCCAATAGGCGATGGCATCGGCTTCGCTCATTGCCCGATCGAGCGCATAGGTTTCACCGGCCTTGATGATCGGCCCTATGATGGACCAGATCGCGGCCGTATCCCCGGCGCGGGCGGGCCTGATCCGTATGTCAGTCACCGCCGCGCCAGTCCTAAGGCTTATCGAAAGATCGAACGGCCCGCGAACACCGCAATGTCGCCCAACTCTTCCTCGATCCGGATCAACTGGTTGTACTTGGCCAACCGGTCCGAACGCGCCAGCGAACCTGTCTTGATCTGGCCGCAGTTGGTTGCGACCGCCAGATCGGCGATCGTTGCATCTTCGGTCTCGCCCGAACGGTGCGACATGACCGCCGTGTAGCCGGCGCGCTGCGCCATCGACACGGCAGCCAGTGTTTCCGTGAGCGTGCCGATCTGATTGACCTTCACCAGCAGCGAATTGGCAAGCCCCTTGTCGATCCCCATCGACAGACGCTTGGGGTTGGTCACGAACAAGTCGTCGCCGACCAACTGGACCGAACTGCCGATCTTGTCGGTGAGTGCTTTCCAGCCTTCGAAATCGTCTTCGCCCATGCCGTCCTCGATCGACTTGATCGGATAGCGTGCGCACAGGTCGGCGAGATAATCGGCCATTTCCAGCGACGAAAGCGACTTGCCCTCGCCCACCATTTCGTACTTGCCGCTCTTGAAGAACTCGGTTGCGGCGCAATCCAGCGCCAGCACGACGTCGTCGCCGGGCTTGTATCCAGCCTTTTCGATGCTCGCCATGATGAAGTCTAGCGCGTCGGTAGTGGAGGCAAGGTTCGGCGCGAAGCCGCCTTCGTCGCCCACCGCCGTCGCCAGCCCCTTGTCATGCAGACCCTTCTTCAGTGTGTGAAAAATCTCCGCGCCGATCCGTACCGCATCGGCGAGGTTCTCCGCGCCGACCGGCATCACCATGAATTCCTGGAAATCGATGGGATTGTCGGCATGTTCGCCACCGTTGATGATGTTCATCATCGGCACCGGCAGCACATGCGCGGACACGCCGCCAACATAGCGATACAGGGGCAGGCCGCGCGCATCGGCAGCAGCCTTCGCCACTGCAAGGCTAACGCCCAGGATCGCGTTTGCACCTAGGCGCGACTTGTTCTCGGTGCCGTCCAAAGCGATCATAGCCGCATCGACTTCGCCCTGATCTTCGGCGTCTATGCCGATCAGGGTCTCGGTGATTTCCGTGTTTACGGCTTCGATGGCCTGCAACACGCCCTTGCCGAGATATTTGCTCTTGTCGCCGTCGCGCTTTTCGACTGCCTCATAAGCGCCTGTGGACGCGCCCGACGGCACTGCCGCGCGACCGAAGCTGCCATCCTCCAGCATCACGTCGACTTCGACTGTGGGGTTGCCGCGACTGTCGAGGATCTGGCGCGCGTGGATATCGAGAATGGCAGTCATGATGTTCCCCTTGGCAATGGCAGCCTGCTGGATGGCGTCCGCTTAGCTAGCAGTGCCCGAATTGGCAATCCATGTTGCACCGCAGTGCCTCCGCCACTGGAAATTATCCGTAACGTACCCGATATGAATTTTCATATTGGTTCAAATCTCATACTGCAAACGGAACCGTTACGGTCGGCAAGCATTGACCTGACGATATGCTCCGAAAGGGGCAACGCATCTTGCGAGGAGGAAATATCATGGCCGAGACCTTCAACGATACTGACTTTACGGATCCCACGGTGCCTACAAAGCGCGCTCCCAAGACCCCCACGCCTGCCACGGCGATCCCAATTGGCGCCGAGACGAGCGCATCTACGTCGTCCAAGGCAGCGAAAACAGTCAAAGATACCGTTTTGGACAGCGCGGCTTCGGTTAAGGCTGCCGCACTCAAGGCGACCGAGAACGTGGATTGGAAAGCGCATAGCGATCAATTGAAGGATCAGGCGACCAAAACCGCACGTTCGGCCGCTGATGTGGCGAAGGATAAGACCGGCAGCGCAATGCAGAGCCTGTCCAAGCTGATTTCCGATACGGCGAGTACGGTCGATTCGAAGCTGGGTCCGCAATATGGCGATTATGCCCGCTATGCTGCGGAAGCGGTATCGGGCGCGGCGAAGTCGCTGGACGCTAAGGATATCGATCAACTGCTCGGCGACGCGCGGGACTTCGTACGCAAAAGCCCTGCGGTCGCTATCGGCGCTGCGGCTGTCGCCGGTTATGTTTTGATGCGTCTCGCCAAAGGGTCCAGCGATCCGGAGTAAGCAATTAAGTGTCTCCGACGTTTAATCTTCCACTCTTGCGACAGTTCGGAGCGGACTTGTGAATGAAACCGTCAATGAGCCTAAGACCGACATCCCGGTGTCACCTGACGAGACATGGATCGGCCCCCATGGCGACCAACCGATTGGCGAAGTCTTTTCCCGGCTGATCGGCAGCGGCAAAGAATATGCGCAGGCGGAACTGGATAAGCAGCGGCTGCGCGCCGCTGTTCTGGGTACGGCTGCGCGGGATGCCGCGATGTTTGGCGTGGTGGCGCTGGTCATCTTCATCAGCGCCATCGGTGCTTTGCTTGTGGGCCTTATAATCACGTTGTCGCCCGCATTGTCGCCGGGTTGGGCGACGGCAGTCGTGGTTGTCACGGCATTCGTGCTAGCGGGATTGCTTTTGCTGGTCGCCAAGTCCCGGGTCTCCAACGCATTGAAGGCGCTCAAACCATGAGCAAGAGTTCCGAATATCATGCAGCGGTGATGCAGGCCGAAAACAAGAAGGCCGGCTTTCTTGCAAATGCACGGGAGGCACGCGCGCGCGTCAGCCCTTCCCGGCTGAAAAACGATGCAAAGGCCAAGGTGAAGCAGACGTTTTACGATGGGAAAGAGAGCGCTAAGGCAACCGCAGTTGACCATCCGGTTGCGGTCAGTGCCGCCGCCGTGGGTATTGCTGCGTTTTTGTTGCGTCGGCCCTTATGTCGATTGCTTAAGGGAGGATATGCGCGCCTGCGCAAGCCACGAGCAGCGCAAACTGAATTCCTTGGCGAGCGCTTGAAAAAGAAACTGCATTCCGCAGCCTCGGCTGTACGTTTCACTGGAGATTAAGATGAAGACCGACATCAACGAACAGCTTGATCGCGCCCGTGAATTTGCTGGCGACACCGCCAGCGCAGCGACGGAGAAGTTGAAGGGCGCGCGCGACAGCGCGGCCGAGACGTTTTCCCGCTCGAAAGAAAAAGCTACGATCGTGTATGGCGACGCACGCGACCGTTCCTACAGGGCGGCTGGCCGGGCCAATGAGTTTATCCAGGAGCATCCGATAGCGGCGACTGCGGCTGCCGTTGCTGCCGGAGCAGTGCTCGCCGTTCTCTTCCCCAAGGGCCGCGCGCTCGTACGTTCTGGCACCGGTGCCATAGCCGCTTTCGGCGCGAAGGCCGGAGAAGCCGCCACACTAGCGGTAGAAGTGCTGGAGCAACATGCCGAAGATGCCCGCGCCGCCGCCAAGCGCGCTGCAATTGACGCACGCTCTCTCGTAGGGAGCGCTGCGAGCGACGCCAAATCTTCGCTGGGCAGCGCGCGGTCGCGAGCCGCTGGCTTCACCGATAGCGCGGCGTCATTGGCAGATAGCGCCGTGTCGCGGGCCAAAGATGCGGTAACGGCGGCAACGGACCGACTGCGCAAATAACGCTTTCGAGCTTGGCAGGGCAGGATTCATTTAGGATCCTGCCCTTTTCCTTATCCGCGCTGGTTGGAAATTCTCGGCCGGCCTGCTACCTGCATGGACTTCTCCCTGGAAGCCAAGGATAAGCCATTGAGCAAGATGCATCTGGTCATGGGGGGTCGCGTTAAAGACCCTCAGACCCTAGAATTCGAAGATTTGAACGCCGTCGATTTAGTGGGCGTATATGCCGACTATGCCACTGCTGAAAAAGCTTGGCGTGCGGCGGCGCAGCGCACTGTCGATGATGCGGAAATGAAGTATGTCGTCGTGCACCTGCATCGCCTGCTTGAGCCTGATCAGCAAGCGTAACTCGGCTCATCCGCGCATGGCGGACTAGGGCTTGGTAAGTCCGATCGGCCCCTTGCGAAATCGCAGGTGCAGAATAGGCCGCGTAAGCACCAAACCGGCGATAAACCCGCCGATGTGCGCACCGATGGCGATCTGACCGATCCCGTCGGTGCCGCCACCGGCGGTCGCCAGCGCAATCATCAACTGGATAGCAGTCCATCCGGCGGCCAACCAGGCTATGCGCACCACATTGGCGGAAAAAGGGCCGATCGCGCGTACCTTCTGATGACTGTACATGAGGGCATAGGTGCCGAGCAACGCGGAGATCGCGCCGCTAGCGCCCACCATGGGCGACATAGCGCCCGGGTCCAACGCCCATTCTGCGGCCGCGGCCGCATACGCGCCAACCACATACAAAAGCAGCATCAACTTCGGGCCGAGTACATGTTCGACATATCGGCCGCAAAACACCAGCATCAGCATATTGAACCCGATGTGCATCCACCCGCCATGGATCAGCGTTGCGCTAAGTGGGGTAAGCCATGCCGGCACGCCCCAAGGTCCAACGGCGTGCGCAAACACTCCGGGATTGGCTATCCGCGCTGGTATGAAACCACCCAATATCGCTGCGTGATCGATCTGATTCGTCACCCAGATCAGCACGAACACAACCAGCGTCACGATGCCAAGCCCGTTGGTCATCTTCCCACGCGGCAGTTTCATCGGCGCATGCCCATCATGGCCAAATCCATGCCCACGTCAGGCCGGTATCATCACACGAAAGCGATCTTGTCGACGAGGTAGAATTTTTCACCCGACGGCACCGTCACTTCGACTTCATCGCCCTTCTGACGACCAATCAGCGCACGACCCAGCGGGCTGTTATAGGAGATCATCCCCGACTTCGCGTCGGCTTCCGCCTGTCCCACGATCTGATATGTGACCGCCTTGTCGTCTTCATCCAGCAACGTCACCGTCGCACCGAACACGATCTTGTCCCCGGAAAGCGTCGTCGGATCGATGATCTGCGCGCGGGAGAGCTTGTCCTCCAGATCCGCGATCGTCGCCTCGACCTGACCCTGACGCTCCTTGGCAGCATGATATTCGGCATTTTCCGAAAGATCGCCGTGCGCACGCGCTTCCTCGATCGCATCCACGATCAGCGGACGTTCTGCTTTCAATTCCTTCAACTGCGCCGTCAGCTTTTCGTAGCCGATCATCAGCATCGGCATCTTTTCGGCGGTTGCCATCACGTTTCCTTTGTCAATTAGTCCTTTTGACGACTCATCATGAATGAGCCGCCCGCAGCTTGACTGAAGTGCAGGAGTTCAGGCTTGCGATCGTGAATAATAGGATTGCAGAGAGCGAACTTCAAGGGGACGCGCCCGCAAAGCCTCAATCGCATCGACCGCCGCAACGCTTGCTGCCGCCGTCGTAAAGCTCGGAATCTTCTGCTTCAAAGCACTTGCCCGGATCGACTGGCTATCCTTCAGCGACTGCCAGCCCTCGGTCGTGTTGAAGATCAGATCCACACCGCCATCGGTGATCCGGTCTACGATGTGCGGACGCCCTTGGGCAACCTTGTTCACAGTTTCGGCCGGAATACCGTTTTCCTGCAGGAAGCGCGCGGTGCCGCCCGTGGCCACGATAGCGAAACCCTCACCCACGATCTTGCGCGCGGCGGGCAGGATCACAGCCTTGTCACTCTCCTTGACCGAGATGAACACCGTGCCCGATGTCGGCAGGACGGTGCCCGCCCCAAGCTGCGCCTTGGCAAAGGCCGTAGCAAAATCACGATCGATTCCCATGACTTCGCCGGTGGACTTCATTTCCGGTGAAAGGACCGGATCGACACCGGGGAAGCGCGCAAACGGGAACACCGCCTCCTTTACCGCGATATGGTCGATGGCGTGGCGATCAATCTGCGGCAGGTTGCGCAGCATCTCACCGGCCATAACCCGGGCCGCGATCTTGGCGATTGGTGTGCCGATGGCCTTGGCCACGAACGGCACCGTCCGGCTGGCACGCGGGTTCACTTCGATGAGATAGACCTCGCCATTCTTAACGGCGAACTGGATGTTCATCAGCCCCTTCACCGACAAGGCCCGCGCCAGCACTTCGGTTTGCCGGTCGATCTCTGCAATGATGGATTGGGGCAGGCTGTAGGGTGGCATCGAGCATGCGCTGTCGCCTGAATGGACGCCTGCTTCCTCGATATGCTGAAGCACGCCCGCCACCACAACATCCTCGCCATCGCACAGCGCGTCCACATCCACTTCGATGGCATCGCGCAGATACTGGTCGATCAGCACCGGGGAGTCGCCCGACACCTGGACGGCGGTCGTGATATACTCCTCAAGCTGCGCCTGTCCGTCGACGATCTCCATCGCCCGTCCGCCCAGCACATAGCTTGGCCGCATCAGCACCGGATAGCCGATGCGATTGGCGACCGCGATGGCTTCCTCGCGGCTGCGCGCAATGCCATTGTCCGGCTGCTTCAGCTTCAACTTGTCGATCAGCGCTGCAAACCGCTCACGGTCTTCGGCCAAGTCGATGGCGTCGGGCGAGGTGCCCAAAATCGGGATGCCCGCATCTTCCAGCGCCTGCGCCAGTTTCAGCGGCGTCTGCCCGCCAAACTGCACGATGACGCCCGCCAGTGTACCGTTTGAGCGCTCCACGTCGAGGATCTCCAGCACATCCTCGGCCGTCAGCGGCTCGAAATAGAGCCGGTCCGACGTGTCATAATCCGTGGAGACCGTCTCCGGGTTGCAGTTGATCATGATCGTCTCATAACCAACATCGCCCAGCGCAAAGCAGGCATGGCAGCAGCAATAATCGAACTCGATCCCTTGCCCGATCCGGTTCGGCCCGCCGCCCAGAATGACGACCTTGGTCCGGTCGGACGGCAGGGCTTCGCATTCAGGCTCCCCAAAGCTCGGCGCTTCGTAGGTCGAGTACATGTACGGCGTCTTGGCTTCAAACTCGGCGGCGCAGGTGTCGATGCGTTTGAAAACCGGACGTACGCCCAGCTTGTGCCGCAAAGCGCGCACTTCCTTCTCGGTGATGCCGCCGGTCATCGCTACCACAGCCTCGCGGATCAGGCCCGATCCGTGCGCGACGGCGCGCGACATTCCGGGCCGCAAATTGGCGGACTTCAGCGCCAGCCACGCCAGCCGCTTGTCGGAAAAGCCCATCGCTTTAAGCTGCCGCATGGCGTCAGCATCCTGCGGCAAACCGTTTTCCAGCACGCCCTGCTCCGCGTCGATGATTTCCTTGATCCGCTCTAGGAACCAGGGATCATATTTCGCGATGGCGTGGATTTCCGCAACGGTCAGCCCTTCGCGCAAGGCCTGCGCCGCGACCAGCAGCCGGTCTGGCGTCGGTAACGCCAATGCCGCGATGATATCGTCCTTCGGCGCGCCGACCAGATGATCGACGGTGTTGAAGCCCGACAGGCCGGTCTCCAGCCCCCGCATCGCCTTCTGCAGGCTTTCGTGGATCGACCGCCCGATCGCCATCACTTCGCCCACAGACTTCATCGCGGTATTGAGCAGCGGCTCGGACCCTTTGAACTTTTCGAATGCAAAGCGCGGGATCTTCGTCACCACATAATCGATGGTCGGTTCAAAGCTCGCCGGGGTCGCGCCGGTGATATCGTTAGTAATCTCGTCAAGGGTATAGCCAACCGCCAGCTTCGCCGCGACCTTTGCGATCGGAAAGCCGGTGGCCTTCGAAGCCAGCGCCGACGAACGCGACACGCGCGGGTTCATCTCGATCACCACCAGCCGTCCATCAGCGGGATTCACTGCGAACTGTACGTTGGAACCCCCTGTTTCCACACCGATTTCGCGCAGCACCGCAATGGATGCATTGCGCATGATCTGATATTCCTTGTCCGTCAGCGTCAGCGCTGGCGCGACGGTGATGCTGTCGCCCGTATGGACGCCCATCGGGTCTATATTCTCAATGGAGCAGATGATGATGCAATTGTCGGCGCGGTCGCGCACGACTTCCATCTCATATTCCTTCCAGCCCAGCACTGATTCCTCGATCAGTACTTCGTCAGTCGGCGACGCGTCCAGGCCCCCCGTCACGATGCGGACAAACTCATCCTTGTTATAGGCAATGCCGCCGCCCGTGCCGCCCATGGTGAAGCTGGGGCGGATGATCGCAGGCAGGCCCACCTGTTCCAGACCGGCGAGCGCTTCCTCGACCGTGTGCGCAATCGCGGACTTGGGGCTTTCCAGGCCGATCTTGTCCATCGCCTGCCGGAACTTCATCCGGTCCTCGGCCTTGTCGATCGCCTCGGCATCCGCGCCGATCATCTGGCAGCCATATTTTTCCAGCGTACCGTCATTCCACAGCGCCAGCGCGGTGTTCAGCGCGGTCTGCCCGCCCATGGTGGGCAGCACCGCATCAGGCCGCTCCTTCTCGATGATCTTCGCGACGATCTCGGGCGTGATCGGCTCGACATAAGTCGCGTCCGCCATGTCCGGGTCGGTCATGATCGTCGCCGGGTTGGAGTTCACCAAGATGATCCGGTAACCCTCCTCCTTCAGCGCCTTGCACGCCTGCGTCCCCGAATAATCGAACTCACACGCCTGCCCGATAATAATCGGGCCTGCGCCGATGATGAGGATGGATTTGATGTCAGTACGTTTGGGCATTGACTGCTCTATTCTTTGGCCCTCTCCCTGGAGGGAGAGGGTTGGGTGAGGGTGTGGAACATTGGCAGGGAAGCGATTGACGAACACCGCGCGCAAGCTGCGCGGCAATTTGACGGGCGCCGAGACAGCGCTCTAGTCGCATCTGCGCAGTCGGCAATTGGATGGCTTCAAATTCGTGCGGCAGTTTCCAATCGGTCCACATATCGCCGACTTTGCATGTCGAAGCGCGCGACCTGTCGTTGAATTGGACGGTGGGCAGCACAATGAAACCGCCGATGCGGATCGAACTGACAGCCTGCAATCTTACGGATATATGGTCATACGGTTCTGGAACCATGATGTTCTGACTAACATGGCTGGCGTTCTTGAGACGATCCACGCAAACCTGATGCTCGCCAGCAACCGATAAAGAGCTCTCTCCCTTTAGGCAGAGGGTTGAGTGAGGGTGTCTTGCCCGCGAGGGAGTGGACAACATCGACTGTTGGCCCCCCTCACCCCAGCGCTCTCCCCGCAGGGGAGAGGGAGCAAGAAGTCGCGTAGGCATCAATGCACCGCCCCTGTCACGGCTTCGCAGCCCCAGCCGTCATATTCCACGTCGAACAATATCTCGATCTGCAGGCATTTGAGCGTCAATGCTCGGATGGAGGCCTCGTCCACTGCCTGTTCGCATTCCAGGAAGAGATAGGGGTCGCCGCCTTCCTCCGGTTCTTCGCGGTCCAGTTCGACGAAGCCGAACTGGCTGGCATGGTCCAGCACCCGTTCCAGATCCTTCTCGCTGCCCCGGAAGCTGACGTCCACGGGGCGCGGGGTGCGGGCCTTGTCGCCATTGGCCGCGAGGTTCGCGAGGACTTCCTTGTCCGCTTCCCATTCCTCTTCCAGCCGGGCGGGATCGACCTTGGGCAGTTTTATGCTCATGCCGTTTCGCTCTTCTTCGAAAGGCCCGAGACGAACCGCTCGAACAGGTAGAAGCTGTCTTGCGGCCCCGGCGAGGCTTCGGGATGATATTGCACACTAAATGCAGTTTTATCAGTAAGTTCCAGGCCACAGTTGCTACCGTCGAACAACGACACATGCGTCGGCCGCACATTGGCGGGCAGCGTATTGGCGTCCACCGCGAAGCCGTGGTTCATGCTGGTGATCTCGACGAGCCCGTCCGACAGCCGCTTGACCGGGTGGTTCGCGCCGCGATGCCCCTGATGCATCTTCACCGTCTTCGCGCCCGCCGCCAGCGCCAGCAACTGATGGCCAAGGCAGATACCGAAGATCGGCACGTCCTTCTCCAGCAACTCGCCAATCACCGGCACCGCATATTCGCCGGTCGCTGCCGGATCGCCGGGGCCATTCGACAGGAAAACGCCATCGGGTTTCAGGGCAGAAATCTCATCGAACGACGCCGTCGCGGGCAGCACCGTGACGCGGGCACCCGCTTTCACCAAGTTCCTGAAAATATTGTTCTTTGCGCCATAATCCAACGCCACGACATGCGGGCGATTACCCGTAAATGCCTCCACTTCGCCATCTGCTTCGGCATAGCCCTTGCCCAACGCCCACGGTCCGCCGCTCCACAAACGGCTCTCCTTGCCCGTGACTTGAATGGCCAGATCCATGCCCTCCAGCCCCGGCCAAGCCCGCGCCTTGGCGATCAGCGCGGCCAAGTCGAACGCGCCTTCGGGATCATGCGCGATCACAGCATTGGGCGCGCCCTTCTCGCGGATCATCCGCGTCAACGCGCGAGTATCGACGCCCGAGATACCGATGCGGCCATTGGCCTTCATCCACTGGTCAAAAGGCTGCACGTTCCGGAAGCTGCTTGGCTCGGTCACGTCCTGCCGCACGACACAGCCCAAAGCGAACGGCTGGTCCGCCTCCACGTCGTCCAGATTGGTGCCGACATTGCCGATGTGCGGGAATGTGAAGGTGACGATCTGTCCGGCATAGCTGGGATCGGTCATCACTTCCTGATAGCCGGTCATCGCAGTGTTGAAGCAGACTTCGCCCACGGCATCGCCGACCGCGCCAAAACCGCGCCCGAATACACAGGTGCCGTCGGCCAATACCAATACCCCGCTCGCTCCTTTGGGCACGTTGAGGGTCTTGGCGTCTGCCATTGCAAGCGGTCCTTTTTTGCTCTTGGGGTTCGGCCCGTTTTCCACGGGTTAAACGGCCGGTCACCTATGCCTGTGTAGGGTTTGGGTCAACTCCTGTTAAAAATCTCATTTCTCATTATATGTGTTCGTTTCCGCCAGACAGGACCGATTTCACAGATGATTCGTGACGCCATCAAAGCCGCCCAGATTGAATCGATGAAGGCCGGGGACAAGGAACGCCTGGCCGCCGTCCGCCTGATTTCGGCGAAGTTGAAGGACCGCGATATCGAATTGCGTACCGCTACGCAGGTGCCCGAGGATGACGCGATCGTGGTGGAAGTCCTCCAGAAGATGGCGAAGCAGCGCCGCGAATCGATCACGATGTTCACAGACGGCGGCCGCACGGAACTCGCGGCGAAGGAACAGGCCGAACTCGCCGTCATCGAAAGCTTCCTGCCCGCGCAGATGAGCGAAGCCGACACCCGCGCCGCCATCGACACGATCAAGGCCGAAGTCGGCGCGACCACGCCAAAGGACATGGGGAAGGTGATGGCGGTCCTGAAGGAACGGCATGGCACGGTGATCGACATGAGCAAGGCCAGCGGGCTGGTCAAAGCCGCCCTTAGCTGATGGAAGGCAGGCTTTGAGCCTCACTCCCCAATGGCTGGACGAACTGCGCGCCCGCACCACGCTCTCCACCCTGATCGGCAAGAGCATCAAGGTGCAGAAGGCGGGGCGCGAGTATAAGGCGTGCTGCCCGTTCCATAACGAAAAGACGCCCAGCTTCACAATCAACGACGAGAAGGGCTTCTACCACTGCTTTGGCTGCGGTGCGCATGGCGACGCGATCCGATGGATGACCGAGCAGCGTGGCCTGCCCTTCATGGACGCCGTGAAGGAACTCGCCGCCACCGCCAGCATGGATGTGCCCGCCTCCGACCCGCGCGCCGCGAAACGCGCGGAGCAGGCAAAGGGGCTGCACGATGTCATGCAGGCGGCGCAGGATTGGTTCGTGAGAGAGATGAACGGCGCGGATGGCAGCAGTGCGCGCGACTATCTCAAGAAGCGCGGGATGCGTGCCGAAACGATCAAGGCATTCGGCTTCGGCTATTCTCCCGATTCGCGCGGAAAGCTGAAGAGCGCATTAGGCGAATTCGGCGATCCGATGCTGATCGAGGCGGGCCTGCTGATCGACCCGGAAGCAACGGGCGACGCGAAGCGTGAAAGCTACGATCGCTTCCGGGGTCGCTTGATGATCCCGATTCGCGATCCACGCGGACGCGTCATTGCTTTTGGAGGACGCATTCTCGGTTCGGGCGAGCCTAAATATCTGAACTCCCCCGATACGCCATTGTTCGACAAGGGCCGCACCCTCTACAATCTCGACCGCGCCTCCCCCGCATCGCGCCAGACGGGCCGGGTCATCGTGGTCGAAGGCTATATGGATGTGATCGCGCTAACGCAGGCCGGTTTTGGCGAATGCGTCGCGCCGCTCGGCACCGCGTTGACGGAGCACCAGATCGAGCGACTGTGGAAAATGGTCGAAGTCCCGATCCTCTGTTTCGATGGCGATGCAGCGGGCCAGAAGGCCGCGATTCGCGCAGCCCTGCGTGCCTTGCCCCTGCTCCGCCCCGGCCACAGCCTTGCGTTCGCCACCTTGCCGCAGGGCCAAGACCCGGACGATCTGGTCCGTGCGTCCGGCGCATCCGCTTTCGATACGGTCCTCGCCCAAGCTGAGCCACTGGTCGATCGCCTGTGGAGCCACGCTATTTCCGCCGGTCCGCTGGACACGCCCGAGCAGCGCGCGGCCCTGAAACAGCGGCTGGCCGAATATACCGAGACCATGACGCACGGCGATGTCCGTGCGCACTACACGCAGATTTTCCGGGAGCGGCACGACGCACTATTCTTTGCCCGCCGGACCTTCACGCCGATGCAGCAGCAAGCCCGCCCGGCCCGTGGAAAGATAGACCGCAAGGGCCAATGGAAGCCGCCTATTGCGCCGCCCATCAGTGAAACGCGAGCGATCAACGCCACCGGCACAGAGGCGATGCTGTTGTGCGGCGTCATCGCCGGTCTGTTCCGCTATCCCGATCGAATCACGGCGCATCTTGAGGAACTCTCCGCGCTCCGAATCGCTGATCCCGTCATGGCTGCGTTGATGGAAAAACTTCTGACCGGCGCATTGCGCGAAGAAAGTGTTGAAACAAACGCCCTCCTTACCATATTGGGGACAGGTGAATTGTATAATAGGGCGAAGGGGCTACTCCGGGCCGACGCGCTTACTTTCACTTTTACCCGCAGAAAGGCTGATGGGACTCGCGCCCGGCGCGATCTGGATGAGGCCATCCGGGTAATTGCGGCTGGACCGGAGATTGATGCGGCATTGGCGAACGCCACACGTGCCATGGGTGAGGATTTGGACGAAGCGAGTTTTCTGCACCAGCAGAAGCTGCGCGAGTTGAAAGCAGCCCATGCGCAACGTCTGGCAGATCTGATGCAGCCGGAAGATACAGTTTGAAGGTCCGGCGGCGGACCAGGGGTTAAGGCGAATACATGGCTACCAAGGCTAACAAAGGCACGACGACACCTGAAGATCCCGATGGCGGCGATGCACCGCTGCTCGATCTGAACGAGGCATCGGTCAAGAAGCTGCTCTCGCGCGCCAAGAAGCGCGGCTACATCACGTATGACGAACTGAATAATGCCTTGCCGCAGGACCAGATGTCCTCCGAGCAGATCGAGGACGTCATGTCCGCGCTCAATGACATGGGCGTTAACATCGTCGAGAATGAAGAAGCCAGTGAAGAAGGCGACGAAGAGAAGCGGCGCGAGGACGAGGCCGCTGACGACGATGCCGATGACAGCGAGGACGAAAGTTCGCGCCCGGTAGCGGAGAAGAAGAAGGAAACCGTTGATCGTACAGACGATCCGGTCCGCATGTACCTGCGCGAGATGGGCGCAGTAGAGCTGCTGAGCCGCGAGGGCGAAATCGCCATCGCCAAACGGATCGAAGCCGGTCGCGACACCATGATCCTTGGACTATGCGAAAGCCCGACGACGTTCAATGCTATCATCGAATGGTCGACTGCACTGAACAACGGCGAAATGCAGCTGCGCGAAATCCTCGATCTCGATGCGATGCTGTCCAAGGATCCTGCTCCGGAAAGCCTGGAGGAAGGCGCCGAGGACGACGATGGCGAGATCAGCGCAAAGACCGCCGGCCCTTCGTTCAAGGAAGAGGAGGAGCCTGAAGAGGCTTCGGCCGACGCCGACGAAGACGAGGATTCGATGACGGATCGCCGTGCGCCCCGCGTTGAAGAAGATGACGAGGAAGATAACACTCTCAGCCTCGCCCAGATGGAAGAACAGCTTAAGCCTATCGCGCTCGAGAAGTTTGCGACCATCACCGAAATTTTCCGTGCCTTCTCCAAGACGCAGGAGTCGCGTCTCAACGCCATGGCCAACGGCGATGCCTTCTCGGCCAAGCAGGAAGCCAAATATCAGCAACTGCGCGAGGATCTCACTGCGCAGGTTGAGAGCGTACAGTTCCATCAGCAGAAGATCGAATATCTGGTCGATCAGCTATACGCCTATAACCGTCGCCTGACCACTTTGGGCGGCCAGATGCTACGCCTTGCCGAGCGCCACAAGGTGCCGCGCAAGGACTTCCTCGACCGCTATGTGAACCATGAGCTGGACGATGGATGGCTGGCAAGCGTCGCGACCCTGGACAAGAAGTGGGCCGCCTTTGTCACCAACGAAGAACGCGCAGTCGATCGCATACGTGTCGAAGTTAGCGAAATAGCGCAGGCGACCGGCATGTCGCTCAGCGAGTTCCGGCGCATCGTCAACATGGTGCAAAAGGGCGAGCGCGAAGCACGAATCGCCAAGAAGGAAATGGTCGAAGCGAACCTGCGCCTCGTCATCTCCATCGCCAAGAAGTACACCAATCGCGGGTTGCAGTTTCTGGATCTTATTCAGGAAGGTAATATCGGCCTGATGAAAGCTGTCGATAAGTTCGAATATCGCCGCGGCTATAAGTTCAGTACCTATGCGACTTGGTGGATCAGGCAGGCGATCACGCGCTCGATCGCGGATCAGGCGCGCACGATCCGCATCCCGGTCCACATGATCGAGACGATCAACAAGCTCGTCCGCACCAGCCGCCAGTTCCTGCACGAGCAGGGCCGCGAACCTACTCCAGAAGAAATGGCCGAGCGTCTGTCGATGCCGCTCGAAAAGGTTCGCAAGGTGATGAAAATCGCCAAGGAGCCGATCAGCCTCGAAACGCCGATCGGCGACGAGGAAGATAGCCATTTGGGCGACTTCATCGAGGACAAGAACGCGATCATCCCTGTGGATGCCGCTATTCAGGCGAACCTCAAGGAAACCGTGACACGCGTGCTGGCATCGCTGACGCCGCGTGAGGAGCGGGTTCTGCGGATGCGCTTCGGGATCGGCATGAACACCGATCACACTCTCGAAGAAGTCGGTCAGCAGTTCAGCGTGACGCGTGAGCGTATTCGCCAGATCGAAGCTAAGGCATTGCGCAAGCTCAAGCACCCCTCGCGCAGCCGCAAAATGCGCAGTTTCCTCGATCAGTAAATTCGTTCGGGAAATCCGCCATCAGCGTGGATTTCCCGACAGGACTTAACCCCGTCTTTACCCTACATGCGTAACAGTTATGGACAAGCGCTTCACGTGTCGAATTGACTCGCGTCGCGACGGGCAATCCGAACTGGGGTTAAGAATGAACATTGCGGTTCCGCGTGGTTCTGAAGATGACGTAGGTCAAGTCATTGCCGCGCTCGTTGCTGCTGACGGAACCGGCGCGCACGTCTACGCTGATACTACTCAACCGGGTGCGCTTACCTCTTCGCTCGTGAACCTCGCGGATGCGGCGCATTATCTGTGCGTTCTGCATGGTCGCCATCCCGGCGTCATTGATCATGCAGCGACTCGTACCGCAGACAATGTCGCGCGCTCCTGGCTGCTGCAGGCTGCGAATGCCTTCTCCGCCGAACGCGCCTTTCTCGCACAGGTCACGGTTGCAGCAGGCCCAGCACCCAGCACGACCGGGCAGGATCAGTGTGACGCAACTGTTCTGCAGCAACGTCACGCGCTGGACATGCTCGCTCAATCGGATCGTCGCGGATGTGCCATGGGTGCGGCAATCGCGCTGGTGCTGGACTGGCGCGCCGTCCGCAAGATACTGGAAGCCACCGCGCTCCGGGTCGGTATGGAACCCACGCCCTCAATGCTGCCCACCGCATCCGCGACGCTGGCTTTGGCCGCGGCGCTGGGGATGGATGACAATAACACCCGTGCCCTGACATTTGGCGCGCGCCAGTTGCTTAGCCAGCATCGCGGCCTGTGGGACTTGCTGCAGGCTCGAACAAGCGTACGCAACCCGGCATAATCCGTTCGAGGCTTGCGCCGTCGCATTCCTCTGCCTACTCCCGAATGCACGGCAATCGAGAGTGACAGTATATGCGTTTTGAAGGCACCAGTGACTATGTGGCGACAGCTGATCTGAAGGTCGCCGTCAATGCCGCCATCCTGCTCCGCAGGCCGCTGCTGGTCAAAGGGGAGCCGGGCACTGGCAAGACCGTGCTGGCACAGGAAATCGCTACAGCCCTCAACGCGCCCCTGATCGAATGGAACGTCAAATCGACGACCAAGGCCCATCAGGGGCTATATGAATATGACGCGGTTGCACGCTTGCGCGACGGCCAATTGGGCGACGAACGCGTCCACGACATCTCCAACTACATCCGCAAGGGCAAATTGTGGGAGGCGTTTACCTCCCCTACTCTGCCCGTGGTGCTGATCGACGAGATCGACAAGGCCGATATCGAGTTTCCGAACGATCTATTGCAGGAACTCGATCGCATGGCGTTCCATGTCTATGAGACGGGCGAGACCATCGCGGCGAAGGAGCGCCCCGTCGTCATCATCACCTCGAATAACGAGAAAGAGCTACCCGACGCGTTCCTGCGCCGCTGCTTCTTCCACTACATCAAATTTCCAGACCGTGAGACGATGCAGTCGATCGTCGATGTCCACTTCCCCGGTATCCAGAAGATACTGGTGAACAGGGCTATGGATATCTTCTACGATATCCGCGACGTGCCGGGTCTCAAGAAAAAGCCCTCGACCTCCGAACTGCTTGACTGGTTGAAGCTATTGCTGGCGGAAGATTTGCCGCTCGACATTCTGCAATCCCAGGATGCGACCAAGGCTATCCCGCCGCTGCATGGTGCGCTGCTGAAGAACGAGCAGGACGTCATGATGTTCGAACGGCTCGCGTTCATGTCGCGTCGCAACGGCTAGGCGCCGGGCGCTGTAGCGACCAGCCCTAATTCGATTGCCAGTTGGTTCAGATCGGCGCCGGGCCGGACAAGCAGCCAGTCACGGCTCGCCGCGCCATTCACGACCGTTACGGCGCCTTTCGGACAGATACCAAGGCAGCTTACGTCCAGTATGCCCGCATCGCCTTTACGCCCTTTCTTCAGGGCCAGATGCTTCTTGAGCGCCTTGCCTAAAGGCAAGTTGCCTTTGGGGCCAAAGCCTCCGTCGACCTTTTTCGAGCACTTCCGGCAAACCAGAACGGCAGTCTTCCAATTAGATCGGACGATTGACTTCATGCATTGGTACTCGTGGGCTTCCACGTCCGGCGATCTTCGGCAACGCGCAATACGTCGTACGCCGCCTGAATGGCCTGAAATCGCTCAGCAGCCTTTACGTCGCCGGGCCGAACATCAGGATGATATTCCTTGGCAAGCCTCCGCCAGCTTTTACGTACCGCTTCGAAATCGGCGTCCGTTTCAAGTTCAAGGACTTCCAGCGCCTTCATCTCATCGCGCGAACGGCTGCCGTCGCCGGGGCCACCCCAGCCGTAAAAATTACTACCCTGAAAGCCGCCTGCCTCGCGCTGTTCCGCTTGCTCGCGTGAAGCGCGTTCTTCGGCATCGAGACCCTGAAAATAGTCCCAGTTCCGATTATATTCCCCGGCATGCTCCGGACAGAAGTACCAGCGCTCCTTGCTGTTGGGCGACTTCGGAGCCGGGCAGTTGCCGGGCTTGTCGCAGCCATGGCGGTCGCACAGCTTGACCTGCTGGGCCTCGCGCGACGCGCCGTAGCTGCGCCATCGGGGAAATCCCCAGTCATTCGATCGTGTGGCTTTGGACATCACGTTTATGTAGCCGTTGCACGCCTTCAAAGGAAGCACACCGCAAATAAAAGCGCCAGGGGGCCTGTAAGCCGGGTTCTGTCCATCATCTTGCGATGACTGGGCGACCATTCCTCTAGGGCCATGATCGCTCATGGCCTCAAGCAACCAACCCGGGCGATCGGGGCCGAAAAAGCCCTGGGATTGCTCCCGCGCCGCCCCTATTCGGTCTTGCTCCCGGTGGGGTTTACC
>JBPPMC010000099.1:0-5411 GCA_051305835.1 Sphingobium sp.
ACATGTTTGGAAAACTCAAGGATTGGCGCCGAATTCACACACGCTACGACCGCTGTTCCCACACCTTCATGTCCGCAATCTGCATCGCCGCAACCGTCATCTTTTGGATCAATCAATGAGTCCTGATCCTAGGACGCTAACCAATAGTTGAACAGATGATGCGCCACTGCCATTTCCGGAGGTGCGATGAATGGCGCATTCACCTCGCCTGCCATTGCCCCGCGCACACCATCCGCGTCGACCCACATAGCGTCTTCCAGTTCGGTGGTGTCGATGGTCAGCACATCGCTTCGCGCCTTGGCGACGCAGGCGATCATCAGCGACGAAGGGAACGGCCAGGGCTGGCTCATCGCGTAGCGGACATCGTCGACAACGATCCCGGCTTCTTCCCACAACTCGCGCGCGACCGCTTCCTCGATGGTTTCGCCCGGCTCCACGAACCCTGCTAGCGCGGAATAGCGGCCAGCGGGAAAGCGCGGCTGACGACCGACCAGCACACGCCCGCCATGTTCGGCCAGCATGATCGTCACAGGATCGACGCGGGGGAAATGCTCTGCCCTGCAGGCGCTAGCTGCGGCGGAACTCCCCTTGGGCAAGCCTTCCCCGCACCGCCGCGACCAACCTGCCTTGACCGGGGAAGTGGGTGTGCCGCAATTGGCGCAGAAGCTGTGGCGGGCGTGCCAGTCGACAACACTGCGCGCAGTGCCATACAGCGCCAACTGGTCAGGCGCGAGCAAGCCTGCGATGCTCCAGACCTGCGGCGCAAACCGCGTGGCATAGCCTGAGGCCGGGTCGAGCCAGACGAATATCGGCCCCTCCTCTCCCACGCCCAATAGCGCAAATTCCGTAACCGCCGCCCCCGGCGGTATGGCCCCGGTCTCCAGCTTCGTGCCGTCCGCCCGTGGATCCAGACCGTCCAATAATAGCAGCCTTGCACGCGGATCGGCAAACGCCTGCGCGACCAGCGCAGGATCGTTGCGAACATTATCCGCCCGGTCCAGCGTCCCGCCCACAAAACCCGGCTGCGTCATAAGATCACCACCCGATAAAGGCCAGTTTCGTTCAACATCAGGCGTGGTCCTTCTTCATGGCGGCATCGGCAACTTTGGCGAACAAAGTCGGCAGGCCCGCCTCATCCATACGATCAAGCGGCCACCATTCCCCGTCGCGCTCCGCCATGCAATCGAGATCTACTTCCGCCATGTGGACCGTGAGAAAAAGCGCGAAATGCGTGAACACATGCGCGACTGGCGCAGCGAGCGTCTGCCATTGCGCCGCCACCGGAGCGACGAGTTCAGGCGCTGCGGACCATTCCGACCCCGGCAGGCCCCGCATACCGCCGAGCAGCCCTTTAGGCGGTCGCCGTTCCAGCCACAGCTTGCCGTTGCACGTCATCCACCAGACATGGCCAATCCGCACTGGCTTCGCTTTCTTCGCGGCCTTGATCGGAAACGCAGCCGGATCAACAGTGCGGAACGCCGCACAACTCTCCCGCAGCGGGCAGATCCCGCAGGTCGGGCTGCGCGATGTGCAGATCGTCGCGCCCAGATCCATCATCGCCTGCGCGAAATCACCGGCGCGTAAGTTCGGTGTGATGCTGTCTGCCAAAACACGTATTTCGGGTCGGGATGCAGGCAGCGGGGTCGCGAGTGCAAAGAGCCGCGAAACGACGCGCTCGACATTGGCATCGACCACCACAGCGCGCTGCCCGAAGGCAATCGCGGCCACCGCGGCCGCTGTATAGGCACCCACCCCGGGCAGCGTTCGTATCTCCACTTCACTACCCGGAAAGACCCCGCCCCAGTCCTTCACCACCGCGCGCGCGCAAGCCAGCAGGTTCCGCGCACGCGCATAATAGCCCAGCCCCGCCCATGCCGCCATCAACGCCGCGTCTTCCGCTGCCGCCAGGTCCGCGACGGTCGGCCACCGGGCCGTGAACGAAATGAAGTAAGGGATCACAGCCGCAACGGTCGTCTGCTGCAACATCACTTCGGACAGCCAGACCCGGTAAGGATCGGCAGCATTGGCTCCCGGCGGCGCACGCCACGGGAGCTTTCGCGCATGCCGGTCGTAATGCGCCAGCAGGCGGTCTGCGATGGATGAAGTCTCGACGGGCATGGGTCGCCTATGCCATTAAGCGCGCCATGACGGAACGCCCCGATCCCAAACAAAAAGCTGCACCCAAAAAGGCAGCGGCAAAGCCTGCCGAGGAGCGTCCGCGCATCAATGGTCCCCGCGCCATTGCGGACCTTATGCCCGATATCGGCCGCGCCGCATTCCGCAAGTTCGGCTTCGTGCAATCGAGCATCGTCACCCGCTGGGCCGATATCGTGGGCAAACATTACGCCGACATCAGCGCACCTGAATCGATTCGCTTTCCGGTGGGGAAGAAAGCGGGCGGCACCTTGTCGCTGACGGTGTCAAGCGGCCATGCGACTATGCTGCAACATGTGCTGCCCGACATTATCGAGCGTGTGAATCGCTTCTTTGGCTATGCCGCCATCGCCAAGGTTGCGATGAAGCAGGGCCATGTGGAGCCCAAGACGCCGCTACGATCGCCGCCTCCCAAAAATCTGCGCCCCATCCCGATCGAACTGGGGGATTCGCTGCGTGACATTGGCGACCCGGAATTGCGCACAGTGCTTGAATCGCTGGCGCAGGGGCTTGCCAATTCCAGCGGATTGCCCAAGATCGGCTGATCCTTTTACCGAGACCCTTTCCATGAACAGACATGCCCTGATCCTCGGCCTGATCGCCGCCGTTCCCGCTACTGCCTTCGCAGCCAAGTCCGTCGACTGGACGAGCCAGGTGACATTGTCCCCCCTCGGCGGGCATGTGATGGGCAACCCGGCGGCACCGACCAAGGTCGTGGAATATATCAGCTACACCTGCAGCCACTGCGCCCACTTCGTAAACGAAGGCGCGCCGCAACTGAAAGATGGCTGGGTTAAACCCGGCAAGGCAGTGATCGAAGTGCGCAACGCCGTGCGTGATCGCTATGATCTGACGGCGGCGTTACTGGCGCGATGCGGCGGCCCGGCGCGCTTCTATGGCAATCACGCGGCCCTGTTCGCCAACCAGAGCGCATGGATCCCGCAGGTCGAAGCCTATGAAACCGCCAACGGCCAGCCCTCCGCAGACCAGAAGCCCGCAGCAGTGCTCCAGGACATCGGCAAGAAGACGGGCCTCTACGCATTGATGGCGAAGCGCAACTTCACGCCCAAGCAACTCGATGCCTGCGTGGCGGACCCCGCTGCCCTGAAGACGGTGACGGGCATGACCAATGACGCGTGGAATGTGGCGAAGATCAGCGGTACTCCGGCGTTCAGCCTCAACGGCAAGTTGCTTTCCGGCGTGTCGACATGGGAAGCGCTGAGAGCCGCATTGCCGGGCGGCACCAACTGATTTAAACCGACGCCATAATCTACCTTCATCGACGGACATGATTTGCATGAAATTTCTGACTGGTTTGGCCGCTGCGGCACTCGCCCTGTCCCTCGCCGCATGCGGTGACAAGGAAGGCAGCAACGTGGCCGCCCCAAGCGGCGCGCCGGTCGCTGCCGTCGCCGCGCCTGCGGGCAAGACTTGGGCCGACACCGTTGCGGCCACGACAGGGGGTGGCTTTCGCATGGGCAATCCGGACGCGAAGGTGAAGGTCACGGAATTTGCATCCTATACGTGCAGCCACTGCGCCGAATTTTCCGAGAAATCCTCGGAAGAGATCCGCAACCTCGTGAATAGCGGCAAGATCAGCTACGAACTGCGCAATTATGTCCGCGACCCGCTGGACATGGCGATGTCACTGCTGGCGCGATGCGGCGGGGCTGAACCCTTCTTCCCGCTTTCGGAACAGTTCTTCGCCAATCAGGCGGCCCTGTTCGAGAAGGTGCAGGCATGGGGCGATGCGCCCTATCAGGCCGCGATGGCCGCACCGCCGCAGCAGCGCTTCATCACGCTGGCGCAGGGCACGGGCCTGCTGGAATTCGCCATGCAGCGCGGGATTGCGCAGGATCAGGCCAAGCAGTGCCTTGCCAATACTGCCGAAGCGGAGAAGCTTGCCAAGGGCGTTCAGGAGGCGACGGCGCAGTACAACATCTCCGGCACGCCAACCTTGCTGATCAATGGCACGGTCGTTGAAAATGCCGCGACTTGGGAAGTGCTGCGCGAGAAGCTCAAGGAAGCAGGCGTCTGATTGGCAAGCCGGGGGGCGTTCTTTTCTAGACCGGACTGCACGGACGGAGACTCTCCGTGCAGATAAAGCGGCTGAAACTCAGCGGCTTCAAAAGTTTTGTCGATGCGACCGAACTGCGGATCGAGCCGGGGCTGACGGGCATCGTCGGCCCGAACGGCTGCGGCAAATCCAACCTGCTCGAAGCGATCCGCTGGGTCATGGGCGAATCGAGCGCCAAGTCGATGCGCGGCGGCGGCATGGAAGACGTGATCTTCGCAGGCACCGCGACGCGCCCGCAACGCGACTTCGCCGAAGTCTCCATGCTGACCATCCAGGAGCAGGGCGAACTTTTCCCCTCGGTGGACGTCGGGGCGGACGGCGAACTGGAAGTCATGCGCCGGATCGAACGGGGCGCGGGCAGCGCCTATCGCGCCAACGGCCGCGATGTGCGGGCCAAAGACGTGGCGCTGATCTTTGCCGATGCCGCCACCGGCGCGCATAGCCCGGCGCTGGTCAGCCAGGGCAAGATCGCCGCCGTCATCGCCGCCCGCCCGCAGGAGCGACGCGCCATGCTGGAAGAAGCGGCGGGGATCGCCGGGCTGCACGTCCGCCGCCGCGACGCCGAACAAAAGCTGCGCGCCGCGGAGACCAATCTGGCGCGCCTGGACGACATCCTCGGCGACATGGACAATCGCGCCAACGCCCTGCGCCGACAGGCACGCGCAGCGGAGCGCTACACCTTGCTCTCCACGCAGATCCGCGTTGCAGAGGCCCGCACGATCTTCGCGCGCTGGCGGGAAGCTGCCGCGTCGTCGGAGGCCGCGAAGGCAGAGGCACAGGCAGCCGAAGCCGCCGTGATTGCCGCGCAGGAGGCGCAGATGGCGGCGGCGGCGCATGCCCGCGCGGCAGTCGACAGCCTGGCGCAACTACGGACCGCAGCGCAGGATGCACGGGATAAAGCAAGCGACGCTGCTCACCGGCTAACCGGGTTGAAGGCGGAGCGCGCGGCGGCGGCGCAGCGGCTTGCCGATCTATCCGCGCAGGCCGATCGACTGGAGGAGGATCGGGGTCGCGAAAGTGCGCTGGCGCATGATGCGGCAGAAGCTTTGGCGCGCCTAGGGGCTGAGGCGGTCGCGTTGAAAGAGCGCATATCCACGACGCAGGCATCCGCGCCCGAACGCGCCGCACGTCTCGCGCAAGCCGAAACCGCCGCGCGCGACGCCGAAGTGGAACTTGCCCG
>JBPPMC010000108.1:0-14135 GCA_051305835.1 Sphingobium sp.
CTGATGGGCCTCTATGCCTCCGGTGGCCTGCTATGCACGCAATGCGAGGCGCAGGGCTTTCGCCGGATCACCTTCTTCCCGGATCGCCCCGATGTCCTCTCCCGCTACAGCGTGCGGCTGGAGGCGGACAAGGCGCTTTACCCGATCCTGCTCGCCAATGGCGACCCGATCGAGTCGGGCGATCTTCCTGACGGTCGCCACTGGGCGCAATGGAACGATCCATTCCTGAAGCCCTGCTACCTCTTCGCGCTCGTCGCGGGCGACCTTGCCTGCAACGCCGACAGCTTCACCACCATGTCGGGCCGCGAAGTGACGCTGGGCATATGGGTCAAGGAAGCGGACCTGCCCCGCACGGCGCACGCCATGAAAGCATTGAAGGATTCAATGGCCTGGGACGAGCGAGTCTATGGCCGCGAATATGATCTGGCTGTGTTCAACATCGTCGCCGTCGCCGACTTCAATTTCGGCGCGATGGAGAATAAGGGGCTGAATGTCTTCAATTCGCGCTATATCCTCGCCGATCCGGAAACCGCGACCGACATGGATTACGATGGCGTGGAGGGCGTGGTCGCGCATGAATATTTCCATAACTGGTCGGGCAACCGCGTCACCTGCCGCGACTGGTTCCAGCTCTCGTTGAAAGAAGGCTTCACGGTCTTTCGCGACCAGACTTTTTCCGCTGACATGGGGTCGCCCGCCGTCAAGCGCATCGACGATGTCCGCATCCTGCGCGCCGCACAGTTTCAGGAGGATTCCGGCCCGCTCGCGCATCCGATCCGCCCCGAATCCTACATGGAGATATCGAACTTCTACACCGCGACCATCTACAACAAGGGCGCGGAGATTATCCGCATGATGCACACGATGCTGGGTGCGGCGCGGTTCCGCGCGGGCACGGACCTCTATTTCGATCGGCACGACGGGCAGGCCGCCACCTGCGAGGATTTCGTGAAGGCCATGGAAGATGGCGGCCAGATCGACTTGACGCAATTCCGCCTGTGGTACGAACAGGCGGGGACGCCCCGCGTCCGCGCGCTTCTCTCGCACGACGCGCAATCCGGCGAAGCGGTGCTGACGCTCTCGCAAGTCGTGCCGCCCACGCCGGGCCAGCGCATCAAGAAGCCCATGGCCATGCCGCTCCGCGTCGCCCTGTTCGATCGCGCCACCAACATGCATCGCGGCGATGAGACGCTGATGCTGACGCAAAGCGAACAGACGTTTCGCTTTGCGGGCTTCGCTGCGCCGCCCGTGTTGTCGGTGAATCGTGGTTTCTCTGCGCCGGTCATCATCGAAAGCGACCGTAGCCAGCAGGATCTCGCCTTCCTGTCTGCGCATGACGATGATCCCTTCGCCCGCTACGAAGCGATGCAGCAGCTGATGGTCAATGTGCTGGTCGGCACGATCGCAGGTCAGCCGATGGACGACGCCCCGGTGATCGCGGCGATCCGCGACACGATCGCAGACGCTGCACTGGATGACGCCTTCATTGCCGAAGCCATCCGCCTGCCCAGCGAAAGCTATATTGGCGATCAGATGCTGGTGGTCGACCCCGACGCCATCCACACCGCGCGGGAGCGGTTGCAGGCGAAGATCGGCAGGGCGCTCGAAACGCACTGGCGCGATCTGCACACCCGTACCGAGGCCAACGGCTTTTCGCTCTCCAGCGCGGCGAAGGGTGCGCGCAAGTTGCGGAACACAGCGCTCAATTATCTCGCGTCGTCCGGCGCGGCGGATGCAGACGACATTGCCTTTACCCAGTTCGACCGTGCCGACAACATGACCGAACGGCAGGGTGCACTCTCCGTTCTCGCCAATGGCGCAAGCGATCAACGCGAAGCTGCGCTGGACATCTTCTACAATCGCTATGCCGCCGACCCGCTGGTGCTCGACAAATGGTTCCAGACGCAGGCCTTGTCCTATCATCCCGACACGCTGGAGATCGTCAGAGAGCTTGGTCGGCACAAGGACTTCACGCTCGGCAATCCGAATCGGGTGCGCGCGCTCTATGGCGCGTTTGCTGCGAACCAGTGGAGCTTCCATCAGAGCAGTGGCGAAGGCTATCGCATGGTCGCAGACCTCATCATCGCTCTCGACCCGTTGAACCCGCAAACCGCTGCCCGGCTGGTCCCTCCTCTCGGCCGCTGGCGCCGTTTCAGCGCCAACCGCGGCGGCGCCATGCGCGCAGAACTGCAACGCATCCTCGCCACGCCAGGCTTATCGAAGGACGTGACGGAGCAGGTGACGAAGAGTTTGGATTAGAGGCTAATGCTTCTGGGAGATCGACGGGCGGTTTAATCCGCATTGTCGTATTTCCTCACCTCAATCGTCCGTTCGTCGAAGGCGTCGAGCAAACGGGCGTTGATGCCCATCTTACCGAAATCTTCCCCCAAGGTCCGCCAGTGCGTACCGCAGCCGCAAATGGGACAATGGTGAATACCAATCATGCGATCGCCCCATATATAGGCGGTCGTCTCGCCCGAAATGATCACCTGCTCCGGCGGAAAGTAAGCCACACGCCACGCCAATCGGCGACAGAGAGAGCAATTACAATCCGCCACCCATTCCGGCTCGCTGGGAGCCTCTATCCGTACGTTCCCGCAGTGGCAGCTTCCAGAAACGCTCATCCGAAATCCCTTACCGCTATCTTGGGACACCCAATAGCTGAGGGCGGCTTCCTAGCCCACCGCCGCCAATGCCTGCGCAAAGTCGGCGATCAAATCATCCGCATCTTCGCAGCCAATCGATATGCGCACCATGTTATCGCCGATATCCAGCGCCTTCTTGCGCCCCGCAGGCACGGAGAGGTGCGTCATCGCGGCGGGATGGCTTGCCAGCGTTTCCGTGCCACCCAGACTGACGGCGAGTTTCGCGATCTTCAAGGCGTCCAGAAATGCGAAACTCTCCGCCTCGCCCCCTTTCAAGTAGAGCGAGAAAGTCGATCCTGCGCCGGTGCAGTGCCGGTGGTAAATATCCTGCTGCCGCGCGTCGGACGGGAAGCCGAGATAGACGATCTTCTCGACCTGCGGCTGGTCGCGTAGCCAGGCGCAGACCTTCGCGGCGTTCTCACCCGCGCGGCTCATCCGCAGCTCCAGCGTCTCAAGGCTCCGCAGCAGCATCCAGGCACTATGCGGATCCAGGATCGTGCCGATGGTGTTGCGCATCATGCGGATGCCATCGATCAGCTTCTGATTGCCCAGCGCGCCGCCCGCCACCAGATCGCTATGCCCGCCTGCATATTTGGTGAGGCTATACACCACCAGATCCGCGCCATGCGCCAGCGGCTTGTGCCACAGCGGCCCAAGGAACGTATTGTCAATGACGATCGGCGGCAGATGCGCCTCGCCGGAAAACAGGAAGTCGCGCCGCGCAACTACCGCCTCCACGTCCACCAGCACGTTGGTCGGATTGGCGGGACTTTCGAGGTAGATCATCGCGACCCGGCCCTTTGCCTTCGCCGCCTCGATCACTTCGCCGATATCCTCCTCCGTAGCGCCCGCCGGGAAATCCATCCAGTGCACACCGAACTTGCCAAGGATGCGCCCGATCAGTCCCTCGGTCGCGGCATATAACGGCGCGCTGTGGACGATCACGTCACCGGGTTGCACCAGCGCCAGCATCGTGGTCGCGATCGCCGACATCCCGCTGGAGAACAGCAGCGCGTCATCGGCATCCTCCCACACCGCCAGCCGGTCTTCGGCAATCTCCTGATTGGGACCGTTGAACCGCGAATAAACCAGTCCTTCGGACCCGCCCGGACGGATGCCGGTCACCCCCTCAAAATGTCGCTTGCCCGCGGCCGCACTCTCGAAGGCAAAGGTGGAAGTGAGGAAGATCGGCGGCTTCAGTGATCCTTCAGACAGGGCCGGGTCATAGCCATGGCCCATCATCAGCGTCGCGGGCTTCAGCTTGCGCCCGCCGATCTCCATAATGTCTGGCTTGGGCCTGCGGCGTGCGGTCGCCCCCGTCAATTCAGCTTCGGTGGGGGCGTCTTTCGGAGTTTTGTTCGTCATGGTCATCCTCTTGGTACGCGCGCAGCGGACCGTAATATTATGACGCTATGTTGAAACCTTATTTCATTCTGCCGTCAATACCCCTTGAGAGAACACGGCTTTCATCCGCAGGTTCCTGCTAGATCCTGAGGCCGATCAATGATATCTGTCGGCCATATCCTGCTTCTCCATTCAGGCAGGAGCGGCGATAGCTGAAGAATCGCTCGGGCTGGCTACAGGTGTCTTCACCCAGCGCTTCGACTCGCGCGACGCCCGCTGCGGCGAGCCGCGCCGCGACATAGGCCTCTATGTCGAACATCCGGTGCCCCGGCTTTCCCATGCCGAAAAACCGCTCATTGTCCGGATCGGCCTCCTCGAAGCGCAGCGCGAAATCCTCGCCCACTTCATAGGATCGCCGCCCGATACATGGCCCGATCGCACAGGTGATCCGGCCACGGTCCGCACCCAGTGCCTCCATCGCTGCGATCGTTCGGTCGGTCACGCCATACAGTGCACCCTTCCATCCCGCATGCGCCGCGCCCACGACGCCCGCCTGGGCATCGGCAAACAACACCGGCACGCAGTCCGCCGTCAATATCCCAAGCAGCAGTCCCGGCCGATCGGTCACCAACGCGTCGGCAGCGGGTCGCGCATCCTCGGCTATTGCCTCGATCACGGTCACCACATCGGGCGAATGGACCTGCCGCACCGTTACCAGCGTCGCACCCGGCAACACCGCATCGCGCGCCAGATCACGATTGCGCAAGATCGCAGGCCGATCATCATCCGACCCCAGGCCGACGTTCAGTCCCGCATAAATGCCCGTCGAGACGCCACCGCGACGCCCGAGAAATCCGTGCGCCACATCTTTCAAAGCGGCCGCTTCGATTCGTTCGATGGTCATGAAAATCCTTCCGGCAATGCCCAGTCCGGATGGACGAACGCCATGACCTTGAACAATGTCCCCATCTGCTCGGCTGAAACGAGCCGCATCCGCGCCGCCGTGACTTCCTCGGCCCGATCCGGTGACTGTCGTGCCAGTTGCGCCGCCCTTGCGTCGATCCCCAGCATCCCCAGAAAATCACCCTGTATGACTGGCCCTAGCACTGTCAGCCCCGCCTGCCGCGCCATGTTCCCGATCAGAGTGAAATCGACATGGGCCGTCAGGTCACTTTCACCGACTTCTGTAAATGGGTCGGCATGCTTGTGCCCGCGCACAGCCTGCAACGTGTCCTTCGCCACCGGACCTTCATAGCCATAATCGATAATCAGCGCCGCCCCGCCCTGCCTCGCGATGCGGTTCGCCAGTGCCAGCGCGACCGTCGCGGCGGCAGGCGAAACCTCCACAATCGCGCCCTCTTCCGCATCAGCCAGAGCCGCCGGAACAGCGCCATCCATCGCGCGATAGCCGGGCATTGGGGCAAAGCGTCCATCCCCTTCGGCAATCACCACGCGCTCCCGCCAGCCATTGGCCGTCCGCACCATCTGCCGCACAGGCAGGGCATCGAAAAACTCATTGGCCACTACCAGCAGCGGGCCGTGATCGGGCAATGTATCCAGGTCGTCATGAAATTGCGCAGTGGGCAACACCGCCTGCTGCCGATCCCGCAGCACCGGGCTAGTTTCGATAAAGTGAGGCCTGGGCGCCAGCGCCGCCGCCGCCATCGCGCGCAAGGCATCGACCGCAAGCGTCCCGCGTCCCGGACCCAGCTCGACATACAGCGCATCGGCCCGCCGCCCGGACCGCTGCCACACATCGGCGAGGCAAAGCCCCACCAACTCCCCGAACATCTGGCTGATTTCCGGCGCGGTCGTAAAATCGCCATCGACGCCCAGCGGATCGCGCGTGCCGTAATAATGCGCATTGGCTTCGGCCATATAGTGCGTGACCGATATCGGCCCGCCCACTTCGATTTGCCGCCGCAGCCGCTCGGCCAGCGTCAGTTGCGGGAAAAGCCCCTCACCCGACGGCATGTCATCCGACACTGGCGCTTCCGGCCGTGGACTCGATTCGCACGCGACGTCCCTTGGCGGTGACGATCAGGTACAGGCCACCCACGATCATCGGCAACGTCAGCCACTGCCCCATGTGCAAGCCGCTTTCCTGTGCGAATTCCATCAACTGCGCATCGGCCTCGCGGAAATATTCGACGAAGAAGCGCGCGAGGCCATAGCCCAGCAGGAATATGCCCACCAGCTTACCCGGCTGATAGCGCGCCTGCGTCTTCCAGAAGGCGAACCACAGCACGGCAAAGAGCACGAGACCCTCAAGTCCCGCTTCGTATAACTGGCTAGGATGACGGGGATCGGGTCCGCCCGTGGGAAACACGATCGCCCATGGCACGTCGGTCGCCTTGCCCCAAAGCTCGCCATTCACGAAATTTGCCAGCCGTCCGAAGAACAGCCCGAACGGCACGCAACAGGCCACATAATCATGCACACGCAGCCAGTTCAGCCCTTCCTTGCGGGACAACCACAATATCCCGCAGGTCACGCCAATCACGCCGCCATGGAAAGACATGCCGCCGTTCCATAGTTTGAAGATATCGAGCGGATTCTGCAAAATCGCGGGCTGATAGAACAGCACATAGGCCAGCCGCCCGCCGATGATGATCCCCAGCGTCGCGTAGAAAATCATGTCATCGGCATGCCGCCGCGCCATCGGTGCACCGGGTTGCGCAATCAGCTTCAGCAGATACCAATAGCCGATCAATATGCCCGCCAGATAGGCAAGGCTGTACCATTTCAGCGTGAAGAAACCGAGGTCCAGCGCCACCGGGTCCAGCCCGAGACTGGTAAAGTCCAGATGCGCCGTTGCGGTCGCGGCGAGCAGATGGATCAACGCTTTTCCCCGTTTATCTTTACGTTCTTACAGGCGAGCAAATTGGATTGACGAAGCGTCACGCTCAGAACGGTACTTCGTCGTCCAGGTCATTGCCGAAGTTCGGGCCACTGGAACCACCGCGCGCGGCGCCACCACCGCTGCTGCGACTGCCACCGCCGCCGCCGCCGCCACAGTCGTCATCATAGCCGCCGCCGCTGCTCGCGCCACCGCCCCAATCGTTACCGCCGGAGCGTGCGCCGCCACCGCCGCCACCGCCGCCACCCTGACCGCCGCCACCGGGCGCGCCATCCAGCATCGTCAGCACCGAGCCAAGACCCTGCAACACGACTTCGGTCGAATAGCGGTCATTGCCGGACTGGTCCTGCCACTTGCGCGTGCGAAGCTGTCCCTCGATATAAACCTTGCTGCCTTTGCGCAGGAAACGCTCGGCTACGCCCACCAGACCTTCGGAGAAAATCGCCACGGTGTGCCATTCGGTCCGCTCTTTTTTCTCGCCGGTGTTCCGGTCTTTCCAGTTTTCGGACGTGGCGATGCGGAGGTTGCACACCTTTCCGCCGTTCTGGAAGGATTTGACTTCCGGGTCCGCGCCCAGATTGCCGACCAGAATGACCTTGTTGACGCTGCCTGCCATGTTGATTCCCGAAAAGCTCTGCAAAAGGCGTTCTTATAGGCAGCGGGTTCGCCACGACAAGGCCGGAGCGTCGAGGTCGAAACTTATCCGAGACCCAAAGCTGTCGCCGTCCAGAACGTTATGCCCGCCGCGCAGTAGGCCAGCACGAACAGGTAGGTCACCATGAACGCGGGCCAGCGCCAGCCATTCGTCTCCCGCCGCGTCACGGCAATGGTGGAAATGCACTGCGGCGCGAACACGAACCACGCAAGGAACGCCAATGCCGTGGGCAGCGACCACCGGCCTTTCAGCCGGTCACCCAGCGATCGCTCCAGTGCGGCCTCATCGTCATTGGCCTCCAGCGAGTATACTGTCGCCAGCGCCGACACGGCGACTTCGCGCGCAGCCATCGCGGGGATCAGCGCCAGCGAAATGTCGCGATTAAAGCCGATCGGTTCCATCACGACGTTCAGCCCGCCTGCGATCCGCCCGGCAATGCTGTAATCCACTGGCGACACCGTGCTGCCCACCGGTGGCTTCGGAAAACTCAGCAACAACCAGAGGATGACGGTCGAGGCAAAGATGATCGTGCCCGCCCGCTTCAGGAAAATCACGGCCCGCTGCCACAGGCCGATCAATATGTCCTGTGGCCGGGGGAATTGATATTTCGGCATTTCCATCAGAAAGCCGCTGCTCTTTCCCTTCGTCACCGTCATCCGCAGGATGAGCGCAACGACAAAGGCGCCGATAATGCCAGCCACATAAAGCGCAAACAGCACCAGACCCTGCAACCCGATCCCCGGCCCAACGGTGCGCGCCGGGATGAAAGCGCCGATGACCACTGCATAGACCGGCAACCGCGCCGAACATGTCATCAGCGGCGCGATCAATATCGTCGTCAGCCGGTCCTTCGGATCGCTGATCGTGCGCGTCGCCATGATTCCCGGTACGGCGCAGGCAAAGGAGGACAGCAATGGAATGAAAGCCCGTCCCGACAGCCCCACGCGCGCCATCAGGCCATCCATCATGAAAGCGGCGCGCGTCATATAGCCTGTCGCCTCCAGCATCAGGATGAAGAGGAACAGGATCAGGATCTGCGGCAGAAACACCACCACCGACCCCACGCCGTTGATTACGCCATCGACGAGGAACGATCGGAACAGCCCATCGGGAAGCGCCGCCGTCACGGCATCGGATGCCGCCGCCGCCCAGCCTTCGATCATCGCGATCGGCGCTTCGGACCAGGCATAGACGGCCTGAAACATCACGAACAACAAAGCCAACAACACGAACAGGCCGAGCACTGGATGCAACGCCACGCGATCGACCGCCGCCGTCAGGCGGCGCGAAGGTGTTTCCGTCACGATCGCCGACCGCGCGATCCGCCGCGCATCCGCCCGACGCGCATCGAAGCCGATGTCGGGCTGCGAAGGACGCAAGTTTCGCGGGCCGCCATCCAGCAAGCCATCAAGCGCCCCGCGCAAATGCTCCAGCCCCTTCTTGCGCACGGCGACGGTGCCGATCACCGGGACGCCCAGATCCCGGCTCAGGATATTGGCATCCAACTCCAGCCCGTCACGCGTCGCGAGATCGACCATGTTGAGCGCAACTATGGTCGGAAGGCCCAGCGCGATCAACTCAAGCGCAAAACGCAAATGGTTGTCGAGGTTCGACGCATCCACCACGATCACCAGCGCATCGGGCAGGCGTTCGCCTTCCTGTCGCCCCAGGATTACATCGCGGGTAACCTGTTCGTCCGGACTGGTCGGATCGAGGCTGTAGGTGCCGGGCAAATCCACGATCTCGACCGGGCGTCCATCGGAAAGCGATATCCGCCCCGACTTGCGCTCCACCGTCACGCCCGGATAATTACCGAGTTTCTGCCGCGCGCCGGTCAGCGCATTGAACAGCGCGCTTTTGCCGGCATTGGGATTACCGACCAGCGCAACCAGCGGAATATTGGTCATATCGCCGGAGTGTCCGGCCCGCTGCGCACGTCAATGGCTGCGGCGTGGTTGCGGCGCATGGCGATGGTCATGCGCCCGACTTTGCAGGCCAATGGCCCACGCCCCAGCAGTCCACCGCGATGAACCGCCTCGATGCTGGCGCCCTCGCAGACTCCGAACTCCCGCAGACGTTGACCGTCCGCCGCGGATAGTTCGGACCAGTCGATACTGTCGATATAGCCGGGCTGACGAAGAGGATAGAGGTGCAGTCGCAAGAACACGGGCCTTCAGGACGGATGGGCTGCGACTGATTATCAATAACTGATTGGTTGCGCCAGTGGTATCATGCCTGGGGGTCAAATCGCCGGATAACGCAGGCGTCCAATGAACCGCGCCAGACTAAGGCGGCGATCTGCGGCGGGAAAAAGGCTCGCCTTGGTCTTTTCGAATCGCATGATGCCGTCGATCCGACGCGAGAGGAAAGCGCGGGTATCGGCGTGACCGTCGCTTTCGTCATCGATGAAGGTCAGCAAGGTGGCGAGATAGACGCCGCCAAGGATCGTGCGTTTGCTGTAGTGATTATAATCGGTCGTGACGTCTCCAGCCAGCCGCCACATCACATCCGCCGCTCGCCACCCCAACTTGACCGATTGCGGCAAATTCTGCGGCATAGCCAGTATCGCAAGCGCGCGACGCAGAGATTCACGGTCCCGCGACAGCAGATCCAGCCGCGCCTCCACTAGCGCGGTAATACGCTGCCGAATCTTCATCGTCGCCAGCGTTTCGGCAGGAAGGCGCGCCGCCATCTTCGCGTCGATATCGGCAAACCACGCATCAATCATGGCCACAGGGCCATCTGCAAAGGCGAGTTCGGCAATGGCGGGGTTCACGCCCGCCTGCTGCGCGGCATTCAGGACAGCGGCGCTTCGCCAGCCGTCGAACGCCGCATTGCGCGCCACCAATGGCGCCAACGCGCTACGCACTTCGTCCAGCGTCGGGTCTTCGGGCAAATCTACCATAGCCATTATCTAGGCGCGCGTGGGAAGGCGGACAAGCACCAACGCGATGGCAATCGCGACCGCGCCTATCCCGTCGGTAGTCGAGAGCGTCTCGTTGAACGCGACCCATCCCGCCAATGCGCCGATCAGTGGCTGAACAAGCAACGTCAATCCCACGATGAGCGGGGGGAACCAGGCCAGCGCGTAGACGACCAGCCCTTGTCCGATCACTTGGCTGAACAGGGCGAGCATCAGCACCGGCGTCCAGTTCGTCGGCCAGATCGGTTCGCCCAGCATCGTCGCAAAGATCAGCATCGGCAACGCGCCCGCAATGGTGGAGGCCGCCAGCAGCGACCAACTATCGGTCGCCTGCCGTGCACTCTGGATCGTCAGGATATAACCAGTATAAAGAACCCCAGCCAAAATGCAGAGCAAATCCCCGCGCAGATATCGCGGCGATATCTCGTAACTGTTCCCCATCAGCAATGCCGTGCCTGCAATGGCCAGCAGGATCGCTGCGCCCTGCAACAATGCGGGCCGCTGGCGCAGGATTACGATGCCCCATATCGGCAGGAGCAGGCTGGTGATGTTGCCAAACAGCGTCGCATTGGCAACCTTCGTCTGCACGATGCCGGCATGCCAGCTCGCAAGGTCCGCAGCAAAAAACAGGCCGCCCAGGGCAATGATCGGCCAGTAGCTGCGCCCGATCCGGGTCACGCCGCCACCTTTCCACTGCGCCAGAAGGACAAGGACCGGAATGGCGAGGACCAGCCGCCAGAAGCCTGCAGCGACCGGCCCGGTGTCGGCATAGCGCACCAGCAGAGGCCCAAATGCCAGCGCGATATTGCCGCCAAGCAATGCCATGAATGCGAAGCGCGGCGTCTTAGGCGGGCTTTCTATGTCCGCGGTTGCTATTGAAACGCTCATCCGCAGTCCCTAGCTGGCATTCCACAGGAAGTCCCGTTGCACTTTGCAACTAACGTGGAGATTTGCCGCATGTCGACACCCAGCCTTTTCGATCCCATTCGCTTGGGGGCGATCCATGCGCCCAACCGCATACTGATGGCGCCGCTCACGCGCGGGCGTGCGACGCGCGATCATGTGCCGACGCCAATGATGATCGAATATTATGCGCAGCGCGCCAGTGCGGGTCTCATCATCTCCGAAGCGACTGGCATCAGCCAGGAAGGTCTGGGCTGGCCCTATGCGCCCGGCATCTGGACTGATCAGATGGTCGAAGCGTGGAAACCCGTGACCGAAGCGGTCCATGCCAGAGGCGGGCGCATCGTCCTGCAACTGTGGCATATGGGCCGAATCGTCCACCCCGATTTCCTGGATGGCGCGCCCCCGGTGTCGGCCAGCGCGACGACCGCGCCCGATTCCGCCCACACCTATGAGGGCAAGAAGCCCTATGCCGAAGCACGCCCGCTGGAGGTATCGGAAATCCCACGGCTGCTCGAAGATTATGCCCACGCTACGCGCAATGCGATCCGCGCGGGCTTCGACGGGGTGCAAATCCATGCGGCCAATGGCTATCTGGTCGACCAGTTCCTGCGCGACAACAGCAATCTGCGCACCGATGAATATGGTGGCAGCCCTGAAAACCGCGTGCGCCTGCTGCGTGAAGTGACCCAGACGGTAGCGCGCGAAGCCGGAGCGGATCGCACCTCCGTCCGCCTCTCTCCCAATGGTAATTCTCAGGGTGTGATAGATTCCGATCCCGCCAGCGTCTTCAGCCTTGCAGCGCAAGCCTTGAACGACATCGGTATCGGTTTTCTCGAACTGCGCGAACCAGGACCGGACGGTACGTTCGGCGCGACCGAGCAGCCGCGTCAGTCGCCGCTCATCCGCCAGCATTTCAAGGGCCCGCTGGTTCTAAACAGCGATTATGACAAGGCGCGGGCGGAGGAAGACCTGAAGCGCGGGACTGCTGACGCAATCGCGTTCGGACGGCCCTTCATCGGCAACCCCGATTTGCCGGAACGGCTTTCCACCGATGCACCGCTCGCCGATGCACCCATGGCGAGCTGGTATAGCCAGGGGCCGGAAGGATATATCGACTATCCGGCGCTCGCGAAGGAAGCTGCCTGATCCTAAACGTCCGGGCCGATCACCGGCCCGGACCTATGTCACGCAAAGCGTTCGCGAATGGCGAGCATGGCGATCGCGGCCTTGGCCGCTTCGCCGCCCTTGTCCTTCTCATTCTTACGGGCGCGCGCCAGTGCCTGCGCCTCGTTTTCGACAGTGATGATGCCGTTGCCGATGGGGATGCCGTCCATTGTCAGCGCCATCAATCCGCGCGCGCTTTCGTTCGACACGACTTCGAAGTGATAGGTCTCGCCGCGAATAACAACGCCGATGGCGATGAAGCCGTCGAATCGCCCGCTCTCCGCCGCCAGCGAAATCGCGCCCGGTATTTCCAGCGCGCCCGGCACTGTCAGCACTTCATGCTTGTGACCGGCATCCTCCAGCGCAGCTACCGCGCCTTCGATCAGCATATCATTCAGATGCTCGTAAAAACGCGCCTCTACGATCAGAAATTTGGCCATGATGGTATCCTTTAATCAATCGGGCGCTCGCCGACGACGGCGAGGTCATAGCCATCGAGGGCGATCAGGCTGTGATGGCTGTTCGTCAGCAGGATCATGTCATGCACGCCCAGTTCCGCCAGGATCTGCGCGCCCACGCCATAATCGCGCAGCTCATCCATATCGCTTGCTGTGGCGTTATTGGCGGCCTTCATCTGGAACATACGCGTGAACGCGTCCGGCGCGAAACGGTTGAGCACGACGACAAGGCCGGCTCCTTCTTTGCCGATGATCTCCATCGAACGCGCCAGCAGTCCCGATCGCGGTCCCTCTTCGCCAAACGAATCGGCGAATGGCGAAAGCTGATGCATGCGAACGAGCGTCGGCTGGTCGGGATCGATCCGGCCCTTCTGCAACACAACCTGCTCGGTCTCTGTCGCCTTGTTGAAGAAGGTAAGAGCCTTCCAGTCGCCCCCCCAGCGGCTGTTGAAAGCCACTTCGGCGCGCTTTTCGACGAGATGGTCATTGCGACGGCGATAGGCGATAAGATCGCGGATCGTGCCGATCTTCAGCCGATGCTTCTGGGCGAAGGGAATGAGATCGTCGAGGCGCGCCATGGTGCCATCGTCCTTCATGATCTCGCAGATCACGCCCGAGGGATTGAGACCCGCAAGGCGCGATACGTCAACGGCAGCTTCGGTATGCCCGGTGCGCACCAGCACGCCGCCGGGCCGGGCAACCAGCGGAAACACATGGCCGGGCGTGACGATATCGTCCGCTGTCTTGCCCGCGTCGATGGCCACCGCAATCGTGCGCGCGCGATCCGCTGCGCTGATGCCGGTGGTCACACCCTCGCGCGCTTCGATCGACACGGTGAATGCCGTTTCATGGCGGGTGCCGTTGTGGCGGCTCATCAGGTCGAGACCGAGCTGATTGACGCGCGTCTTGGTGAGCGCCAGACAGATCAGGCCGCGACCATAGGTGGCCATGAAGTTGATTGCATCGGGCGTCGCCATCTGTGCCGGAATGACCAGATCGCCTTCATTCTCCCGGTCTTCGTCATCGACCAGAATGAACATCCGGCCATTGCGCGCTTCGTTGATGATTTCTTCCGGCGTGGCAAGCGCCGTACCACCCTCACGGCGCAGCAGATAGGATTCGAGCTTTCCCAATGTGTCCGCAGTCGGGTTCCAGTCACTCTCGCCCAGGCGGCGCAGGC
>JBPPMC010000139.1:0-3115 GCA_051305835.1 Sphingobium sp.
CGTTGCCGCTCAATCGCATGAATGTCGGGGAACCTTATGTTTTCCTGACTTGGCGGTGCGCTGCCCCTTGCGCCCCTCCCCAGCTTGCGCGACATAAAGCCATGGCCCAGATTGCCCGATCTGCCGTAACCGCTGTGTAAGGCCCGACCAATACAGGCAAGACGCATCTGGCGGTCGAGCGTTTATGCGGCCATTCCAGTGGGATGATGGGATTTCCGCTGCGGCTGCTGGCCCGCGAAGTCTATGAACGCGTGGTCGCTATCAAGGGGCGCGAGAGCGTCGCGCTGATCACCGGCGAAGAGAAAATCTGCCCGCCCAAGGCGCGCTATTTCCTGTGCACCGCCGAATCGATGCCGGTGGATGGCGACTATGCGTTCGTGGCGCTGGACGAGGCGCAACTCGGGTCCGACCCTGAGCGTGGCCACGTATTTACCGACCGGCTGCTGCGAGCGCGTGGCCGCGAGGAGACGATGATCCTGGGTTCGTCGATCATCGCGCCGCTGGTGCGCAAGCTGGTGCCGGATGCCGAGATCATCGGCCGCCCGCGCTTTTCGACGCTGAGTTATGCGGGCGCGAAAAAGCTCTCCCGCCTGCCCAAGCGATCCGCCGTCGTCGCCTTCTCCGCCGAGGAAGTCTATGCCGTGGCGGAGATGCTGCGGCGCTTTCGCGGCGGCGCGGCTGTCGTGATGGGGGCGCTCTCCCCCAGCACGCGCAACGCACAAGTGAAGATGTTCATGGAGGGGCAGGTCGACTATCTGGTCGCCACCGACGCGATCGGCATGGGGCTTAACCTGGATGTGGCGCATGTCGCTTTTGCCTCGCTGCGCAAGTTCGACGGGCATCGCACGCGTCGGCTGTCAATCACGGAGATGGCGCAGATCGCCGGCCGCGCGGGGCGGCATCATCAGGACGGCACGTTCGGGTCGCTGGGCGGTGAAGGCGGCGACGCGGCTTTTACGCCCGAAGAAATAGACGCGATCGAGGAGCATCGTTTCCCGGCCCTCGACTTTCTGTATTGGCGCGATGGCGCGCCGCGTTGCGATACGCTGGAGGGGTTGATCGCCGATCTGGAGGCGCGGCCCGATGCGCCGCAATTGCGCGCCGCGCCGCAAGCCGTGGATCTGTCGGTGCTCAAGCGGATGGCCGACGATCCGCTGGTGATCGAGCGCGCGCGCAACAGGCAGCAGGTGCGGCGGCTGTGGGCGGCATGCGGATTGCCCGATTTCCAGAAGCTGGGCGCGGATCATCACGCCCGGATGGTGTCGCGAGTCTGGCGGTTCCTCTCCGAAGGGCAAGGCTATATTCCGCGCGACTGGTTTGCGCAGCACATCGCCCGGCTGGACACGGTGCAGGGCGATATCGACACGCTCTCGGGCCGGATCGCGGCGGCGCGCACCTGGTCCTATATTGCGCATCGCCCGGACTGGCTGGAATATCCCGCCGAGATGGCGGAGCGCACCCGCGCGCTGGAAGAAAAGCTGTCCGACGCGCTGCATGCGGCGCTGACACAGCGTTTCGTGGACCGGCGGACGGCGCAGTGAATGTCGACGGAGAAACGATAGGACGACTTGACGGATTCCGTTTCTCGGTCGATCCCGATGCCCGTGGCGAAGACCGGCGCATGTTACTGGCCGCCGCAGAGAAACGACTTGGGACGATATTGCGCGTGAAAGTGGATGAATTACTGGCGGCGCCCGATGCCGCTCTGGTGCTTACGGCAGGCGCGGACGGCGCCCCGACGATCGAGTGGGACGGCGTTGCCGTGGCGACGTTGCAGGCGGGCGCATCGCTGATCGCCCCGGAGATTCGGCTCGACCGGGCCTTGCTGGGGCTTGGGCAGGATGTGCAGAAGCGCGTGGCCGACCGGCTTGCGACATGGATCGCGGCGCAGAAGGAAAAGCACCTGTTGCCGCTGGTGAAGATGGCCGCTGCGGCGAGCGATCCCACGGTCGTGCCAGTGGTGCGCGCGGTATTTGCGCAGCTTGCCGATGCGGGCGGGATCATCGACCGAGTCGATCTGGACGCGGCGCTGGCGCATCTCGACAAGGATCATCGCTTCGTATTGCGCAAGGCGGGCGTGACCGTGGGTGTGCTCGACATATTCCATTCCGGCCTGCTGAAACCCGGTGCGGCGCTGTGGCGCATGGCGCTGATTTCGGCGCGCAAGGCCACCCCGATGCTGCCGCTCCCGCCCGCCGGCGCGACGCTGCTCTCGCTGGAAGGTCAAGACGCCGAAAAGGGCGCGCGCATCGCCGGTTTCCGGGGCTTCGGCGCGCAGTTCCTGCGCATCGACATGGCCGAGCGCATGGCGCGGGCCGCGCATGAGACGATTGCCAAGGGCGAGCCATTCCATGCGCTTGACTCGCGCATCGTATCGCTGGGCCTGCTTGAACCGGCATTCCTGCAATTGATGCGCGCGGCGGGCTTCCGCCCGGTCGAAGCGGCGGAGGGTGGCCCCAACTGGGCGTTCCGGGGCAGGCAGAAGGCGCGGCCGCCAGAACGCCAGCCGCGTGGCCGCAATACTGGCCCGCGCCCTGCCGAAAAGCCGATCGCCGCCGCAGCGCCCTCGCCATCGGCAGGGTCTGCCTTTGCCGGACTTGCGGCTTTGCTGGGGCGTAATGGCTGAACGAGCGGTCACTGCTACGGCGTCCAGCCCGACGCTGCGCATCGACAAATATCTGTGGTTCGTGCGGCTTGCGAGCAGCCGGACCAATGCACAGAAGCTCGCCGAAGAAGGGCATATCCGCATCAACGGCCGCCGGGTGGAGCGTGCCCATTCGCCGGTGCGGGCGGGCGACCTCATCACCTTCCCCTTTGGACAGACGGCGCGGGTGGTGCGCGTCAGTGCGTTGCCGCAACGACGCGGCCCGCCCGCCGAAGCGCATGCCTGCTATGAAGAAATTGTTGTCGGCGGCTGATACAAAGCTGCTCCACCGCAAGGCCATTCATATTGACGGGAGCCAAGGTCACGCATAGCAGGGCGGAATTCGGACCCAGGGAAAAGGCCCCTTCAGAATGACCTATGTCGTGACCGACGCGTGCATCCGTTGCAAATATATGGACTGCGTCGAAGTATGCCCCGTGGATTGCTTCTACGAAGGCGAAAACATGCTGG
>JBPPMC010000088.1:0-18648 GCA_051305835.1 Sphingobium sp.
AATCATCGAGCGATGCCGGCAGTAAAAAATCCTGTCGGCGGTCTTGTTCTTCCACGAAACGGCCCATCGGTAAGCCTCCCGAGATCACGGAAAACTCTACCATAAAACGGCGGTTTTACACAGCCTCAACCCGAAGGTGCCGTAGACAAGGCCTATGCCAACGTTCTGCGCAAGAAAGGCAAGCGCGACCATGTGCCAGCCATAAAACGTGATGACGAAGCCATTCCCCCCGTCAACTTCGGAGAGTTTCCCTCCGTTGCGCACCATGTGCGCTACCCTCGCCAACCTGTCAATGCGAGCCCTGCCGGGTCGCGGTGACCGTGCTGCCGCCGCTGTTATTGCTCGGCGCGCGATTGCCGCCGGTCCACGCGTTCGAACTCGCCCTCGCATGCTTCTGTCCGCGGTCGGCACAAAGGCCGCCACACCACGCCGTCAGATCCAGAGCGGCGGGTCAATCTAGGAAGCGTGCTTTGCCGACTTTGTGACGCCTCCATCCCGATCGGCATATCCCAACTGATATTTCTTCGGCGTCAGGCCGAACTCAGTACTCGAAGTGCTGTATTTTTTTGCGAACCGCGCCATGGCGTCACCGACGCCGGGCATCGACATCAACCGTCGGCAGATTACGTCGGTGGGGATTCTGAGCATCTTGCTGTGAAGCTTCGCAGATCGTCCAGCAAAGCTGCGGCGCCGTGTGATCGCTGCTCTGCCCAGCGGCCATGAAGAAGCTGAGCGGCCTGCCATTTGCATCGGCGACAGCGTGAAGCTTCGTATTCATGCCGTCTTTGGAGCGGTCGATAAGCCCCTTTTTTACCGGCAAACCCGATGCCGTGTGGTGTGCCTTCAGAAAGGTCGCGGCGATCACAACGGTCTTCGGCTGCGCGCCAGCGGCAGTTCGCCCTTCCATCATGCGGACGATGGCTTTTGAGCGCATCGCACAACCGCGGCCCGTTGCGATTGACGAAAACGACGCCGCTCAACACTCGCCGATCATCAACCTGCGGTTTGCCATGGCTCTTGGGATAAGACGGCCGGAGAGGCGCCATCTGCTCCTCCTTCAGCCTGACAGGTCGCTCAGCCCAGCCTCCTTACGCAGCCTGAATCAGATGGAGCCTGGTCCTGGCTCCAAGGGCGCGGTTACTTTGCTCTTGCGAGCAACGACCCGCCGCCGCCCGGCCGCTTTGGGCGGCGCAATCCGACCCACGATCGCGTCACGATCAACGGCAACGCCGTCAAAGAAAAGCCGTAAGACCGCGTCTGCGATTTCATCGGGGCGCGCCGGCCCGTCATCCTTGTACCAGTCGGCCATCCAGGAGATGGATCCGATGATCAGAAGACGCGTCAGGCGGAGATCGAGATCGGGCCTGAGAAATCCCTCCCGTATCGCCGCTTCCAATATCTTCGTCCAATCGCGGGCAAAGGCACGTGCTTCATGGGCGATGCGGTCCCGCATGTCGTCGGGGACCTGGTCGTGTATTTTCTGATACGCGATCTCATAATCGTCGCGATTGAGCACCGAGAGTACATGGGTACGAATGACCGTCACCAGTCGATCGAGCGCATCGGCTTCCGGCGGCAATTGCGCAACGGCCGTATTGACGCGTGCACGGAGGCGCATCATCGAATAGGTCAGGACCTCCTCGACCAACTGTTCCCGGCTGTCGAAATAATAATAGAGGCTGCCGGCCTGGGTTCCCGCCTCGGTAGCGATCTCGCTAAGCGTCGCCTGTGCATATCCGCGCCGACGAAATACGGCTGCCGCGGCGTCGAGGATCCGCTGCCTTTTCAGTACTGCCTTGCCGACGTTCGCGCCTCCCACGGCCTCGCCAGTAGCCTGAGGTTGCGAAGTTCGCGCGGTTTTACGAAGCATTGTCTAATGGAACCCCTGAAGATGGTTCATTTGACATATGCGAGAAGTGGCTTGATGTGAATGATAATCGCCTGCCCGTGGCTGCGCGCCGCCCTGACACGCGTCGCCGCGCTAGGCGCGGCGTCCTTCGTACAGCGCGGTCTGCCATATGGAAGGTGTCGATGGCGCGCTTGCAAGAGCGCCGAACGCCGGACGGGGGGTCACCAGGCCCGCCGTGCCGTCAGCGCTGCACGAGAAGGTCTGGATCAGCAGCGCTGCCCGCTGCTCCGCATCGCTGATTCCCGAAGCGGCACAGCCCAGGCCTACCGCGAGTCCGGGCTCTCCCGGGATCGTGATGGCGACCATGCCGTGGCACGATCCCGACTCGTTCGGCGAAACCGCGAAGCCCCTCGAAGCGACATCGTGGCTATCGGCGATAACGTCTGACGGGCGCAGGCGCTGGCTTTCCATGGGTTCCTCCGCGTTGAGCCGGCGCACCGCGTCGTGAACCAGCTTGTCCTGCCATTGTGACAGGATGGCCCGGCCGAGCGCGGACCGGAACGGCGAGTGGGTGCTACCAACCTCCAGCGCCGGGGCGGCGGTCCTGGACGGGACGATATGCAGATAACGGATCGAATAGGAATCGATATTGGCCAGTGCAACCCATTTGCCGGTCTGCTCCGCCAGCGCATCCATCTTCGCGAGCAGCGTGCCGTTGCGGAACAGCGAGGGAAGCGTCCAACTGCCGAGGAGCGGTACGCGCACGGTCGGCTTGTAGGTCCGACGGTGGCGATCATAGCTCAGATATCCCAGCCCAACCAAGCAGCGAAGCAGCTCGGACGCACTCGACTGCGGATAATCGAGCACCCGCACCAGATCCATCACCGTCGCTTCGCGGCGCTTGGCGTCGAAGAACTCCAGCACCTCCATGACGCGCTGGGCAGACTTGACCTTCTTCACCATCGGTGTGCCCATCATGCCGCTCCCGACCCTTGCAGGTTTTACCCTGCCTATCACCAGAATCTAAACTAGATTACACTCTCGGTCAAGATATTACGAGGCTAAAAAGCGCGGACGCTTCGAAGCAAGATATTACGAGGCTAAAAAGCGCGGACGCTTCGAAGGAAGCGGCAGAATCGCTTGCGGCCGGTCCGGCGTCGCCGGCCGTGAAGGCGAGCACTCCATGGCCTCCTGCCGTTCCTCCTACGCCTTGATGGTCTGGCGTAGCGTTAACGCTGCCCGGGAAACTGCGCTCCTTGACAACAGCAACGAACACGTCGAGGCTGTTGAAGTTCTCGGAGCTCATTGATTAGCTGACCTTAACGCGCCTTGTCGATTGCGGACTTTAATCGAAGCTCTTCCCAATAGCTATTTCAACAGCGAAGCGCGGGGTGGTCCAGCAGCCTTCGGGCACGCCGGACACCAAAGGAGTTTGCTATGACGACGTGGTTCATCACAGGTTGCTCGTCCGGCCTTGGACACAGCCTCGCGCACGCGGTGCTGGAGGCAGGGTTCAACGCTGTCGTGACCGCGCGCGACGCGGATAACGTGCGAGACTTTGAGCACGCATTCCCCGGCCGCGCACTTTCAGTCGCGCTCGATCTCAAGGACAAGTCCTCGATCGATGCTGCCGTCGCACAGGCGACGGCGCGGTTCGGCAACATCGACGTGCTCGTCAACAACGCCGGCTATGGCTACCGCGCGGCAGTCGAGGAGGGCGACGAACAGGACGTCGCCGCGCTGTTCGCCACGCATGTCTTTGGCCCGATCACGCTGATCAAGGCGGTGCTGCCGGCGATGCGGGCCCGGCGCCGGGGCACGATCGTCAACTTCTCTTCAATTGGGGCGCAGGCCTTCAACCCAGGCTCCGGCTATTATTCCGCGGCCAAGATGGCGCAGGAAGGCATCACACTGACCCTCAAGGCCGAGGTCGAACCGCTTGGCCTGCGGGTGATGGTGATCGAGCCGGGCGCGTTCCGCACGGATTTCGCGGGCCGTTCACTGAAAGGCGCCAGGACCGAGATCGACGATTACGCCGACACGGTCGGCCCGCGTAGAAAGGCGAACGATCGCACCGATGGCACTCAGCCGGGTGATCCAGCGCGCGCCGCCAAGCTGATCGTCGAAGCGCTGGCCCGGCCCAAACTACCGAAGCGATTGCTGCTTGGCAGCGACGCGGTCAAGATCGTGCGTGAAAGCCTGCAGGCGCAGATCGACGAGATCGCAGCGGCGCAAGCGGCAAGCGAGAGCACCGACTTTCCGAGGAACGATTAAGCGGCCGGCCCCAAGCCGCCGCTTCTGAACGGACGAAACAGATGATGGATAAGCGACATCTCGGCCAAAGACTGGAGGTCTCCGCGCTAGGCTACGGCTGCATGGGTCTGAGCTTCGCTATGCCTAGCGGCTGATCGCGTGGATGCGGTTGCGCTCATCCGCGCCGCTCACGAGCGGGGCGTCGTCGCCTAAGCGACGGCAACCGCTAGACAAATGGTAACATATAGGTTACTATAAAGGCTGTAAGTTGATCGTACAGGAGTATGTCCGCGAGGACGGCTCCAGCCCATTCCGCTCATGGTTCGACGATCTTGATGCCCAAGCCGAGGCCAAGGTGGCGACGGCGATTGTCAGACTGGAGATGGGCAATCTGTCGAACGTCAAATGGGTCGGCGGCGGGCTCGGAGAATATCGGATCGGTCGAGGCTATCGACTGTACCTTGGACAGGATGGAGAAGAACTGATCATCCTGTTTGTGGGCGGAACGAAGAAGCGACAGCAGACCGATATCGCGCCAGCGTGCTGTTGACCGAATATAGGGGCCGCAAGGCGGCCGCGAAGAAAGTCAAAGGATAGAAGGATGGTACTCACGCGGGATTTCAAGGAGACGGTGAAGGAGCACGCCGCGTGCGATACTGCTTTTGCCAAGGCAATGCTGGACGAGGCAGCGACTGCGTTCCTGAATGGCGAACCGCATGTGGCACGGTTGATTCTTCGCGACCTCGTAAATGCTTCAGTGGGCTTTGAAACGCTGGCGGTCGAGACCAGACATCCTAGTAAGAGCCTCCATCGCATGTTGTCCGAGAAGGGCAATCCGAGCATGGACAACCTTGCCGCCATTTTCGGTGCGGTGCGCAAACGGCTGGGCGTTTCATTTGAGGCACATGCCATCGAAGCGGCCTGAAAAGGTTGCTGGAAAAGCATCGGGGTTGTGCCGCATTTGACGCGCCGCAGCGGATTGATCGGCCTGGACGGAAGAACCGGGATATATATAATACAGCGGCGACCAGACTGGAATCTATCGCCGGACGCGGCAAACTTGATCCAAATCAAACAATAATTTGAAGTATTCTCTGCTTTCAGCTTCGGCCAGGCAGCGCCACCCCTTCGAAAAGATGGACAAAAGGCTTCCGCAACTTCGCGGCCGCTCGTATCGCCGTCAGGCGTGAGTCAACGATGCGTCCAGTTGAGCACTCCAAATAAGGCAGTCTCTGCGAGGCGATGGGGTATGTCGCTCCATAGCTCGCCTGACGCCATCGCTTCCCGAACGATGCGCATGAGCATTTGATCAAACAGGCGTGTCTTTGTCATGAGCTGATGTGTGGCCGGCGCTTGCTCCGCGATAGGGTGCATTTGTTCCTGGATATAGACGAAAGTTGCCGCATAGTTCTCCTCGTAAGACTCCATCATGCGAACGTATATCACATGCAGGCGCTCCACCCAGCTGGCCCACTTCACGGGCACGTTCAAGTCGCCGACCGGTGAAATACCCGGACGCTGGCGACGCAATTTGTCCTAGACGAACCGGGCCAACTTCTCGCCGCCGCACCGATACACTGATGGGGCAAAATCGCGCAGCGCCGTTCAATTGCTTCCATCCAGTCATCTTGCTTGTAACACTGCGATCCGGAGATGATGGACCGGTTGCGAAGCCCGCACACTCAGACTGAGTATTTTGCGGTCGTTTTCATAGCCACCTCATCTGCGGTCACGCCGGGCGCAACTCGACCAGCTCGAACGGGCTGTCATGGTCGAGCCGCTGGAACACGCACAGGTCGGTCACGATCATGTGGACCACATTCTTGCAGGTGAGCGGTAGGGTGCAGGCCGGAATGAACTTGGGGTCGCAATTTCTGGAGGTGTGCTCCATCACGACGATGATCTTCTTGACGCCCGCGACTAGATCCATCGCGCCGCCCATGCCCTTGATCATCTTCCCCGGTATCATCCAGTTAGCGATATCGATATGGCCGCCACGGATCATAGCGTAAGGCCAAGCTGCCAACGTTCCCCGGTGACCGGCTCGCCGAAATCGTGATGAACGGCGGTTTCGATCCGCTTGAAGCCGTGCCGGGTGTAAAGCCGACGCGCGGTCTCCAGCACCGCCTGCGTCCAGAGCGTCAGCGTCGCATAGCCCGTGTCCCGCGCGAAGCCGATACAGGTCGCGACCAGCGCATCGCCGATGCGTCGGCCGCGCGCGAACGGCTCGACATAGAGGAGGCGCAGCCGCGCGAGACCGCCACCTTCATCGGTCAGGAAGATCGACCCGGCCATCACGCCGTCGACTTCCGCCACCCAGCATTGCTCGCGCCCCGGCTTGAAATCACGCAGGAACGCGGTTGTGACCTCGCCTTCCGCCACCTCCAGCCCGCGTCCCCAGCCATGGCTGTCGGCGTAGAGAACGGATTGTCGGGCGGCGATCTGGCCCATGTCGCCGGTCCGGAACGGGCGGATCGTAAATCCCGACGCGGGCGCAGGGTCAAGCAGAAGACGGACCTTGGCCAGAGCATCGACAAGGTCGGCCTGCGCGACCGGATCGAGCCGTGCGATCATGCCCGCCACGGCGTCCCGCTGTCTCGCGTCAAGCACCGCGAATGTCTCTCGCCCGGCCTCCGTCAGCCGGATCGGACGGACCCGGGCGTCGGCGCCGCGATCTCGGATGATCCAGCCACGCTCTTCGAAACGGGTGAGGATGCGACTGACATAGCCCCCATATATACTTGAGATGTCAACTATATTGAGTGCGCTTGGCCAGGAGCCGAATTTCATGTTGCCGCAGGCACGGCTTTCGGCATCAGCCCTCCCAGCTTCAAGTGCGACCGGGTCCCAAGCCTCCTGCTCATCACGGACGGTAGCCCTAGCCTTGCGCCGGAATGGACGTGGATGCGAGAGCGGCCGGAACACAGGGTTCCGACCGCTCCTCGGCTCACTTGGTCGTATAGCCGCCGTTCACGAGGATGGTCTGTCCGGTCATCCACCAGCCGTCGGACACGAGGAAGCGGATGAAGGGGACGATGTCCTCGATGTCGGTGAGGCCGGTCTTCGTGAAAGCCGAGAGGGCGGCGGCCGTCTTGTGATAGGCGACCGCATCCGCGCCCTCTGCCGGATAGAAGAACGGGGTGTCCATCGGACCCGGCCCGATCGCGGTCACCGAGATGCCGCGCTCGCCGAACTCCTTCGACGCCGCGCGGGTGAAATGCTCCACCGGCGCCTTGGTCCCGGCATAGGCCGCATAGAAGGGCGTGTAGGCGCCCAGCAGCGACGTGACCAGGGTGCAGATCTTGCCGTTGTCGTTGAGGTTCTTGCCGGCTTCCTTGAGGAAGAAGAAGGCGGACTTGGAGTTGACGGCGGTCATCTCGTCATATTCGGCTTCCGAGATTTCGGCGATGGGCTTCTTGAGCACCTTGCCGACGGTGTTGATGGCGATGTCCGGCCTGCCGAACGCGGCGACGACGTCGGCGAACAGGGTCTCGACCGCGCCCGCCGTGGCCAGGTCCGCCTGGAAGGCGGCGGCATTGGCGCCCGTCGCCTTGATGGCGGCGACCGTCTCGTCCGCAGCAACCTTGGTCGCGCTTGTATTGTAATGGATTGCCACGGCCTTGGCGCCCTGCGCCGCGAGGTCCCGCGCGATAAGTCCGCCCAGATTCTTCGCGCCGCCGGCGATGAGAACGGTTTTGCCCGTGATGCTGTGATCGGTCATGCTCTGGTCTCCTGCAATGTCCCGAGTCGCTTCTGACCCGGCCTTCGACAGGGATAGTCCTTCGATTGTTGGCATAAAGCCGTTCAGTCTGACATGACATGTCAGCCGGATCGAACAATGGGACTCGACGTTTGGATCGTATCGACGTTTTCAGAACCTTCGTCCGCGTCGTCGAGTGCGCGAGTTTCACCCGGGCGGCGGACATGCTGGGGATGCCGCGGTCCTCGGTGTCCGCCGCGATCCAGGAGTTGGAGGCGCGGGTCGGCGCGCGCCTTCTCCACCGCACGACCCGCCGCGTCGCGCCCACCCAGGACGGCGCGGCCTTCTATGAGCGCTGCCTGCGGGTGATCGCCGACGTCGAGGAGGCCGAAGACCTGTTCCGCCCGGAGGCGACAGGCCCCGGCGGCCTGCTGCGTATCGACGTGCCGGGGCGGATCGGACGGTTGATCCTCGCGCCGGCGTTGCCCGAATTCCTCGATCTCTATCCCGGGATCGAGATCAGCCTGGGCGTCACCGATCGCGCGGTGAACCTCATCGAGGATAGCATCGACTGTGTACTTCGCGTCGGGCCGCTGAACGATTCCGGATTGATCGCCCGCACTATCGGCCAACTCCCGCTGATCAACGTCGCCGCTCCGGCCTATCTCGCTCGACATGGCGTCCCGAAACGACCCGAGGACCTGCAATCCCATTTGGCGGTGCGCTACGCCTCGCCGTCGAGCGGGCGGGTGGAGGATTGGGAGTGGGTCGACAAGGGCGAAGTCCGGACCCTGCCGATGCGCGGCCGGGTGATCGTCAACAGCGCGGAGGCCTATATCGCCGCCTGCCGGGCCGGACTCGGCCTGATCCAGATCCCCGCCTATGATGTGAAGACCCATCTCGCCGCTGGCGAACTGATCGAGGTGATGCCGGATCATCGCGCGGAATCCCTGCCGATCACGCTGCTCTATCCGCATCGCCAGCATCTCTCGCGGCGCCTGCAGGTCTTCGCGGACTGGCTGGACACCTTGCTCCGGCGTGAAATTCTGTGAAGCCACGGCACATGACAGGGCCGATTTACTCCGGGGCTATTGGCGGCCAATGCGATTAGGACCGATCAGCAATAACCAAAACGACATCCTTTTCAACGAACATGGGTTGTTACTCAAGCGGAGGCACGGCTGTCGGGGTAAGCATCGGGGTAGCGGTCTATCCGGACGACGCCCTGGATTGCGAGGGGCTACGCCACGCTGCGGACGTGGCGCTTTACCGCGCCAAGGAAGCCGGGCGCGGGGTTGCCTGCTTCTTCGGCCAGGCGATGGACGCCCTGGTGCGGGAGCGACGCGCTCTCGAGCATGACCTGCGTCACGCCATCCTGCGCAAGCAATTCCACGTCGCCTACCAGCCCCTGGTCACGACCGACGACAGCCTCGTCTCAGGCTATGAGGCCTTGCTGCGCCGGACCCACCCGGAGCGCAGGGAGATCGAACCCGACCGGTTCATCCCGATCGCCGAGACCGGATCCATCATCCAGATCGGCGAATGGGTGTTGCGGGAAGCCTGCCGCGCCGCTGCGAAGTGGGAGGATCACCTCTCGGTCGCCGTCAATGTCTCGCCCGTCCAGTTCCAGGTCGCCAATCTTGTGGAGATGGTCAGCGCGGTCTTGGCCGAAGAAGGCCTGGCGCCCGGCCGTCTCGAACTGGAGATCACCGAAGGCGTACTGATGAAGGACCGCGAGGGCGCAATCGCTTCCCTGCGTCGGCTCAAGGCTCTGGGGGTGCGGGTCGTCATGAATGACTCCGGGACCGGCTATTCCTCGCTCAGCAATCTGCAGAGCTTCCCCTTCGACAAGATCAAGATCGATCGCAGTTTCGTCGCCGCCATGGAGGACGACGACGCCGCCCGTTCCATCATCCGGGCTATCGTCAGTATCGGCCGCAGCCTGATCCTTCCGGTGGTCGCAGAGGGCGTGGAGACGGACTCCCAGCACCGCATGATCGTCGAGGAAGGCTGTCCGCATGTCCAGGGCTATCTGTTCGGGCGTCCCGGAGCGGGCCCCCTGGCGAAATGCCCGCCGGAACAGTCCAGCCTGGTAGCCTGATCCGCACGGAATCTCTTGGGGACGTTGCGAACCACGCGTTCTGTACGCTTGATGGAGGCTGGCGAACGCGTGCGCGATGCGTAAACCCGGCCCTTCTCGGACATCGCGTCGGCGCTTGAATCGCCGAACGGTTTCTGTCCGGCCCGCTGCTCGCCTCGTTCGCAGCGGCCAACCCGGGCGAGACGATTGACGTGACGGTCACCGACGAGGAGACGACATCGTCGCCGCCTGCTTCGACGCAGGCGTCGGGCTTGGCGAGGTGCTCGAGCAGGACATGATCGCGATCCCCCTCAACGGCGACCAGCGCGAGATGGTGGTCGCAGCTCCCGCCTAGCTCGCCGCCCACGGCGCACCGGCCCACCCGCGCGACCTCGTCCGCTGCATCGGCTGGCGCCCGGCGCCGAACGTTGCGCCCTACCGTTAGGAATTCGAGGAAAACGACATCCCCTTCGACGTGGCGGTCGAGCCCTAGATCAGCACCAACGACCTGCGCCTGATGCTACGCACCGCGCTTGCGGGAGGCGGCATCACCTTCGCATTGGAGGAAACTTTCCGTCCTTCGTGGAGACCGGTGAACTCGTGCCCCTGCTGGGTGATTTCCTGCCGCCATGCCCCGGCTTCTTTCTCTACTTCCCCCAGCGTCGCAACATGGCGCCTAAAATGCGCGCCCTGGTCGAGCATGTCAGGCAGTGGAGGTAAGGGCGCCCGTACCAGCGATGAGGCGCCTTCAGCCGCATCGACGGAATGACCGTCGGCAATGGCGCTGCCCCCCCATTTCGAGGATTTCGTCCACGACCGACTGCGCAACGCTGGCTGATCCTCCTGCACCATCGGGTTCCACACCGATATCATTGACCACCACCGCTGCGTCGCGCGCTGCAAATGCCAGGGCATGTTCCCGCCCAAGACCACGCCCGGCGCCGGTGACTATGACGACGCCCTGATCGAAGCGCATCTCCGTCATGCTGCTATCCTATGCCGGTATCTCGAACAGGCCCGCCGATCCCATGCCGCCCGCGACGCACATGGACACCACAGCCCACCGCACGCCGCGACGGCGCGCTTCGATCAGGGCGTGGCCGGCGATACGGCTGCCGGTCATGCCGAAGGGATGACCAAGGGCTATGCCGCCGCCATTGACGTTGATCTTCTCCGGATCGATGCCCAGATAATCGCGACAATAGAGATACTGGCTCGCAAACGCTTCGTTGATCTCCCACAGGCCGATATCCTGGACCTTGAGGCCAGCCCGGTCGAGCAATTTGGGAATGGCGAAGATGGGGCCTATGCCCATTTCCTCGGGCGGGCAGCCGGCGGACTGGAAGCCGCGATAAATGCCCAGAATGTCGCGACCTTCCGCCTGCGCCGTGGCACGGTCCATGACGATCTGCGCGGATGCGCCGTCCGAAAGCTGACTGGCGTTGCCAGCCGTGACGAATCGCCCCTCCTTGACGATCTGCCCATCACGCCAGACAGCTTTGAGACGAGCCAGACCTTCGGCCGTTGTGTCGGCACGTATGCCTTCATCGACGGACAGGGTCAGCGTCTCGGTGCCGGATATGCTGCCATCCTTTTCGATGACATTTTTCGTGACAGTGATCGGCGCGATCTCCGTCGAAAAACGCCCCGCAGCGACGGCAGCGGCGGCGCGCTGGTGGCTGATGGCGGCAATTTCATCCTGAGCCTCGCGGCTGATGCCGTAGCGCTCGGCGACAATTTCCGCAGTTTCGATCATCGCCATATAGGCGTGCGGCTTGCGGTTGATAACAGCCGCCGGGCGTGCACGGTGGTTCGGCGCGTAGTCGCGCGTATGGGTGATGGATTCAACACCGCCTGCAACTGCCACATCCATGTCTCCGGCGAGGATGCCGCGCGCGGCGAAAGCGAGGGCGGTCAAACCGCCGGCGCATTTGCGATCGACCGAGGCGCCTGGAATGGCGTCTGACAGACCCGCTGCAAAGACAGTGGTGCGACCGATGTTGAACCCCTGGTCACCCCATTGCGAACCCGCGCCGAAGATGACGTCTTCGATCCGGTCAGGATCGATCCCGGCGCGCTCGATGGCTGCATTGACCGCATGCGCGGCCAGCGCGGGCGCGTCCGTGTCATTGAATGCTCCGCGGCCGGCTTTGGCGACAGGCGTCCGGGCGGTTGCGATGATTGCGGCTTCACGCATGGCTGTTTCTTTCAAATGAGGATTGCAGAAAGGTGATCAGCGCGGCGAGGAAGGCGTCGCGCTTTTGGTGGTGCAGCCAATGGCTTGCGTCCGGAAAAGTAATGAGCCTGTGGTCTGCTATGCGCGCGAGCCGTTCGGCAGGCGGCAGAGGGATCCAGCTCGATTCCCCATAAGCAAGTAAAGTCGGACAGGGGATCGCAGATAATATGTCGTCGAGATCCAGCCCGTGGGCATCCTCAGGCGCACGTTGTCGACAGGCGTCGTCATATTTCCAGCTGAAGCCGCCTTCTGCGCGATGGATCACGCCGTGGCGGACCAGATGCGCGATCGTCTCCGTGTCGATACCCGGATTATGCTCTTTCATGCGCAGTTCGGCCTCATCGAGCGAGGCGTAAATGCGTGGCAGTCGATGTCGATTTTGTTGCTGTCCCTCGATCCATCGGCGAAGCCTGACGGGATAGGCTTCAGCGACCTTGCGCTGTTCCCGGACGATCGGAAGCTCAATGCCTTCGATCACGCACAATGCTGCGATCCGTGCAGGGTAGCAGGCAGCCAGTCGGAGGGCGAGTTGCCCGCCAAGGGAATGGCCCACCAATCTGATGTCCGAGAGCCCCAGCGCCGTAATAATATCGGCAAGGTCCAGAATGTGGCTGGCAAGCGTATAGCTGGCAGGATCGGTCCAGTCGCTGTCGCCATGTCCTCGCAGGTCCGGCGCAACCACGTAAAATCGGTCGCTTAGCGCGCTGGCAATCCAGTCCCAGTTACGGGCATGGTCGAGCAAGCCGTGGACGAGCAGCACGGTTGGCGCATCGGGATCACCCCAGACACAGACATGGCGGCGGCTGCCCTGAATAGCGAAGGTTTCGGATCGAGGCTCGATCATGCGTCTGTCAGGGCCGCTTGCTTGAGCGCGCGTCGAAGAATTTTGCCGGTTGGCCCTTTGGGCAACTCGTCGCGGACATAGATATGTGCCGGGCGCTTGTAAGAAGCCAACTGGATAACACACTGGTTGGTCAGCACGGCAATGTCGACATCACATCCTCGCCGAAACGCCACGAAAGCGACCGGAACTTCTCCCATCAGATCATCATATGCGCCGACCACGGCGACTTCGGCGACGCCCGCAACTGCGTAGAGGACCTCCTCGATGTCGGCAGGGTATATGTTCTGCCCCCCCCTGATTATGACATCTTTGAGCCGATCCACGATATAGACGCGGCCATCGTCATCGATAAAGCCTACGTCGCCACTGTGCAGCCAGCCATCAGCGAGGGCAGTAGCTGTGTCTTCGGGCGCGCGGTAATAGCCTTGCATTACGTTAGGGCCGCGAACGACGATTTCTCCGACAGATCCGGCAGGCAGCAAATGCCCCGTTTCATCCATGATCTTCAGCGTCATGCCATTCAGGACGCGACCGATTGTGCGGCCATTTTCGATCTCGCCATCGTCACCCAATTGCACAGTGGTCAACGTGACCAACGCGGTGCCTTCCGTCAGTCCATAACCGGTCAGGACTTCTGCATTGGGCGCGATGTCGAGAACGTGGCGCAGGAGCGGAGCCGGCACCGGCGCGCCCCCAGTCATAATTCGCGTAATGGACGATAGCGTTTCGCTACATGCATCGGGGTGGTCAATGATCTTTTGCAGCATCGTAGGCACGCCGGGCAGGAACGTGCAACGGTGCGCATTAGTAGCCGCGATGCACGCTCCTGCATCAAATCTTGGCAGGAGCACCATGGTCGCTCCAGTCACCAACATGGCGTTGATACATTGGTTAAGCCCAAATGTATTATAGAGGGGCAGAGCGCAGAGGATCGTCGAAGCGTTATCAAGACTCAGCCATTGTGGCGTGCGGTCGTAATTTTCCGCCAGATTGCCCGCAGAGAGCATCACGCCTTTCGCCTTGCCCGTGGTCGCGCTGGTGAGCAGCAGCATAGCAAGATCAGCTGCCACGATGTCGACCGGCTCCACTAAAGGCCGAGATGCCTCGATAAGAGCGGCAAGCGAAAGGGACTTCTCACCCGGTGCGGTGGAGTCGATCGATATGAAGGACTGGAAGGCGCCTGACATCGCGCCTTGATCAAGTGGCGCCAATAGTTCCGATGTCGAAACCAAGAACGCGAGATTGCAGGTCTCAACTGCATGAGCGATCTCGCCGGGGCGGTAGCAAATGTTCAGTGGCGTGATGACGGCGCCTATAGCGAACAATGCCTGCTCTATGACGATGAATTCAGGGCAGCTCGGTATCAATATGCCGACATGCATTCCGCGTTCGACACCCGCCGAGATGAGGCCGCCGGCCGACGCCCTCGTTCGCTCAGCCAACTCGCCGAAGCTAATTTCCGCATTATCAAATATGATCGCCGCCTTGTCCGGGCATTCCCGCGCGCGATGGAAAAGATGGCTCGCACGATTAGCCATGTCCTTGCACCGCATCATATTTCATCGGGGCAATATCAAGCCCATAGATGCGCGCCGCCGTTCCGGAAAACAGCGCTTCCTTCTCAGTATCGCTGGCGGCACCGGTCAGCCGCTTGAAGGCATTCCATCCCGTGCGGTAAGAGTACATGCCTTTATCGACAGGGAAATTGCTTTCGAACATGCACCGATCCGCTCCGAACAAGTCGATGCACGCCTCGATATATGGGCACCAAGCCTCTGCTAAGTCGGTGGAGCTCGGGGGCAAAGGCTGTTCATGCCAGCGCGCGCCGCACACGATCATGCCGAGTCCGCCCAGCTTGACCGAGACATTCGGACAGCGCGACAACTCAGTCATATCGGCAATCCACAGTCTGTAGGCTTCTTCTTCCCGGCCTGAATATGGCCCGACGCCGATGATGCAGCCGATATGATCAAGGACAATTGGAAGGCCCGGCATCGCATAAGCGAGGGCGGTCAGTTCAGGTATCTGGCGATGATAGAGCATGGCATCATAGCTCAAGCCGAACACTTCGAGGCGGGCCAGGCCGGCGCGATAGGTCGGATCAAAAAGCAATCGGGCGGGCGCCGGTCTGATGACGATGCCGTCTGGAAAATTGGGATCCCTCGAAACGCTATGCCGTATGCCTCGCAAGCGCCCCCCGGCGGCAACGGCATGTGCTTCCAGAACCTCATCAACTCGGTCGCCCAATGTTAGGTCTGCATGAGCAACAATACCTGCGGCTATTTCGGTTGACGCGCCAAGGCGGCGAGCCGCTTCGCTGATGGCAGCAACTTTCTCCGTCTCGCCGACTGGTGCCAGCTGCGCCGGGCCGGAAGTATAGTAGCCGTAATGGGCCTGTACGAAGACGGTCGCAATTATGCGGTGCCCCTCGCCGACGTCCTCAAGAATTTCGTCGAGCAAATAGGGGTGGCCACCTTCATCCCAGAGATGATGGTGCGCGTCCACTATCGGCAAGGCCGGATCGATTACCTCTTCCACGCGCTTCGCCAGCCAAGCTGGCGCTGGGGGTGGATAGCGATAGCGACCGCTCACATCGAGTCCCACAACAACCTCTCCTGTTTCGTTGATCCGAGAATGTTTCGGATAAACAGAAAATGCAAGTCTCGATTTTCTCCATGATAACTCCGGCCAATCCGTAGGAAAAGCAAATTTCAGTCCCAAACAAAATCCGATGGATCGTCGATTTCCTTTGACAAGCGGTTTAGGCTGCCAATAAGAATGAGACAACGAGGGCGGTGGAAGAACCGGTTCCATCGGAAGGGGGCGATCCCTGACCGAGCGGTTGCGCAAACTGCACAAGGATGAGGAAGCACTAATGGGCTTGAGTAAGGTGGGGGTCGTTGCGACTGCCCAAACGGATTTTCGACCTGCCTGGAACAACGCGCAGCATATCGACCTGATCTCTTCGGTGGTCACATCGGTGTTCAAAGGGTCCGGACTGACGATCGATGATGTCGACTTCATCATCGATTCCGGAAGCGACGTGCTCGACGGTCGGTCCATTTCCAATTGCGGCTTTCTCGGCGCGCTCGGCGCGCATCACAAAGAAGAGGCGCGGGTCGAGGAAGACGGCTTGTGGGCCGCCCTCTACGGCGTGAACAAGATCCGTGCGGGCTCGTCCTCGGTTGGCCTGATCGTCGCCTATTCCAAGCCGTCGGAATCCAATGTCGATCTCTACTGGAATGCGCAGGTGGAGCCTTTCTACCAGCGTCCGGTCGGCTTCGGCCAGCGCGCCGCCAACGGTATCCAGGCGCAGCGCTATCTGGCCGAAAGCGGCCTTTCGAGCCGCGACCTGGCTGATCTGGTCGCGGAGCGATGGGCCGCAGCCGCCGCGTCCGGCAAGGTGTCGATCGACGATCTGCCCGATGCGGAGGCCATTCTGGCTGACAGGGAAGGCGCTGCCCCGCTTACCGAACTGATGTTCGCCCGGCCGGTCGACGGCGCCGTCGCCGTGCTGATCGCGCGGGAAGACATTGCACGACGGGTCAGCCGCAATCCGGCCTTCATCACCGGCATGGGCACGTCGATGGACACGCACAGCGTCGCCGCGCGCGAAGCCGGTAGGCTGTCGTCCGCCTCCACGGCCGCCGCCATGGCCTATCGCAATGCCGGCTGGACTTCGGCGGATCCGGACCTAGCCGAAATCAGCGGATCGTCGGTGATCGGCGAGTTGCTGGCGATCGAGGCGCTGGGCCTGGCGCAAGCGGGCAAGGGCCTGTCGGCCGCGCGCGAGGGGAAAGTCGCGATCAACCGGTCGGGCGGCGCCTTACCGGCCGATCCGATCATGGCGACGGGCCTCGTCCGACTGGCGGAAGCCAGCCGGCAGCTGAGCCAACCTGAACTCTTCGGCGGCGGCACACCCTCCCGCGCAATCGTCCACGGCGCCGGCGGCGTCGGCATGCAGAACAACTGCGTCTTCACACTCGAGGTTTGATTATGGGCCGTCATGTTGGAATAGTAGGGGTCGGACAGACCCATCATGCACGCCGCCGGACCGATGTTAGCCAGGCGGGGCTGGTGCGCGAGGCGGTGGACCGCGCGCTCGCGGATGCCAAGCTGAGCATGGAGGATATCGATACCGTCGTCGTCGCCACCGGTCCGGTGCTGTTCGCTGCGGTGAACCAGCCGGAAAAATGGGTGGTCGATGCTATCGGAGCACAGGGCAAGTCGGTGGTGCGACTGACCAGCGGTGGCGGCGCGGGCTTCGCGGGCGCGCTCGCTGGCTATTATCAGGTTGCGGGCGGCTTTTCCGAGCGCACCTTGGTGGTCGCCTATGACAAGCTGTCCGAAGGGCAGCTGCAATATTCGATCTCCACCCTCTACGATCCTTTCTGGGGCCGGGAGTTTGCGGTCGGCATCATGGGCTTTTCCGCCGCTTACTGGCGCGCGCGCATGGATGTGCTCGGCCATACAGAGGAAGCGGCGGCCATGGTCGCGGCCAAGAACCGCAAGAATGCGATCGCCAACCCCTATGCGCATGTGAAGAAGGAAGTGTCGGTCGAGGACGTCCTCAATTCCAAGCCGCTCTGCTGGCCGATCAAGCTGCTCGACGTTCCGCCCATTTCGGACGGCGCCGCCGCGATCGTTCTATCTTCGGAGAAGATGGCGCATCATTCGACCAGCCGTCCCGCCTGGATCAGGGGCATGGCCTATTGCTGCGAAGCGGACAATGCGCCCGAACGGTCGCTGATGCTGTCCGAACCGCTGGCGATCGCCAGCCGCCAGGTCTATCGCGCCGCCGGCATCACCAATCCGCGCCGCCAGTTCGACGTGGTGGAGGTGCAGGAGCCCTATAGCTGCTTCGAGCTGAACTATTATGAAAGCCTGGGGCTATGCCCACCGGGACAGGCGGCCGACCTGATCGCGTCCGGCGCGACCCAACTGGATGGCGACATTCCGGTGAACCCGTCGGGCGGCTGCATGGGGGCAAATCCCATCGGCGCGGTCGGCGTCATTCGCCTGATCGAGGCGGCGACGCAGGTCATGGGCAGGAATGAAACTCACCAGATCAAGGACGCCAAGACCGCCCTCGTCCAATCGGGCGGCGGTTGGGCCAATCTGCGCGGTTGCGCCGTTCTGAGCGCATAAGGAGAGACACGATGTTTTCCGCACCGGATAGCTATCCGATCGACCTGCCGACTTTCCACAGCGAGATCAACCTGCCCTACACGCTGACGCCCGGCCGGGCGGCGGGCATTTTCCTGGCGGAAGTCAAAAACCGTCGGATCGTCGCGTCGCGCTTCGCGTCGGGGCAGGTCGTCGCACCTGCGCAGGATTTCTCTTCCACCAATGGCGAGGAACCTGAAGCCTTTGTCGAAGCGCCACAGACTGGCGTGTTGACGGCCTTCACCCGCGTCGATGGCCACGTCATCGGCTTCATCCGCCTGGATGGTTGCGACAATGACTTCGCGCACCGCATCCTGGCCGAACTGGACGATATTGCGATCGGTCAGCGGGTTGAGGCGGAATGGGACGACAGCGTCGAACAGTCGGTGCTGGCTATCAAGGGCTTCCGGATCGCGCCCGACGCGCCGGTCGGCACGGTCAAGCCGCTGGAGACGATGGAAGAGCCGCTGGGCGTCATCCCCTATGCGATGAAGCTCGACTATGAACATGCCTATGGCCC
>JBPPMC010000271.1:0-6949 GCA_051305835.1 Sphingobium sp.
AGGGAGAAGCGGCGGATGCGGCATCGATGCGTTGCTGAACGGGCATAGGCTTCTATCGTCCTTTGAGGAAAGCGGCGGCGCGCTCCACGCCATTGGCGATCGCAAAGGCGGTGGCGCGCCGGGCATGCGGGACGCCGGTCCCTCGCAAAGCGATACGATATTGTACGATGCTGCGCCGTTCGCCCCACAGGCTGTCGATCATCGGATGGTCGGGCGCGGCGCAACTGTCCATCCACGCGATCGACGGATCATCCTGCACCGCGCGCAGATTAACGATCTCGATCAGCACACCGGGCGAAAAACGCCCTAGCGTCTCGTCGATGGCAATCTTGAAGGAAAATGCGCCGTCGGCATGCCGGAAGTTCACCAGCATCGCGATCGCGCGTCTGTCCAGATCCAATCGCAGGAAATGCAGCCGCCCGTTCGCTTGCGCCGCCGCCGTCGCCGCACGGAAGAACGCGGCGTCGGACGGCGCGCAGGAGAGGGAAGTGCCTTCCTGCCTCTTCCATCCCGATGCTTCGAGCGCGAGGAAATCTCCGCACCAGCGCGGCAAATCGGCGCTGTCGGTGAGCGTGCGGCTTTCCACTACGCCCATCTCCTTCAGCCGTTTTTGCAGGCGACGGATTTCCTTGCGCTTCTTGGCGCGGACATTGATTTCCCAATAGGCGTCGGCGGACAATTCGGACCGCAGCAAGGCGCGGTCGTAGCGTCCGATCTCGCTAAAGCCGCGTCGTTGCGCAACGCATACGGCCTCCAGCGCGGCGGCGTTCGCGCCCGCCGTATCCAGTCCGCGCATGTGCAGGAAATTGGGCGCCCATGTGGCTGCGTCGAGTTGGCCAAGGAAACTCGCCCACGCCGCCTGCTCCCGGCCGTGCGCGATCATCGGCGCGCCATAGAAGCAATGATCGTGCATCCAGTTGGCGACATTGGCGAAGGGCAGCTGCCCGTGCCGTGGCGCGACCATGACGGGCAACAGGCCGATCAGGTCTGCGCCGTCGAACGCTTCAATCAGGCGTATGTCCGCTTCGCCGCGCAGATGATCGAGCGCCGCGCGCAACATGTCCGGCGCGTAAAAAGCATTGGCTTCCGCTGCACATTGGGCGAGCGCAGCCCATCGCGCATCCTGTCCTTCCCCCGGCAGCGTTGGCAGGGGCTGGCCCATACCGGGCTTCATTGCAGGATCGGGGGCCATGTCCATAGTGCCGCATCTACGGACGAAAGATTAGGGAATGGCTAAGGCGGCTCTTCGCTTATTCTCGCAGGGCGCAGGCTATGATGTCCTCGGGCCGGGGTCGTGCGGCGATCTTGCGAAACCGCGCCAGATAGCCACCTGCATTGGGCCGCGCGACGACCTGCTCCAGCCGATAGCCCACCGCGGCGAATTCGCAGGATAGCAGGCGCGGCGGCGTACCATGGTTTTGCGTTGGGCGGTTGGCGTCGACGACGATGACTTCGCCATCCTTTTTCAGCGCCGGATGCAGGTTCCACAGGAACGCATATGGCTCGCTGATCTCATGATACATATGGACCATCAGCACGCGATCGAAGCTGTTTTCCGGGAGCTTCGGATCATCCGTGGTCCCGAGTTTCACGCTCACGTTCGTCCAGTCCTCGCGCGTGACGCGGCGACCGAGCGCGTCGATCACTTCGGGCAGAACATCTTCGGCCAATACGCGCCCTTCCGGCCCGACTTTTTTGGCTAGCCGCACCGTATAATAGCCTTCACCCGCACCGATGTCGGCGACTGTCATGCCTTTGCGAATACCGGCAAGCGCCATGATGTCGTTCGCTTCGTTCACCCGGTCGCGAGCCTCCTCGCTCGACCAGCGTGTCGAGACGATCGGCGCCACCGGGCGATCGGCCTTGGGAAAAGCCTGCGCCGACACAGGCCGCGTGGAATCCCCCGAAGCGCCGCAACCGGCCAGCAGCACCGCCATGGCGAGCAGGCCGGCGCGTTGCATCAATCGACGTCCTCGACGACCACCTTCTCGCCCGTCACCTTCTGCGACAGGGCCGCGGCCATATAGGGGTCGAGCGCGCCATCCAGCACATCGTCCGGCGCAGTGGAGACGACGCCGGTGCGCAGATCCTTGACCATCTGATAGGGCTGGAGAACGTAGGACCGGATTTGATGGCCCCAGCCAATGTCCGACTTGGACGCATGTTCGGCGCTTGCGGCGGCTTCGCGGCGTTGCAGTTCCGCTTCGTACATCCGCGCTTTCAGCATGTTCATGGCTTCCGCCTTGTTCTTGTGCTGGCTCCGCTGGTTCTGGCAGGCGACGATGATGCCGGTCGGGATGTGGGTGATGCGGACAGCGGAATCGGTCGTGTTGATGTGCTGCCCACCCGCACCGGATGCGCGGTAAGTATCGATCTTGAGGTCGCCTTCATTGACTTCGATGTCGATATTATCGTCAATCACCGGATAGACCCACACGGACGAGAAGCTGGTGTGCCGCCGCGCCGAGCTGTCATAGGGGCTGATGCGGACGAGCCGATGCACGCCACTTTCGGTCTTGGCATAGCCATAGGCGTTCTCGCCCTTGATCAGCAGCGTGGCGGACTTGATGCCTGCCTGCTCGCCACCATGATAGTCGACGATCTCCACCTTGTACCCGCGCCGTTCCGCCCAGCGGACATACATGCGCTGGAGCATTTCGGCCCAATCCTGGCTTTCCGTGCCGCCAGCGCCTGCATGGATTTCGAGATAGGCGTCGTTGGTGTCGGCCTCGCCAGCCAGCAGCGCCTGCACCTTGTCCTTGTCGGCGCGCTCGGCCAGTTCCTTCAGCGACTGGATCGCTTCGGTCACCATCGACTCATCGCCCTCGGCCTCGGCCATTTCGATAAGTTCGGCGGTGTCGTTCTTCTCGCTGTCGATCGCGCGGGTTGCACCGATGGCGTTGTCCAGACGCGTCCGCTCCCGCATGACTTCCTGCGCCTTTTTGGGATCGTCCCACAGCGTCGAATCCTCGACGCGCGCGTTCAACTCGTCCAGCCGACGCAGCGCCCGGTCCCAATCCAGAAAACGTCGCAGCAGGTCGAGAGCGGCGTCGATGCGGTCAATATGTTGCTGCGCTTCGGCGCGCATGGTGAATCTCCACTATGTCCAAGTCCCTGATCGTCCGCGCGAAAGGCGGCGGGGGGAGTCCTAATATATGCCGCCCTGCTGCTGCATAAAGTCACTGTCGTTCTTTGGCCGGGTCGCCCCGCTTGCCGCGCGGGCGGCCGCCACCTTTTCCTGCGCCTCGACTTCATCCTTGCGGATGGTCCGGCGCGGTTCGGATTCGGGTTTGAAGGCTTCCCAGATCACCGGCGCCTTGGGATCGTTGGTCGGCCATGCCCCATAGACGCGCTTGCCGGACCGGCGATCGATCGTGACCATGCGGATGCCATTCGGCGCGATGAAGGGCGTCTTGGGCATTTTGGCAAGGACCGGCGCCATCGCCTGTTTCCAGATCGGCGCAGCGATCCGACCGCCCTGTGCATAGCCGCCAAGGCTGCGGGGCTGATCATATCCCAGATACACACCGGCCACCAGATCGGGCGATCCGCCCACGAACCAGACATTCGTCGGCCCGTTGGTCGTTCCCGTCTTGCCGAACAGCGGACGTTCGAGGTCGCGCAATATGGTCGCCGTTCCGCGCTGGATCACGCCTTCGGTGATATGCACCACTTGATAGGCAGTCATCGGGTTCATCAACTGCCGCCCCTCGGGTGTGAAGCGCGGCATCGCCTTCCCATTCCAGGTCGGTGCGTTACACCCCTGACATGCACGCCAGCGCGCCGGCCAGATGACCTTGCCGCGACGATCCTGCACATAATCCATGACTTTCGGACTGAGCGCGCGTCCGTGATTGACGAGCATTGCATAGGCATTGGTCAGCCGCTCGACCGTGGTCTCGCCCGCACCCAGAGCAAAAGACAGATAAGGCTGATAATCGCCAATCCCCATCGTCTTTATGGTCCTGACGACGCGCTCCATGCCCGTCTGCGATGCGGCGCGCACCGTCATCAGGTTGCGCGATTGCTCGACACCCCAACGCATCGTCTGCGGCCCGGCATTTTTGCCCGAGAAATTCTTGAAGCACTTCTGCCCGAGATTGCCGCCCTGATAGACGCAGAACGGACCATCGACGATGATCGATGCAGGCGTCATGCCGCTGTCGAGTGCCGAGGCATAGACGAAGGGCTTTATCGTGGAGCCTGGTTGCCGCGATGCCTGCGTCGCGCGGTTATAGGCGGAGAGGCGGGAGTCGAAACCGCCTTGGATCGCGTGAATACGGCCGCTGCGGGTTTCCTCGATCACCATGCCGCCGGAGACTTCGGGCACATTACGCAGGAGCCAGCCGTCGCCGCTGCGCACGACCGCGATCAGGTCGCCCGGCTTCAATCCGTTGAATGCGGGGCCGCCGATCCGGCGATAGGGCGTCTGCGCGGCGTCCGCAGAAAGCACGCCCGTCTCGCCGCCGCTAAAGCCAATCTGCGCGCTTCGGCTATCACGCGACAGCACCGCCGCAATTCGCCAATTCTCGTAATTGATGCCGATGGAGCTTGCGGCCAGTTCCCGTTGCCAGTTTCCATCGACCTTGATCTTGCCGACCGGACCCGACCAACCCTTGCCCGCATCATAGCGCTGCAATCCCGCACGCAATGCTGCGGTCGCCAGCGTCTGCATTTCCGTGTCGAGCGGCGTGCGCACCCATAGTCCGCCCGCATAGACGCTGTTCGGCCCATCCTGCGCCTTTTCCCCGAAAAGCTGGATCAGGCGGCGGCGTACCTCTTCGACATAATAGCCGCCTGCATTGCCATAGGGCGATCCATGCGGTGCGACCGTGCCCAATGGCTGCGCAACGGCGCCGTCATGCTGCGCATCGGTGATGAAGTCGTTGCGGCGCATTTCCCCCAGCACCCAGTTGCGGCGCTCCAGTGCGCGGGCGAGGCCGGTCGGATTTTCCGGGCGGTAATTGGCCGGGCCTTTGGGCAGGATCGCGAGATATGCCATTTCCGGCAATTTCAGGTCCGCGACATCCTTGTCGAAATAGGCGCGCGATGCGGCCTGCACGCCATAAGCGTTCCGCCCAAGAAATATCTGGTTGAGATATAATTCGAGGATCTGCTGTTTCGTCAGCACATTCTCGATGCGCCAGGCGAGGATCATTTCCTTCACTTTGCGCGTCGGCGAATATTCGTCGCCGATCAACAAGTTCTTGGCGACCTGCTGCGTAATCGTCGATCCGCCGCGCGCCCGCTGGCCGGATCCGAGCTTGCTGGCATAGTCGAACACCGCGCCCGCAAATCCGGGGAAATCGACGCCATGGTGCGAGAAGAATGTCTTGTCCTCAGCGGCCAGATACGCCTTGATCAGCAGCGGCGGATAATCGGCATATTGCAACTGCACGCGCCGTTCGCGGGCGTAGCTGTGAACCGGCTCGCCATTCACGTCGCGCACAATCGTCGGCAGCGGCGGCTCATATTCCAGCAGTGTCGCCGCATCGGGCAGGCCGCGCGCGAAAATCAGCCAGAACAGCCCCATCGCCAGCAGCAGGCCAAATGCCGCGTAGCTGGCCAGGCGAAACCAGCGCCGATCCCACCAATGACCCAGGCGATCCTTCAGGCGTGCAAAGACACCACCCGCGCTCCGGTGAACGCGATAGCGATAGTCCTTGTCGTCGGGGGGTGTCGGGGCGGCCTCATCCATCGGACAGAGGCTTTAGGGCGCTATGCTTTGCAGGACAAGGGCAGGCGCATCGCTCGACGTCACGGCGCTGCCGACTTGCGCGCGAAATAAACTTCGACCGCTTTGCTGACGCCTTCGGCGATCCGCTGCCGTCCGGGGGCTGACATCAGGAAGGCGGCATCCTGCGCATTGCTGATGTAACTCGTCTCGAACAGGACGGAGGGGATGTCCGGCGCCTTCAATACGATCAATGAGGCGAAGCGGTGCGCCGTGCTGCGAAAGGGCACGAACGCCGCCGCCTCCCGCTGCAAAAGCCGGGCGAAATTTGCCGACTGCCCCATGGTCTCGCGCTGGGTGAGGTCGATGAGAATCGAGGACACGCCAGAGTCCTGTGCGCCCAGATTGACACCATTGATGATGTCCGCCTTGTTTTCGCGCGCCGCCAGCCGCGCCGCTTCCCGGTCGGACGCAATTTCCGACAGGGTATAGACTGTCGCGCCCCGCGCTTCGGTATTTTCCGCCGCATCGGCGTGAATGGAAATGAAAAGGTCCGCGCTCAATCTTCGGGCGATGCCATATCGTTCTTCCAGCACCAGGAAGCGGTCATCATCGCGGGTTAGCGCCACGCGAACGCGCCCATCGGCCAGCAGCCGGTCCCGGATGGCCCGCGCGACGGCAAGCGTTATGTCCTTTTCGCGCGCGTTCGCACTGGCGTTGATCGCGCCGGGGTCATGCCCGCCATGCCCGGCGTCGATCACGACCAAAGGGCGCGAGCCATTGCGTGGGCCTTCAACCCGGGGCAATGCGATGCCGCTCGCTGCGGGTGGGATGGGAACGGTGATACTGTGCGTTTTGCGTGGTGGCCGGGCGTTGAAGGCGGTCTGCGGACGCATTATGTCCGTGGAAGTCGGTCGCGCGACTGGCGCTTCCGTCGTGATGGCAAAGCTGAGCAATAGGGCAAACACGCGTCATGTGTGCCCGTCGACATGCGCCTCCGTCCAGCCAAATCGTGTGGACGCAGGCAGCGCGATCTTAACCTTCTGTTTACCATGATGGTCCAAACCGGGGTTGAAGGTCGCAATGTAACAAAAAATTCAGGGTCGCCGTTGCTCGATCGTCCCTTGACTGCTACCCCTTCTCTATCCCGTGAAGTCCGCACATCTGCGGCATACGCACGAGATGCTTACGAATCGCCGCCAATCGTGAAGGCGATCCAACAGGTTGACGCTGCATGACGCATTTTTCCACGTTCCCGAAGAGGCCCGAACCGGG
>JBPPMC010000362.1:0-4697 GCA_051305835.1 Sphingobium sp.
CTGCCTCCTCTCAATCTCCAAATTGGATCAGCTTGGATATGAATCACGATTCAAATCCGGTATAGTCACTCATTATTCTCCTGATGGAAACATCCTTGCCACCGGGTCCATTCAACGTCGCGTTTATCGCCTTAATGCCCGAGCTGCTGAGGAATCTTGCGGTGAAACCGCCAGCTTTGCCCTCCATCGCCGTGCCCTCACACACGACGAATGGCATAGAGTTTTTGGCCATATCTCAATCACTGGGATTCAAACACTTGCCAAATCCGGACTGGTCAATGGCCTCAACATTGACGCCAATTCTAGACCCTCTCCAACATGCATACCATGTATTGAAGCGAAAGCAAAGCACTACTCGTTTCCCAAGGTCTCAACTCCACACAACTATCTTCCAGGAGAAATGTCTCACTCTGATCTTTGGGGCCCAGCGCGAGTTTCCTCAATTGGAAAAGCCTATTACTACATCTCATTCATTGATGATGCAACTCGTCGCAACACCATCCGATTCCTGAAGAAGAAATCGGACGCCACACATGAAATCCAGACCTATGTCCTCTGGGTAGAGAATCAGCTTGGCAGGACGCCAAAGGTTCTCAAATTTGATAACGGACGCGAGTTTGTGAATAAAACTCTACAAGATTGGTGCGCTACAAAAGGAATTGATATTCAACTGACCGCACCATATGCACATGCACAGCACGGAGTTGCTGAGCGTCCCAATCGGACGCTCATTGAGCTTGCCCGCGCAATGCTGATTGCCAAGAATCTCCCGCATTTTCTGTGGGCAGAAGCAGTCAGCTATGCGGCCTACTTGCGGTTCAGAGTCTCTACTCCCGCACTCACCAACAAAACTCCTTACGAAGCCTGGCATGGGAGCAAGCCTAATGTGTCGCATCTACGCGAATTTGGCTGCGATGTATGGATCCTCTCAGAAGGATCCAATCGATCCAAACTCGATCCAAAGGCAAACAAATTTGTCTTTGTGGGATTTGAGGAAGGACCAAAGGCGGTGAGGTATTACAACCCCGCCACACGACGCATTCTTGTCTCCAGAGATGCGTATTTTAATGAGAACTCCCCACCTGCGCAGAAGGAGGATGTGGTATTTGAATTCAGCGCTAGAAAATCACCTGGACCAGCCAACTTGGCAGCGACACCCGCTGCAGTTGAGGGGGAGACTTACCACAGTGCCCCTGAAGCGTCTACATCGCCTCCATCAAATCCACAGGAGCCTCCTCCAAATCCATCAAGCGATCCCGCTCTTTCTGGCCGATCTACTCGCCAACGCAGCAACGTCAATTATCGGCTTCTGAATAATCCTCAAGCTCGAAAAGAAATTGTACCAGCTCAGCAAACTCGTCCCGCCGCCTCCATTGATTTGGACGCCGCACCAGAACTCGCTGCTTTTGCAAGCGAATGCTTTCCTGAAATTGCGCAGACAGCGCAGACGTTTACACTTGGGATTCCAGAAACACTCGCCCAGGCAAAGAATTCGCCTGAATGGCCCAAGTGGGAGAAAGCCATGATCTCTGAGCTAGAGATGCTCAAGAAGAAGGAGACTTGGGTGATGGAAAATATCCCTCAGGGCCGAAGTCCTGTAGGAAATCGATGGGTCTTTGCCAAGAAATACGATGCCGACGGCAACCTATCCAGGTTCAAGGCTCGACTTGTAGCAAAAGGTTTCACCCAAATTCCCGGTTCGGACTTTCATAACACCTTCTCACCTGTGATGAGAATGGATTCACTTCGAACCATAATTGCGCTTGCCACACTTGGCAACCTACACACTGCAGTAATGGATATTACTGGCGCGTTCCTCAATGGCACAATCCAAGAGGAAATCTACATGCATCAGCCTCAAGGTTTCAGCGACAATTCTGGTAGATTCTGTCGACTTCTGCACACCTTATATGGCCTTAAGCAATCCGGGCGAGAGTGGAATGATGCACTCCACGCAGAGATGACTCGCTTAGGCTACAAGCGATTGGATGGAATTGATCACTGTGTTTATATCCGAAGTGATGGTAGCGGAATGGACATTATATGTGTCTGGGTGGATGACCTCCACTTCGCTTGCACAAGCTCTCTTCGTCTCAACAAAGCACAGGACGAAATCGACAAGGTTTTTGAAGCCACTCGCCAAGGCGAGCCTCGCCTACTGCTTGGTATACAGATCAACCGTGACCACAAGTCTGGCACGATCTCCCTTTCTCAGGGACAGTATATCCGAAAAGTCTTACAGCGATTCCAAATGGGGGAATGCGGAAAATCTTCCACCCCTATGGATTCATCCATTCATCTGATAGCGACTACAGACGCTACAAAATTTGCCAATCCTTTGCTCTATCGTGCAGCCATTGGCTCCCTCATGTATGCCTCCCTTGCCACAAGGCCCGACATCTCGTTCTCTGTGCAGAAACTTGCACAATTCAGCCACAACCCGTCCAACGAACACTGGACAGCCGTCAAACATGTATTGCGAGACCTTCAAGGTTCCAAAGACCGTGGACTGACCTATTCCGCCCAGGACGATCAGAAATCATACACTGTCACAGCCTATTCAGACGCTGACTGGGCCGCCGATCGAAACGATCGGAAATCTACATCTGGCAATGTATTTCAACTTGCCGGCGCTGCGATCTCTTGGTCTTCCAAGAAGCAGCAAACTGTCTCTCTTTCCTCGATGGAATCTGAGTACATGGCTGTCACCAATGCCTCCAAGCAAGCCATTTGGCTTCGACGCTTACTCACAGCCTTGGGCCACCCTCCAAACGGGCCCTCCAAGATTTTTGTGGACAACAAATCAGCACTTGATCTTGCATACAATCCGGAATTCCATGACCGCTCAAAGCACATTGATATTCGCCATCATTTCATTCGCGAAACTCTTGCTGCTGGTACTGTTAGCTTGGAATGGATTCCCACTGATCATATGATTGCAGACGTGCTAACTAAACCGCTTGCTAGTCTAAAATTCTCAAAGTTCATTGCAGACATGGGAATGGATTCGAATTGAGGGGGAGTGTTAACAATAATCAATCCTTACCTTTCCCTTTACTTCTTTCTTCCGTCTATGGACAAAGACTTCTCTTTGTTCTTATGTTTCATCCATTGTCTCACCGCATTTCCTATTGTTCTTGGATAACTTCTTTTGTTCTACTTACGTGTATATATAGAGCTACAATCTCTTGTATGTAGAACTGTTGTTGAATCATCATCCTCTTGTGTTCCCCCTGCTGCTGCGAAGCACTCTGTCATACTTCCACATCGCACTTTATCAGGTTACGAGCCCATCAACTATCTTGACCTAAATCTGGAACTTTAACAAGACCTCAACCCGTCATACATTTTATTAGGTATGACGTCTTCCATATCTTCCATATCTCATCTACAGAGCGTATTCATGCGTCTCAACACGCTTGGGGATGACAACTGGGGAGATTGGAAAACACGCGTCTCCGCACTACTCCGCATCAATGGGCTTGCGAAATTTATCGAGCCCAATGCCAGAGCCCCTGTTTTATCTGGAACTCTTGCACCAATTGCTGCTATTTTAGGATCTCCGACTCCTGCAGAGACTGCTGCTTTTGCCACTTGGCAACAAGAGCATGATGCTGAGCAAATCGCTCATAATGACTGGGTGGAACTTGACCAAAACGTTCAAGCACTTCTCACACTCAGCATATCAAACACACAGCTTGTGTATATCACTGGCGCACAAACCGTCAGCGCCATGTGGGCGCAACTCTGCGCTGTCAAGGAACCCAAAGGTATCCTTGGAAAGCTCGCCGTACGGCGACGACTTTATCGAATGACTGCCAAGGAGGGAACGTCTATGGCCGTTCACATTGCGGCATTCCGCAAAGAGCAGCAAAAGCTTGCCCTGATGGGCGACTTTATTTCCGAGGAAGATCTCGCGCTGCTGCTCATCTCATCGCTTCCAGAAACCTGGGACACATTCTCCTCCGCATTCTTTGGCTCAAATGCCAATCTAAAGGGCACAGTATCGCTGTCCGAAATCATTGAGATGCTTATTGAAGAAGATGAGCGGTTGATTGAACGTCTCACAAAAGCGGAGATTGCTCACCGAGTTCAATTCACTAACGATCGCTCACATGCAGTGAAACCAATCTGCAACAATTGCAAGCGAACTGGGCACACCAAGGAGAACTGCTACACGCAAGGGGGAGGAAAGGAAGGCCAAGCACCATGGAGCAAATCCTCACAGAAATCTGGGGGAAATAATCGACGCAAGTCAGCTCACCGCAAGGGGCAGGAAACGGCAAAGGCTGCCGTAGAAGACCTACCCGATGCTGCATATATCGCCACCTTTGACCCTGCGTTCTCCAAAACGGACTGGCTATCCGATTCAGGGACCAGCTCGCATATTGCCACCAAACGTGAAATGTTCACGTCTTACACTCCAATTGAGTGTAACATTGAGGGTGTTGGCGGCAGCGCTATTCGTGCGCTTGGACGAGGAACTGTCCGCCTGATTACAAAGATCAATGGGCATGATCACTCACTTTTTATTCATGAAGTGCTTCATGCTCCTGATGCTGTCAACTGCCTCCTCTCAATCTCCAAATTGGATCAGCTTGGATATGAATCACGATTCAAATCCGGTATAGTCACTCATTATTCTCCTGATGGAAACATCCTTGCCACCGGGTCCATTCAACGTCGCGTTTATCGCC
>JBPPMC010000123.1:0-7600 GCA_051305835.1 Sphingobium sp.
TGCATCGCCGACCTCGCCATCATGGCCGCAGGCTGCGTCACGGTGCCGACCTACACGACCAATACGACGCGCGATCATGCGCATATCCTGACCGACAGCGGCGCGGCGGCGGTGATCGTCTCCACGGCGAAGCTGGCGAAGGAACTGATGCCTGCGGTCCTGCGATCGCAGGCACGGCTGGTCATCGGCATGGAACCCCTGCGCGGCATGCAGGGCGATTCGGTGCGATGTGCGCTGTGGGAGACGTTGATCGCGGCGCATGCGCCCGACGTCGACGCCTGCGCCGCTGCCCAGACTGCCAATCGCGACGATCTGGCCTGCATCATCTACACCAGTGGCACCGGCGGCGCGCCACGTGGCGTGATGCAGCACCATGGCGCGATATTGTGCAATGTCGAAGGCGCGCGGCAACTGCTGATCGAGGATTTCGGCGAGGGCGACGAAGTATTCCTCTCCTTCCTTCCTCTCAGCCATGCCTATGAACATAGCGGCGGGCAGTATCTGCCGATCATATCCGGCGCGCAGATTTATTATGCCGAAAGCCTGGAAAAGCTGGCGGGCAATATCGAGGAAGTGCGTCCGACGATCATGGTCGTCGTGCCCCGCCTGTTCGAAGTGCTGCGCGCGCGCGCGCTGAAAGCCATAGAGAAGCAGGGCAAGGTGCCGATGTTCCTGCTCAATCAGGCGCTGCGGATCGGCGGCAAGGGTCTGGCCGAACGGTCCAGCATTATCGACGCACCGATGCGGCTGATCTTGAACCGGACGATCAAGCCGAAAGTACAGCAGCGCTTCGGTGGGCGGATGAAGGCAATGGTGTCGGGCGGTGCGCCGCTCAATCCCGATGTCGGCGTGTTCTTCCACGCGCTCGGCATCCCGCTATTGCAGGGATATGGCCAGACGGAAGCCGGACCGGTCATCAGTTGCAATCGTCCGAAAGTAGGAATCGCCATGGACACGGTCGGGCCGCCGCTGGATGGCGTGGAAGTGCGGATCGCGGAAGATGGCGAGATATTGGTGCGCGGCGAACTCGTCATGCACGGCTATTGGCGCAACCCTGCGGAGAGCGAGCGCGTGCTGGTCGATGGCTGGCTGCATACGGGCGATATCGGCGAGATCGACCACAGGGGCCGCATCAAGATCACAGATCGCAAGAAAGACCTGATCGTCAACGACAAGGGCGACAATGTCGCGCCGCAGAAGATCGAGGGCATGCTGACGTTACAATCGGAGATCGGACAGGCCATGGTCTCGGGCGACAAGCGGCCGTACATCGTCGGGCTGATCGTGCCGGATGCCGAATGGATGCGCGAGTGGGCCAAGGCCAATGGCGTCGACAGCGACTTGGCCGCTCTGACGTCCAACCCCGCCTTCATCGCCGCCGTGCGAGAGGCGGTGGACCGGGTAAATGCCGACCTTTCCGTGACCGAGCGGGTGCGTCGCTTTGTGTTCGCGGACGAAGCGTTCAGTGTCGAAAATGAGGAAATGACGCCGTCGATGAAGATTCGCCGTCACGTGATCCGCGCCCGCTATCAGGCGCGCGTAGATGCGCTTTACAAGGCTTAGTTATTTAGGCGACGATCTGTACGGCACGAACGGCCCAAGGATGCAGCTCCCGCGTAAGGTGCCGCTGATCCGGTCGACGATGCGCACGAAGTCGCCCTTGCAATAGCTGCCGCCGAAGGTTTGAAACACCGGGATACTGTCGAAACTCAGGCCGTGGCATTGTCCGCCAAGGTCATTGCGATAGGTGAGCTTGGGTCCAACCCTGTACAGCAGGATGCCATCACCGACCGTCTGCAAATCGTTCAGCATATTGCGTTGTACGCAGTTCACCGGTTCACCCGCCGCTTTACCGGCCAGAGCCTTTTCCAGCTTCTGTGCCTCACGCGGCTTCAGGGGCGGCGCAGACTTGGCAGTCGCTGCCGTGGTGAAGGCAAGCAGCGCTAGAGCTATGATCATCCGCATCGGTCTGCCTCCATGTGAACGCTTCATACTAAAAAGCGTCTTTCGCTGCGCGGAGTTCCGCCAGATGATTGGCATCGCGCGCGCGCAAAAAGACGTTGGTGGCACGTTCCAGCCCGATCGTGGTCGGCACTGTAGCTTCGCCGCGCGCACGGGCGGCATCGACATGCACCATGCGATCACGGATCGCGCCGTTGCTTGGATCAGCGACCAGAGCGAAACGTCCGTTGGATTGCGTATATTCGTGCGCGCAATAAACGATCGTATCGTCAGGCAGCCCACCGAGTTTTTGCATGTTGGCGAACATCTGCGCCGCCGTCCCCTCGAACAGCCGCCCGCACCCCATGGCGAACAACGTATCACCGATGAACAGAATGTGCTCGTCGGCCAGATAATAGGCGATATGTCCCGCCGTATGCGCGGGCACCGCCAGCACCGTAGCCCTATGCCCGCCGATGGTGACGCTATCGCCTTCAGCTACCATTCGATCGAGCGTCGGGATTTTCGTCGCTTCGGCAGTGGGGCCGGTAATTACACAGCCGGTTGCTGCCTTGATTGCCGCGTTGCCACCGGTATGATCGCCGTGCCAGTGCGTGTTCCAGATCTGGGTGATCGGCCAGCCACGCTCCGCCGCCGCGTCCAGCACCGGATCGGCGACGGCGGGATCGATCACGACCGTCTCCCCGCTATCCGCGTCGTGCATCAGCCAGACGTAATTGTCCGACAGGACAGGAATGCGGGCGACGTTCAGTGCCATAACGCTCACCAGGCTCCGGTGTTCGGCATGGATGCCCAAGGCTCGGCGGGTTCGAGATGCCCATCCTGCAACAGTTCGATGGAAATATTGTCAGGCGTGCGCACGAACGCCATATGCCCGTCGCGCGGCGGGCGATTGATGGTGATGCCGGCATCCAGCAGGCGCTGGCAGGTGTCGTAGATATTCTCGACCCGGTAGGCGAGATGACCGAAGTTACGGCCCTCGCCATACTCCTGCGTGTCCCAATTATACGTCAGTTCGACCTGCGCGCTCTCGTCACCGGGGGCGGCAAGGAACACCAACGTGTAGCGGCCCTGCTCGCTGTCGAAGCGGCGCTGCTCCTCAAGGCCCAGCACGTTGAAGAAACGTACGGTGGCGTCGATATCAGTGACGCGGATCATCGTGTGCAGATATTTGGGCATGGGTTCCTCAGCGCAGAAGGTTCGCTCTTACATAAGCCGCTTCAAGCGAAGAACAACGGTGCGCCCCGGCCCATTCTATGGCTTGGCGTCCAGCCGCGTCAGATTGTCGGCCGCCGCCTTGCCTGCTGCGCCCTGTGGCGAAAGGCGCACCGCGCGCTGCCAGGCCGAGCGCGCGACATCGGCATGATCCGTCAATACCGCAATGTTGCCCTCCTCCAGCGCCACCGAGGCATCGTCCGGCGACATCTGGACGGCGCGCGCAATATGCTGCTGCGCCAATCCCATTTGACCGGCCCGACGCGCCAGCGTGGCGGAGAGCAGCCAGCCCAGCGGATCCTTCGGCGCTTCATTCAGCGCCATGTCGAGATCCGCTCGCGCAGCCCCAAGATCGTTCAGGGCGACCAGTGTCCGCGCGCGATCGAGATAGGCTTCACCCCGCTCCAGACCCGGCGGTATGCCCCGCGCCAGTGCCGCGTCGAAATATGCCCGCGCCTTGGCCGCGTCACCGCCAGCCAGCGCGGCATTCCCGGCCTGTGCCCAGAGCCGCGCGCCGCTTACCGTGTCGCCCGCACGCTCGGCTTCGTCGGCGGCCTGCTCGAACGCGACGATGGCGGGCGCCCATCGCTCCGCCTTGGCATAGGCAAAGCCCAGGCACTGCCGGGCACGAAACACGCCGCCATCCAGACGCCAGGCATTAGCGAACCGGATGCCTGCTTCGGGATCGCCGGTTGCGGCGTCGAGGCACGCCTGAAACTTCGCGGCAGTCTCTGGCAGCATCGGCAGCTTGCCCTGCGCGGCTGCGGGCCTTGCGCTTGCCGCTTTGGCTTGCGCCGCCTCACGACGTGCGCGGTCCATGACGGCGTTCGTTTCGGGGCTGAAGCCCTGCATGGCGAGAAGTGCGGCGAGGATCATGATGGCTCCGGCAGAGTCGCGACCGCCCGGATCAGCAGGGCAATGTCGGCATCGCGCGACAGGCGATGGTTGCCGTCCTTAATCAGCAGCGTCTGCACGTCCGATGAACGCAATCCTGCGGCGATGGCGAGCGCGGTGGACCACGGCACGTCGGGATCGGCCTGTCCTTGGAGCAGTCTTACCGGGCAATCAATGGCGATTGGTCGGCCAAGCAGCAAGTTTGCCTGCCCCGACTTCCAGAAGCCATATGTCGTCACATAAGGGGCGTCGCCATAGGGCGTCGGTTCGACGATCCGGCCTTCCTTTTTCAGCACCGCTTTCTGTTCGTCCGTGAAGCCCCATTCCGTGAAATCTGGGGCGGCAGCGATGCCGACGACGCCCGCCACGCGCTCGGGAATTTCCAGCGCGACCAACAGCGCCAGCCATCCGCCCATCGATGATCCCGCCAGCACGACCGGACCATCGACAAGCGCACCGATCAGCAACAACACGTCGTCGCGCCAGGTCGTCAGCGTGCCAGCGGTAAAATCACCTTCACTCGCGCCATTGCCCGAATAATCCAGGCGCAGCATAGCGCGACCATTTTCAGCGGCCCATTGGTCAAGCGCCACTGACTTGCCCCCTTCCATGTCGGACATATAGCCTGGCAGGAACACGAGTGTCGGACCAGCGCCCTTTCGATGGCGATAGGCGAGGCGCAGACCATCGGGACGCGCATGGTGGGCGGGGAGTAAGGTATCCTGCATGTGCGACGCTATGCACAAAAGGCTGAATTAATCGAGTCTTCGTCTTAACCCATTGGAAATCAATAAGAGTGTAGGCCGGGCGTCAGGAGCAATAGTATGTATAGCATCTCGACCGAGCCGAAACACAAAGTCATTCGCGCCCACTTGTCCGGGTTTTTCTCCATCCAGGAAGTCGCGAAGTTTGGAGACGACGTACAGGCTGCTGCCCGATCGATGGGATGTCGTTCGGGCGAACACCTGCTCTACGTCGATACCTCCGGATGTGCATTGCAGGCGCAGGACGTCGTTCTGGCCTTTCAGAGTCTCATCCAGAACGCGCCACTGAAATCATCACGCATTGCAATCGTCACCGGCAGTTCCCTGTGCCGTATGCAGACGCGCCGGATATTGGTGCGCGACAAGGCGATCATGTTCGAAACTGGGCAGGATGCCGAAAAGTGGCTGCTCAGCGGCGAGGATAGCCAGCAGGCTGCTTGAAGGCGGACTGCCTGTAGAACGACCGCGCGGCCTTGACTTCGCTCCCTGCGCTGGACACATGCGGAAGCTCTTAAGATTCCGCATTACAAGGCCCGCCCCTTCCCATGTCCCAGTTGCTCAAGATCAGCCTGCCCGATGGTTCCGTGCGCGAAGTCGCGTCCGGCACTACGCCGGCGGAGATTGCCGCGGCAATCGGGCCGGGGCTTGCCAAGGCGGCATTGGCGGCACGCGTGGACGGCGAAGTGCGCGATCTCATGCGTCCGCTGGAGCAGGATGCGCAACTTGCGCTGATCACGGCGCGCGATGAAGCCGATGCGCTGGAACTGGTGCGGCACGATTACGCGCATATCCTGGCTGAAGCGGTGCAGTCGGTGTTCCCCGGCACGCAGATTACGTTCGGCCCCTCCACCGATGATGGCTTTTACTATGATTTCGCGCCGAAGGATCGCCCGTTCACGGACGAGGATCTCCCGGTCATCGAAGAGGCCATGCGCAAGATCATCGCCGCCGACAAGCCGCTGCGCCGGGAAGTCTGGTCGCGCGAGGATTTGATTGCGCGCTGGAGAGACGCAGGCGAGAGCTTCAAAGCGGAATGGGCGGCGGAATTGCCTGAGGGTGAGGAACTGACGGTCTATACGTCGGGTGGCGAATGGCTCGACATGTGCCGTGGGCCGCATCTCGCCTCTACGGGCAAGGTCGATCCGCAGGCATTCAAGCTGACGCGCGTATCGGGCGCCTATTGGCGCGGCGATCAGAAGAACGCGATGCTTTCCCGCATCTACGGCACCGGCTGGCTGAACAAGAAGCAGCTTGACGCGCACCTGTTGCGGCTGGAAGAAGCCGCCAAGCGCGACCATCGCAAAATCGCGCAGGAAATGGACCTTTTCCATCTCCAGAGCGAAGCGCAAGGCAGCGTGTTCTGGCACCCCAAGGGCTATATCGTCTGGCGCCAGCTGGAAGCGTATATGCGCCGCAAGCTCGATGCAGCGGGCTATCGCGAAGTGAAGACGCCGCAATTGATGGACGCGCGCCAGTGGGAGCAATCCGGTCACTGGGGCAAGTATCGCGAAAATATGTTCGTGGTGCCTGACGAGATTCCGAACGCCGAGGATGAAGGCCCGGTATTGTCAGGCGAAGCGGACCTGATGGCGTTGAAGCCGATGAACTGCCCGGCGCACGTCCTGATCTTCCGTCAGGGGATCAAGAGCTATCGCGACTTGCCGATGCGCCTTGCCGAATTCGGCTGCTGCCATCGCAACGAACCGCATGGCGCGCTGCACGGCATCATGCGCGTGCGCCAATTCACGCAGGACGATGCGCATATCTTCTGCCGCGAGGATCAGATCGTCGAGGAAGTGCGGCTGTTCTGCGACTTGCTCGACACCATCTACAAGGATCTTGGCTTCGAGAGTTACGCAATCAAGCTGGCGTTGCGCCCCGAGAAGCGTTTCGGCACCGAAGAAATGTGGGACAAGGCGGAACAGAGCCTGCGCGATGCCGTGGCGCAAGCCGGGCGGGCTGGCGCTGAATATGGCTGGGAAGAACTGCCGGGCGAAGGCGCCTTCTATTCGCCCAAGCTGGAGTTCCACCTGACCGACGCCATTGGCCGGACTTGGCAGTGCGGCACGATCCAGCTCGACTATGTGCTGCCCGAACGACTCGATGCCAGCTATGTCGGTGAAGATGGTGAAAAGCACCGTCCGGTGATGCTGCATCGTGCGATCCTGGGCACGTTCGAGCGGTTCATCGGCATACTGATCGAGCATCATGCCGGGCGTTTCCCGCTGTGGCTCGCGCCGGTGCAGGCGGTCGTTGCAACGATCGTATCGGATGCGGATGACTATGCCCGCGAGGTGGTGCAGAAGCTACGCGCTGCGGGGGTTCGTGCTGAAATCGACCTTCGGAACGAGAAGATCAACTATAAGGTGCGCGAGCATAGCCTTGCGAAAGTCCCGAAATTGCTGGTTGTTGGGAAGCGCGAAGCGGAGGAAGGCACCGTTGCGCTACGCACGCTCGGCGAACAAGCGCAGGCCGTGCTGTCGCTCGATGCGGTGATCGCACAGCTTGCAAATCAGGCGCGCGCACCCGATATGAATTAAGGCGCTGTTGTCACTAGGATGTCACAGGCCGCTGTCCCTTGCGTAAAGCAGGACATGCGGCCTTTTCGACATTGATAAAAAGCGCTAAGAGCCGTCCGTTCAACGACTACAGGAGAGTCTGCTATACGTCCCCCGATGATGCGCCGCCCATTGGCGCCGATGCCGAAATCCGGCCCCCGCTACAACGAATTCATCACCGTTCCCAAGGTGCGCGTGATCGATGAA
>JBPPMC010000153.1:0-5973 GCA_051305835.1 Sphingobium sp.
GGCGCTGATCTTCACCATCGTGCTGGTGGGGATAGCGTTTAGCGGATCATTATGGGTCATGTATCACCTGAGCACCAACATGATGCCGGTGTCGGCGCACGACATGCGCCAGATGCCGTGACACGCCAGCCCCGTTCGGCAGTCGCGCTGGCGGGCATGGCCCTGCTCGCTCTGCTGCTGTTCGCGGCGCTGGTGGCGCTTGGCACATGGCAGGTCGAGCGGCGCGCGTGGAAGCATGCGCTGATTGCGCAAGTCGATGCCCGCATCCATGCGCGCCCAGTGCCAGCGCCCGGCCCGGCGGCGTGGCGGGGGATCACTTCGGAGAGTGACGCCTATCGCCGGGTGACCGCGCGCGGCACCTTCCTCAACGACCGCGAGACCTTTGTTCAGGCGTCGACGGCGCTCGGAAGCGGCTACTGGGTGATGACACCGCTGCGCGCCACGGAAGGCTTCACTGTTCTCGTCAATCGCGGGTTCGTTCCACCTGATCGTCGCAGGGATCATAACCGCATCGCAGGCGCGGTTACCGTGACAGGCCTCCTTCGCATCACGGAGCCAAAAGGCGGCTTCCTGCGCAGCAACGACGCCGGCGCTGATCGCTGGTATTCGCGCGATGTCGCCGCGATTGGAGCGAAACGCGGGTTGCGAGACGTTGCCCCTTATTTCATCGACGCTGATGCAAGCGACAAAGGCGATCGAAGCCCCATGGGCGGCCTCACCGTCGTCTCCTTCCCCGACAACCATCTGGCTTATGCGCTGACCTGGTATGGCCTCGCGCTGATGGTGCTGGGCGGGGCGTTCATCGTCGGCCGAGAGGAATGGCGTATCCGCGCGCGAGCGTCTAAACCCGCGGCATGACCGCTGTCCCCCTGCCCACACGATCGAAGCGGTCGCCCAAGCTTACCGGCCTTGTGTCGCTGGCCTCACCGGACGCCGCCGGGCATCGCAACATGGTGCAACTCGTGCAACTCCGCTGGCTGGCGGTCGCAGGACAGTTGGCGACGATCCTGATTGTGCATTTCGGCATGGGCGTCGATTTACCGCTGTTGCCGATGCTGGGCGTGCTGGTGGCCTTGGTCGTGCTGAACGTCATCAGCCTCGCCGTGCTGCGCAAGCGGCGCGGGATGGCTAATGCGGAACTGTTCGTGGCGCTGCTGCTAGACGTCGCAGCGCTGACGGTGCAGCTTTATCTCAGTGGCGGGGCGACCAATCCCTTCGTCTCGCTCTTCCTGTTGCAAGTGGTGCTCGGATCGGTGCTGCTCGATCGCTGGTCAAGCTGGGTGATCGTCGTCGCGACCAGCCTGTGTTTCGCCTTCCTGATGTTCGCCTATCAACCGCTGCACGTCCCGCAGGCCTATATGGAGGATCTGTTCGGCCTGCACGTGCAGGGCATGTGGGCCTGCTTCGCGCTGATGGCCGTGTTGCTCGTGCTGTTCGTCACCCGGATCAGCGGCAACCTGCGTGCGCGGGATACCTACCTCGCCGATATGCGGCAGCAGGCGGCGGAGCAGGATCACATCGTCCGCATCGGCCTGCTTGCGACCGGGGCTGCGCATGAACTCGGCACGCCGCTGTCCTCGCTCTCGGTCGCGCTCAACGACTGGCAGCGCATGCCGCACATCGCCAGCCAGCCGGAGATGGCCCAGGAAGTCCTGGAAATGCAGGCCGAAGTGCAGCGCTGCAAGGCGATCGTGACCGGCATATTGTTGTCGGCAGGTGCGGAGCGGGGCGAGGCATCGGTCGCAACGACGATGCACGGCTTCTTCGACACGCTGGTCGCAGAATGGCGCGCCACGCGGCCCTACGCCGATCTACATTATGACAGCCGTTTTGGCGCGGACATGCCGATCGTGTCCGTCACCACGCTGAAACAGGTCATCTACAATCTGCTCGATAATGCGGCGGAGGCCTCGACCGGCATCATTACCCTCACCGTCGAGCGGCAGGAAGAGGTGCTGCGGTTTATCGTGCGCGATACCGGCACTGGCTTTCCCGCAGAGATCCTCACCAACATCGGCAAGCCCTATTATTCGACCAAGGGCCGCCCCGGCGCTGGCCTGGGCCTGTTCCTCGTCGTCAACGTGATGCGCAAGCTGGGTGGCGATGTCACGGCACGCAACCGCACACAGGGTGGCGCGGAAGTCACCGCGACTTTACCGCTCTCCGCCCTAGCCCTCACGGAGACGCCGCATGGATGATGCGCGATTACTGGTGATCGTGGAGGATGACGAGGCCTTTGCCCGCACGCTGCGTCGATCTTTCGAGCGACGCGGTTATGCGGTTCTCGCGGCGGCCGATCCCGATGCCCTCGCCGCGCTGCTGGTCGATCATGATCCGGGCTATGCCGTGGTCGACCTGAAGCTGGGACAGGCGTCGGGGCTTGCCTGCGTGCAGGCGCTGCATGCCCATGACCCGGATATGCTGATCGTCGTGCTCACTGGCTATGCCAGCATCGCCACGGCCGTTGAGGCGATAAAGCTCGGCGCATGCCATTATCTCGCCAAACCATCGAACACCGACGACATCGAAGCCGCGTTCCGCAAGGCGGAAGGCGACATCAATGCCCCGCTCGACGCACGCCCCTCCTCGATCAAGACGCTGGAGTGGGAGCATATCCATCAGGTGCTGGCGGAGACCGACTTCAACATATCGGAGGCCGCCCGACGGCTGGGCATGCACCGCCGCACATTGGCGCGCAAATTGGAGAAGCGCCAGGTGAATTAAAGTAGAATCCGATCGCTTTGCGCAGTCTATATTCCTCCCCTGGAAGGGGAGGAACAGCCAATTCGTGCACTGTTGGTCAGTTTCGATTCTAGTTTGCGACGTTACTCGCCGGGGCGACTTCCGCTGGCTCCGGCGCTTCGGAGGCATTGTCCGCAGCGCCGCCCGGCTTGGACGCACGTCCCGTACTCTTCCCGACAGCTTTCAGCGTATCCGGGCCTGTCTCCGGCCAGACCATCCGGCATTCGCGCACCCACACATCGTAGATCGGATGTTCGACCACGTTGCGCTCCGGACGGTTCTTGAACAGCCAGCCGGAAAAGGCGCGACGCCATTTGCCATCGCCCGGGCTGCGAACGTCGAGTTGCACGAACGCGCCGACTTCGGGCGTGTTTTCCCAAGGCGCCGTCTGTTCGCAAGCCCGCAGCCGCACCACGGCATCACCGACGCGCAAGGCCTTGCCCGGTTTCATGACGAGGTCGCGCGTCTGGCCGTTCCGCTTGTTCAACAGGCCGATCACCGCGACTCGCTCCGCCATCGGCGTGCCGGGCAGCGCATCCGTGGCGTTTCCAGCAGGCACGATAGCGGCCCCCTGCGCGGCCAGACCTTCGGCGGGCTTCTCACCGCCGCCCTTGCCCATGTCGCACGCCGTCAGCGACAGCAGAGCCAGGCCGCCAATCACGGCGCTAATCGATATGCGTCTCATCCATTCGGCCCTTTGCGTCGCGCCGACGCGTATAGGCGGGTGGCGCGCATAGTGGCAAGCTACGCCAGCACCTCGTCCAGGAAATCCGCCATAGCCTTGAAGCTGCGCCGATCCGCGTCGGGCTGATAGGCCATGCCGCGCTCGGGCATCTTGGCGTCATGATCCGTGAAGGCGTGGCCGGTATTGCCATAGGCGTGGATCTGCCAGTCGCAGCCCGCCTCCGTCAGTTCGCGGCCCAGACCGACCACCGCATCGGGCGGCGCAATGGGATCGTCCCAGCCGTGGCAGACGAGCAGCTTCGCAGTAATCGCGGCATTGGGAAAAGGCGGCGCATCGTAGACGCCATGAAAGCTCACGCCGCCCCGGATATCCGCACCGGCGCGCGCAAGATCGAGGACGCATTTGCCGCCAAAGCAATAGCCGATCGCCGCCACCCTTGCAGGATCCACATTGTCCAAGCTGCGCAGCACTTCGAGAGACCGCAATAGCCGCGCCTTCATCAGCGCCCGGTCCTCGTTCAGTTCCGCCATATAGCGGCCCATGTCAGCGTCGGCGCGCGTGGTCCGCTTGCCCTGTCCATATACGTCGGCGACCAGTACCGCATAGCCAAGGCCTGCGACCTTCTCAGCCATGGCAAAGTCGGCTTCCTTCGTCCCCAGCACATTGGGGAAAAGCAGCACGCCGGGCACCACGCCCACGGCATCGCCTGTGACCGCCACCGATTCGAAAACGCCGCCCGGCCCTTCATGGACCATGATGTTGCGTGTGATCGTCATGACAGTCTCCTTCTCTCGGCAGCGCATTGCATGACCGGATTTTCCCGCTATGGAAAGCCCGTCCGACTACCCAAGGGAGACCGCAATGCCCACCCTCGTCCTCATTCGCCATGGCCAGTCCTCCTGGAACCTGGAAAACCGCTTCACCGGCTGGTGGGACGTGGACGTCACGGAAAAGGGCGCTGGCGAAGCGCGCGCGGCGGGCCAGTTGATGAAGGCCAAGGGGCTGGATTTCGACACTTGCTTCACCTCGTTGCAGACCCGCGCGATCAAGACGCTGAACCTTGCGCTGGAGGAAATGGGTCGTTTGTGGCTCCCGGTCGAGAAGGACTGGCACCTTAACGAACGGCATTATGGCGGCCTCACGGGTCTCGACAAAGCCGAAACCGCCGCCAAACATGGTGCCGATCAGGTGCATATCTGGCGCCGCAGCTTCGACATTCCGCCGCCGGTGCTGGAGGCAGGCAGCGAATTCGATTTGTCACAGGACCGCCGTTATGCGGGCATCGCCAGCCCGCAGACCGAAACGCTGAAAGACACTATCGCGCGCGTGCTGCCCGACTGGGAAAGCCGCATTGTTCCCGAATTGAAGGCAGGCAAGCGCGTGCTGATCTCCGCGCATGGCAATTCGCTGCGCGCGCTGGTCAAACATCTGTCGGGCATTTCGGATGACGAGATCACCAGCCTCGAAATTCCGACCGGCCAGCCGATCGTCTATGAACTGGACGACGCTCTGGCCGTGACCGACCGCTATTATCTGTCGGAGCGGTAAGCCGATTGCGGTAAATCCGCTGCGCCGCTAAGGAGCGGTGCTTCCGGGGCGCGGGCCTCCAAGGGGAGCGATCATGGCAAATCAGGTGCAGGTCGGCATCATCATGGGCAGCCGTTCCGACTGGGAAACGATGCGCCATGCGTCGGAGACCCTGACGGCCCTCGACATCACCCATGAATGCAAGGTCGTTTCCGCGCACCGCACGCCCGATCGCCTCTATGATTATGCCAAGTCTGCTGCTGGCCGTGGCCTCAAAACCATTATCGCCGGCGCAGGTGGCGCAGCCCATTTGCCGGGCATGGCCGCCGCGATGACGCGCCTGCCGGTGCTGGGTGTACCCGTGGAATCAAAGGCGCTATCGGGCATGGATAGCCTGCTCTCGATCGTGCAGATGCCTGCCGGTATCCCGGTTGGCACATTGGCCATCGGCAAGGCGGGCGCAACCAATGCCGCGCTTTTGGCCGCCGCGATGCTGGCGACGACCGACGACGCGCTCGCGGCGCGGCTGGACGCCTGGCGCGAAAAGCAGACGGCGTCAGTCGCAGAATCGCCGGTGGACGAAGCATGACAGCGATCCCGCCGGGGTCCACTATCGGGATATTAGGCGGCGGGCAGCTTGGCCGGATGATCGCCATGGCCGCCGCGCAGCTTGGCTACCGCACGCACATCTACGCCCCCGACGCCAGCGGCCCCGCCGCCGACGTGTCGCCTCGCTGGACGCAAGCCTCCTACACCGACGCCGACGCACTGGCCCGGTTTGCCGATAGCGTGGAAGTGGTGACCTATGAATTCGAGAATATCGACACCGCCGCCGTCGATGTGCTGAGCGCGCACGGGCTGGTTCGCCCCGGCGTTGCCGCGCTGAGAATCGCGCAGGACCGGCTCGCGGAAAAGCGCTTCGTCAACGATTTGGGCGGCGTGACCGCGCCCTTCGAAGCCGTGTCTAGCCTCGACGAACTCGACACCGCGATCGAGCAGATTGGCGTCCCCGCGATCCT
>JBPPMC010000217.1:0-9417 GCA_051305835.1 Sphingobium sp.
AGCCAGCCTCCGTCATGTGCGCGTATAACAAGATCAATGGCGACTATGGCTGCGAAAACGACGCGTTGCTGAATGGCATCCTGAAACGCGACTGGAACTACAAGGGCTGGGTCATGTCCGATTGGGGCGCGGTGCATTCGACTGCGAAAGCCGCCAACAGCGGACTGGACCAGCAATCCGGGCAGGAACTCGATCAGGCGATGTTCTTCGGACAACCGCTCGCCGACGCAGTGAAGGCGGGCAGCGTCCCGATGGCACGACTGGACGACATGGTGAAACGCATCCTGACCGGCGTGATTTCCAGCGGCCTTATGGACAACCCCACGCCACAGACACCACAGCCCATTGACCTCGATGCCCATGCGGCCATCGCGCAGTCGGTCGCGGAGCAGGGCAGTGTGCTCCTCAAGAATACGGGCGACTTGCTTCCGCTGGCGAAGAGCGCGCGCCGGATCGTCCTGATCGGCGCGCATGCCGATGTCGGCGTGTTGTCCGGTGGAGGATCGTCACAGGTGCGCTCGACGGGCGGCGCACCAGTCGAAATTCCGCTGACCGAGGGCGAAGCCGCGTCTTTCGCCCGCATGACATGGCACGCATCTTCGCCCTTACGCGCCATCAAGGCCGCATATCCCGATGCCGATGTACGCTATGTCGATGGCACGGACGCCAAAGCTGCCGCCGCTGCCGCCAGGGGTGTGGACATGGCGATCATATTCGCGTGGCAGTGGCAGAGCGAGGCGCAGGATGCCGAGACGCTGGCGCTGCCGGATAATCAGGACGCGTTGATCGATGCCGTGGCGGCGGCCAATCGCAAGCTGCTGGTCGTGCTCGAAACCGGCGGGCCGGTGCTGATGCCGTGGCTGTCGCGCGTGCCCGCCGTGCTGCAAGCCTGGTATCCGGGTCAGCGCGGGGGAGAAGCCATCGCCAACATCCTGTCGGGCGAAGTCAATCCTTCTGGCCGTTTGCCCATGACCTTCCCCGTATCCGCCGATCAAGCCCCGCGCCCCGCGCCTTTGGGCATTGCCAATCTGAAAGCCGCCCAAGCCCGCAAACAGGCAGGCGACACGACGAATTACGGGATGTCAGCCGGTATCGCGCCGTTTACGGTGGAGTATGCGGAAGGCGCAAATGTCGGTTACCGCTGGTATCAGAAGACAGGCCGCAAGCCGCTCTTCGCCTTTGGCCATGGCATCAGCTACACGCGCTTCTCCTATGCCAAGCCCGAAGTGATCGGCGGCGCGAAGCCGATGATAAGGTTCGACGTCAAGAATATCGGCACGCGTGCCGGGGCGGATGTCCCGCAAATCTATGTCTCTGCGCCCGATGCCGATGGCACGCCGATATACAGGCTGGCGGGATTTACGCGCGTAACGCTAGCGCCGGGCGAAACGCGCCGGGTTGAGGTGCGGCTTGAGCCACGCACTTTTGCGCGGTACGACCCGGCACAGCATGGCTGGATCATAGCTGGCCGGGCGCATCGCTTTCACATCCCCCGCGCCGCCGATGCGCCGGTGATAGAGGGGGTGATCACCCCTGACGCCACTCTATTGACCCCGTGATGCTGCTTCGACCGCTCCCATTTCACGGAAAGAGATTTCGCCATGGCGCTCGCCCCCACTGAAGCTGCCGCGCAGCAAGCCGACATGACCGGAAGGTCCGTGGCACAGCTTCGCATCTTCGTGTTCGTGCTGTTCTTCATCTTCGGTGGCATCACCAGCCTCAACGATGTGCTGATCCCGAAGCTGAAAGGGCTGTTCGTCCTTTCTTATCATGAGGCGATGCTCGTCCAGTCGGCATTCTTCGCGGCCTATTTCATTGTCTCGCTGCCAGCGGCGCTGATCGTTCAGCGGCTGGGCTATATGCGCACGGCGGCCATTGGGCTGATCGGGATGATGGCGGGTTGCCTGCTCTTCATCCCTGCATCGCTGTCCGGCACGTTCGGTCTGTTCCTGCTCGCCCTTTTCGTTCTGGGAGCTGGCATCACCATCGTTCAGGTGGTCGCGAACCCGCTGATCTCCCGGCTTGGCCATGCGGCGAGCGCGCATAGTCGCCTCACATTCGCGCAGGCATTCAATTCGCTCGGCACCACGCTCTTTCCGCCGATCGGCGCGATCGTGATCCTGGGCAATCTGGCGGCCGTCGATCCCACGACGCTGTCCGGGGCAGCGCTGGACCAGTTTCGCGCGCAGGAAACGCAAACCATCGTCCACACCTATATTGGCCTCGCCATCGCGCTGTTCATCATCGCCGCTGCCGTATGGGCCGGTCGCAAGCGCCTGACCGACACGCCGCGTCGTGAGAATATTCTTCGGGCATTCACGCTGCTTCGCCGCCCGCGCTTCGCAATGGGGACGCTCGGCATCTTCCTCTATGTGGGCGCGGAAGTCGCCATTGGCTCGTTGATGGTGAGTTATCTGGAACAGTCCGACGTGCTTGGCCTCGGCGCGGAAGATGCGGGCAAGCATCTGGTCTTTTATTGGGGCGGGGCACTGGTCGGCCGGTTCATCGGCGCGGCTCTGCTACGCGTGATCGCGCCGGGACGAATGCTGATGGCGGTCGCCGTTGCGGCTGTCGCGCTGATTTCACTCTCGACCATCAGCACAGGTGCGCTCGCTGGCTGGACGCTGCTGGCGGTCGGCCTCACGAACGCCATCATGTTCCCGACGATCTTCAGCCTTGCCAGCGAAGGCCTGGGCACGCGCGCGGCGGAAGGGTCGGGCATCATTTGCATGGCGATCGTCGGCGGCGCGATCGTGCCACTTATCGTCGGCAAGGTCGCGGACCTTTCCACGCTGCGTACCGCGCTGTTCGTGCCTGCGCTTTGCTACGTCATCATTGCGCTGTTCGGCGCATACTGCCTGCGCCGTCCAGCGACGCCGCTCGCGGAGCCTGCTTCCTCATAGCGATCGATATGGACCCATATGACCTTCCACGCCCTGATGCTTACCGCCATGTCGCTTGTCCTGCCGCTTGCAACGGCGGTTGACGCTCCGGCGCCTTCGCCAGTGGCGACACCGGCGCTCTGGCCGGAGGTCAAGGCTGAGCCTCAGCGTGATCCGGCGATAGAGCGGCGCATAGACACGCTGCTGGCCGGCATGTCGGTGAAGGACAAGGTGGGCCAGTTGATCCAGGTCGACATAGCCAGCATCACGCCGGACGATGTGAAACAGTGGAAGATCGGGTCGGTCCTGACCGGCGGCAATTCCGGCCCCTATGGCGATGATTACGCGCTGCCGCCCAAATGGCTGCAACTTGCCGATGCCTTTTACGAGGCATCGATGGCACGATCGGACGGTAACCCTAAAATACCGATCATGTGGGGGACGGACGCCGTCCACGGCAACAACAACATCGTTGGGGCGACGATCTTCCCCCATAATATCGGGCTTGGCGCGGCGAGGGACCGCGACCTCATCCGAAAGGTCGGAGAGATCACGGCGATAGAGACTGCCGCCGCCGGGCTGGACTGGACATTCGCGCCTACTCTTGCGGTGGTGCAGGATGATCGCTGGGGGCGGACCTATGAAAGCTATTCCGAAGAACCGGCCATTCCGGTCGACTATGCTGGCGCGATGATCGAAGGCGTGCAGGGGAAACTTGGCACTACCGATTTCTTGTCGGCCCGACGCGTGATCGCCACCACCAAGCATTTTCTGGGTGACGGCGGCACCGGTGGCCACGATCAGGGCGATGCGCAGATTACGCAAGAGGAACTGCGCGACGTGCACCTGGGCGGCTATCCCGCCGCGCTGGAGGCCGGAACGCAATCCGTGATGGCCAGCTTCTCAAGCTGGAACGGCGAGAAGATGAGCGGCAATAAAAGCCTGCTCACCGATGTATTGAAGGGCCGGATGCACTTCGACGGCTTCGTCGTCGGTGATTGGAACAGCCATGGCCAAGTGGAAGGCTGCACCAACGAAAGCTGTGCCAAGGCCATCAATGCGGGCCTCGACATGTTCATGTATTCCGGGCCGGACTGGAAGGCGCTCTACACCAATACGCTGGCGCAAGCGGAATCCGGGGAGATACCGAAGGCGCGGCTGGACGACGCGGTGCGCCGTATCATGAGAGTGAAGTTGAGGGCCGGATTGTTCGACCGAGGCCGTCCTTCGGTGCGGGAGTTGGCAGGCAAGTTCGCGCTGATCGGTGCGCCGGAACATCGCGCCGTGGCGCGGCAGGCCGTCCGGGAATCGATGGTACTGCTCAAGAATGATGGCGTGCTGCCCTTGAAGCCCAGCGCGAACATTCTCGTCGCGGGCGCTGCTGCGCAGAGCATCAGCCAGCAGGCGGGCGGCTGGTCGATTAGCTGGCAGGGGGCCGATGTCCCCAATAGCGCTTTTCCCAACGGCCAGTCGATCTGGTCCGGCATTGCGGACACTGTAAAGGCCGCTGGGGGCATGGCGACCTATGCGCGTGACGGCCAGTTTACCCGCCGCCCCGACGCTGCGATCGTGGTGTTCGGCGAACAGCCTTATGCCGAGTTCAAGGGCGATGTCGCCAATCTGGAATATAGCCCGGAGGACAAGTCCGACGTGCAGATGCTACGCCGGTTGAAAGCGGCGGGGGTCCCGGTGGTTGCGGTGTTCCTTTCGGGCAGGCCGATGTGGGTCAATGCCGAGTTGAATGCGTCGAATGCTTTCGTGGCGGCATTCCTGCCGGGCACGGAAGGCGGCGGCGTTGCCGACATGCTGTTCCGCTCCGCGACGGGCAAAGTGCCGCATGATTTCAGGGGCCGCCTCAGCTTCTCGTGGCCCAAACGTCCCGACCAGTTCAAGCTGAACCGGCGCGATCGGGGCTACGACCCGCTCTTCCCGATCGGCTACGGCCTGACCTACGCAAAGCCTGCTTCCGTTCCCTTATTGGATGAAACACGCCCCGCAGGCATGGCACAGACCACGCCGAGCAAGTTCTGGAGCCGTGGACGCGTTCCCGATCGCTGGACGACATGGGCGGACAGCGTCAAGCTGGCGACAGCGACCGGCAAGAGCGAGGCGCTTGCCGTGACCGCGATCGACCGCCGCGCGCAGGAGGATGCCCGCCGCCTGACCTTCAGCGCGCCCGGCGAATTTCGTATCGAGACGCCGCAGCCATTGGATTTCCTGCGGGAGACCAATGGCGATATCAGCCTGGTGGTCGAATATCGGATCGACGCATCGTTAGCGACCGCGCCCCAGATCGGCATGGCGACAGCGGGACGTCGCCTGTTCATTCCGCTTGGCAGAACGGCCATCAAGGTTGGCGAATGGCAGACCGCCGTCGTGCCATTAGGCTGCTTTCGCCGCGAAGGATTGGACATGACCAAACTTAAGGCGCCGTTCCTGCTGAAAGGCGACAAGGGGCTGACCATCAGCCTGTCCGATGTACGGCTGGACTCCATGCCCATCCCGGAAGGAGCCTGCGGAGCGCCCTGAATCATGGAACATGCCATCGACAGTCTGCGCGGCACGCTCGACGGCCTGATGGCGCCCCATGGACCTGCGGTGACGGGCGCCGCCAGCAGCTTCACGCCGGGCGATTATAGTATCCACTTCTTCCTCCAGTTAGCGGTCATCATATTGCTGTGCCGTCTGGTCGGCTGGCTCGGCAAGATCCTCCTCGCCCAGCCGCAGGTGGTGGGGGAAATGATTGCGGGCGTAATCCTCGGCCCGTCCCTGCTGGGTCTGCTCTTCCCCGAATGGCAGGCGGCGCTGTTCCCAAAGGAGACGCGCAACGTCCTTTACGTCGGCGCGCAATTGGGTGTCGGGCTGTACATGTTCCTGGTCGGAACGTCCCTGCAACTCGACCATTTCCGATCGAAGGCGCGCAGCGCCGCCGCCGTATCGATCGCGGGGATCGCCGCGCCCTTTCTGGTCGCCATCCTGATAACGCCCTCCCTGATGCAAGTGCCCGGACTGTTCGCACCGGGGATCTCGGTCGCAAATGCCACGCTGTTCCTCGGAGCCTGTATTGCGCTCACGGCATTCCCGATGCTGGCGCGCATCATCAACGAACGCGGTCTCAGCAATTCGGCGCTTGGTACATTGTCGTTGACGGCGGGGGCGTTCGACGACGCCGTGTCCTGGTGCATATTGGCGATCGTTCTGGCGACCTTCGGCGGCGGGCCGGGCCTCGCGGTCGTCGCGATCGGTGGGGCCGTCCTCTACACGCTTTGTATCGCACTGGTCGGCCGCAGATTGCTCGTGCCGTTGGGCCGCATGGTGGAACGTGCGGGCAGCATGAGCATGACGGTGCTAGCCATTACGCTAGGGCTATTCTGCCTCTCCGCCTTCCTGATGGACGCGATCGGCATACACGCCATCTTCGGGGGGTTCATATTGGGCGCTGTCATGCCGCGCGGCCTGTTCGCGCAGCAATTGAAGGAAAAGGTCGAACCGCTGGCGGTGGTGTTGCTGCTGCCGATGTTCTTCACATATTCAGGCCTCAACACGCAGATGAACGTCATCAATTCCGGGCCGATGCTGCTGATCGCGCTTGGCATATTGGCTGCCTCGATTCTCGCCAAAGGCTTGGCCTGCTATGCCGCCGCGCGCCTTTCGGGGGAGGATAACCGCACGGCGCTGGGCATTGGCGCATTGATGAATTCGCGCGGCCTGATGGAACTCATCATCATCAATATCGGCCTGCAGAAAGGCATTATCGGGCCTGCGCTCTTCTCCATGCTCGTGCTGATGGCGATTGCCACTACCATGATGGCGGGGCCGCTATTCGAGCTGGTTTATGGTCGCCATGCGCGGCGCAATGGCGTGTTGATGCCTTTTTAGGCCATGTAAAACCGACCCTGAATAACATGCATCAGCGATCCCGCCCCGCATCGGCGGAAGCATGCCTCGGGACGGGCGTTGTAGGGGGCAGTTCGTATCGACATCGAAGCCAAGGAGAATATCGATGTTGCGCAACATGCTGCTCCTGGCCACCGCGGGGCTGGCGCTAACTGCCTGTGGCGGAAAGTCCGGAGCGCAGGATCAGAACGTCACGGGACTGGGTAATGGGGCAGCAAGCACTGCAATCGAGGATACCGCTGCGCAGGCCGTGGGTGCGGCGACTGCACCGCTGGCAAACAGCGTAGATGCGTTCGTCACCAATGCAGCGATCAGCGACATGTATGAGGTCGAGGCAGGCAAGATCGCGTCGGAAAAGGCCAAGTCGGCTGACGTCAAGGCTTTTGGCAAGATGATGGTCAAGGATCACACCACCACCAGCAGCAAGATGAAGGCAACGCTAGCAGAGGCGAAAATCAACGTTACGCCGCCAAAAGCAATGGATTCGCGTCGCCAAGGCATGATCGAGAACCTCAAGACGGCGTCAGCGGCCGATTTCGACAAGGTGTATCTCGACCAGCAGAGCGCCGCACATCAGGAAGCACTTGCCCTGATGAAGAGCTATGCCGAGGACGGCGAAAATGCACCCCTCAAGAAGCTGGCCGCAGCGACCGCGCCGATCGTCCAGCATCATTATGACCAGGTGCAGAAGATGGATAAGGCGGGAGCCGACGGCGCGAAGTAGACCAGCGTTTCACATATGGCGAAGTTCGTTTCGGAGCGAACTTCGCCATTAGCATATCAATCGTCTCGCTGGATCGTTTCGATTGTCCGTAGAAGCTGGGTTTTGTGAACTGGCTTGTCCAATTTCGGAGCGGCTCGATATGCCTCGGGGATGGCGGCGCTCTCATATCCGGTCAGAAACAGGAAAGGCACGCCCCGATCCTGCAGTGCGTCGGCCACGGGAAATACTCTTTCCACCCCAAGGTTCACGTCGAGGATCGCCCCGTCCAGCGCTCCGCCGCCCGCATCCAGAAGCAGCAATGCCTCACTGACAGAGGCGGCCGGGCCGACAACATCCACGCCAAATCCTTCCAGCCAGCCGGCGAGGTCGGACGCAATGAAATAATCATCCTCCACGACCAGCAGCCGCTGTCCCTCCATGGACCCGTCGTGAGTCACTTCGCGAGTGCCTTCAGGGCATCGGCGTCCAGCACGGGCACACGAATGACGCAACTAACGCCATCGCGACCAAATTCCAGCCGCGATGCCGCCTTCAGTTGATATGATAGCGCCCGTTCGATCAATTCCGTCCCATATCCCTTTCGGCGCGGAGCGCTTTCATCGGGCATGTGCACATTAGTTTCGCGCCACTCCAGTACCAGAAAATACTGCCGTTCTTCCTGTTCGATAGTCCATGTGACGCTCAGCTTTCCCGCGGCCTGCGCCAGCGCCCCATATTTCAGCGCGTTGGTGGCCAGTTCATGGACGGCAAGCGCCAGTGTCTGTGCGGCCATCGGGTGCAGCGATATATCAGGTCCAACCATTTCGATCTTGCCCGATTCCAAGTCGCCATCGCCATGGGCCGCGAGTTCGGCCTCGATCAGCATGCGTAGCGGAAAGCGACCATAATCGACCTTTGCAAGCAGGCTCTGAACTCGGCTGAGCGCCCGCAATCTTTCCTCGAAGTCCACGCGGAAGTCGATCATCGACGGACCCTTGTCCATCATTCGGCTCGCCATCGCCTGAATGACACCCAGCAGGTTGCGAGTGCGGTGCTGCAATTCCTCCAGCAGAACCTGCTGCCGGTCCTTCAGCGTGCGCAAGTCATGGACATCGGTCATCGTGCCGACCCATTCGGCCTTTACTTCCCCATCCATCGGCCGTGCGCGCGTCTGGTGCCAGCGATATTCCCCGTCCGCTTCGCGCCTTACGCGGTGTTCCACATAATATTCCCCCGTTCGGGAAGCCTCCTGCCAACCGGCCTGAGTAGCATCGCGGTCGTCCGGGTGAATCGACGTAAGCCAACCATGGCCAAGGCTGTCGTCAAAGCCGAGACCGGTGAACTCGATCCATTGGGGACCGGGCCAGGTGCGGTTTCCATCCACTTGGCCAAGAAACACCAACTGGGGAATGGAGGTCGCCAGAATGCGGAACCGCTCTTCGCGTTCCCGGATTTGCTGGTCTGCTTCTTGCTGCTCTGTCCGATCGCGCGCAATCTTGACGTAGCCGGTGCCATCGCGGAGCGGCATCAGGAGGCCAGACGCCCAGAAGCGCGACCCGTCCTTGCGCTGATGCCATCGCTCGTCCTCTGCACGCCCCTTCGTTCTGCCGCGCAGCCGCTCTCCAGCAGGGACACCCGAGGCCCGGTCCTCCGGCGTGAAAACGATGTCGCCGTCTGAATCAAGCATTTCCTGCTCGGAATAGCCGAAGAGACGCGTAGCCCCCACGTTCCAACTCGTAATCTGCCCCGTGAGATCAGTCGTATAGATTGCGAAGTCCGTCGCGCTCTCTACAAGCAACTCGAACAATTCTTCATGCACCGGACCAGCCGCATTTCGGCTGGATGTCGGATCAATGTCCATAAGGCTCCCGCTCTCTGATCGCCGGTTCAGTGCGTAACGACTGCGGTCACCGCGGCACTGAAATAGATTAGCCG